>NZ_JBFRCG010000004.1:0-449330 GCF_040965595.1 Paraburkholderia sp. EG287B
CGACGCGTTTTACAGCACGCCCACGGAATTTCATCAGCCGATGGAGATGCACGGCTGCACCGTCGTGCCTTCCGCCGACGGCCGCTATACCGTCTACGAAAAGACCCAGGGCGTGAGCAATACTCAGCAATACCTCATGAAGGTATTTGGCCTGGCGCAGGACCGCGTGCGCGTGATCTCGCCGTTCGTGGGCGGCGCATTCGGCTCCGGCCTGCGGCCGCAATATCATCTGCCGCTCGCGATGATGGCGGCGCGCGCGCTGCGCCTGCCCGTGCGCGTAGCGCTCACGCGCGCGCAAATGTTCACGTTCGGGCACCGGCCCGCCTCGATCCAGCACGTTGCGCTCGCCGCGCACAGCGACGGCCGCCTCGAAGCGATCATCCACGAAGCCGTGGGAGAAACCTCGCAGTTCGAGGACTTCACCGACGTGGTCGTCAACTGGACGGGACGGCTCTATCGCGCGCCGCACGTCCAGCTCGGCTACAAGCTCGGGCGGCTCGACGTGTACACGCCGCTCGACATGCGCGCGCCCGGCGCCGCGCAAGGCCTCTACGCGCTCGAATGCGCCATGGACGAACTGGCCGTCGCGCTGGACATGGACCCGCTCGAACTGCGCATCCGCAATTACGCCGACGAAGACGCGAACAAGCAGTTGCCGTATTCGAGCAAGGCGCTGCTCGACTGCTACGCGCAAGGCGCCGAGCGGTTTGGCTGGGGCGCGCGCATTGCCACGCCGCGTGCCATGCGCGAGGGCCACGAACTGGTGGGCTACGGCATGGCCACGGGCATCTGGGAAGCGTTGCAGACGGAGGCGACCGTGCGCGCCGTGCTCAATGCGCAAGGCCGCCTCGAACTCGCCAGCGCCACGGCCGATATCGGCACCGGCACCTACACCGCCATTTCGCAGATCGCCGCCGACGCGCTGCACATGGCCATCGACGACGTGGACTTCACGCTCGGCGACACGTCATTGCCGAGCGCGCCGATCGAGGGCGGCTCGTGGACCGTGGCTTCGGTCGGCAGCGCCGCATCGCTGGCCTGCACGCAACTGCGCTCGCGCCTCGCGCAACTGCTGCCCGCGCACGGCGGCGTGGCGTTCGCCAATCTCGACCCCGCCATGCTGGACGAAGCGCTCGTGATCGAAGGCGGCGAAGTGAGCCTGCACGAGAGCGCCGGCCGGCCCGAGACGCGCGCCCGCCTTGCCGACGTGTTCGCCGACGCGGGCATGAAAACGCTCGAAGCGCAGATCACGCTCGCGCCCGAGGCACTCCAGAAGCAGTATTCCATGGCGACGCATTCGGCCGTGTTCGCCGAAGTGCGCGTGGACGAAGCGCTCGGCGTGGTGCGTGTGGCGCGCGTGGTGAGCGCGGTCGCGGCGGGCCGCATCGTCAACCCGAAAACAGCGGCGAACCAGATCGCCGGCGGCGTGGTATGGGGCATCGGCATGGCGCTGCACGAGGAAGCGCAAATCGACCATACGCTCGGGCGCATCATGAACCACAACCTCGCGGAATATCACGTGCCGGTGAATCGCGACATCGGCGAGATCGACGTGCTGTTCGTGAACGAGCACGACGACGTGGTGAACCCGCTCGGCGCGAAGGGCGTGGGCGAGATCGGTGTGGTGGGCGTGGCCGCAGCGGTGGCGAACGCGATCTACAACGCCACGGGCAAGCGCGTGCGCGATCTGCCGATCACACTCGACAAGCTGCTGTGAAACCGGCCCGGACCCGAGACCATGAACGCAACCCGGGTGACGCGCCTCGAAGCCCGCGCCTATACGATCCCCACCGACGCCCCCGAAGCGGACGGCACGATCGCCTGGCGTTCCACCACGCTCGTGCTGGTCGAAATCGACGCGCTCGGCTTCACGGGCGTGGGCTATACCTATGCGCATGCGGGCGCCACGGCGCTCGTGGAGAGCGTGCTCGGCGACGCCGTGCGCCAGCACGACCTCTTCGACATCGCGCGCATCAACCTCGACATGCAGCGGGCCGTTCGCAACATCGGCCGGCCGGGCCTCGCGGCCTGCGCGATTTCCGCCGTCGATGCCGCGCTCTGGGACCTCAAGGCGAAGGCGCTCGGCATCCCGCTATGCGCGCTGCTCGGCATGCAGCGCGAGCGCGTGCCCGTGTACGGCAGCGGCGGCTTCACGAGCTACAACCTGAAAACGCTCACGAAGCAGCTGCGCGGCTGGGTCGAGGACGACGGCTGCGCGTGGGTCAAGATGAAAGTCGGTTCGCACCCGGCCGACGATCCGGCGCGCGTGGCGGCGGCGCGCCAGGCGATAGGCAACACAGCGGGCCTTTTCGTCGACGCCAACGGCGCGTATGAGATCAAGGAGGCGCAGCGACTCGCGCAATGCTTCGCGCAAGAGGACGTGCAGTGGTTCGAAGAGCCGGTCTCCTCGGACGACCGCCGCGGCCTCGCCGCGCTGCGCGCCGCCCTGCCCGCGCGCATGGCGCTCGCGGCGGGCGAATACGCCTATACGGCAGACGACTTCCGCGCGCTGCTGGAAAGCCACGCCGTGGACGTGCTGCAGGCCGACGCCACGCGCTGCTGCGGCGTCACCGGCTTTCTGCAGGCCGACGCGCTGTGCGATGCATGGCATACGCCGCTCTCGGCGCATTGCGCGCCGGCGCTGCATCTGCACGTGGCGTGCGCGGCGCGGCGCCTCGTGCATATCGAGTGGTTTCACGATCACGCGCGCATCGAAGCGATGCTGTTCGAAGGCGCGCCGCGCCTGCACGCCGGACGTATCGCGCCCGACCTCGCGCGCCACGGCCATGGCCTGACGTTCCGCCACGCCGAAGCCGAACGCTACGCGGTGCGCTGACGCGCCGTCATTCAACTGTCCGGTGGCCGCGCGGGCACCAGCTGCCAGCCGCCGGGGCAGGTCCTTACGTACGGGTAGTAGGTCTGCGACGCGACGCAGTAGTACCAGACGCCGTATGGCGCCTCGCCACCCTGGCCGCTTTGGCCGCCTTGCCCGTACTGCTCCTCGTTTTGATCGTACATATTGGCGCCGCCGTACTGGGGCTCGGCCTGGGCCTGGCCCTGGCCTTGTTCGATCCACTGCGTGGGCTGCGAAAAGTCGCCGGAAACGTAGGGGTAGTAGACGCTCGCGACGTACGGCGGATAGTAGTACGGATAGAACGGATAGCCGTAGATGAAGCCGGGGCCGAAGTAGAAGCCGACGCTCGCCGATCCGCAGCAGCCATACCAGCCGTGATAGTAGCCGCCGTGGTACCAGCCGTAGCCGTGGTAGTAGCCGCCGTGGTAATAACCGCCGTGATACCAGCCGCCGCCGTGATAGCTGCCGTTATAACCGCCGTGGTAGCCGCCGCTCCAGCCGCTGCCGCGATTCACGCCGCCATAGCCGCCGCCCCAGCCGCCTCCACCGCCGCCCCAGCCACCGCCGCCGCCATGCATCCATCCGCCGCCTCTCCCCGCGCTCGCCCCGGCGCTGATGCATAGCGCCACGAGCACGAGCAGGAGTCTGCACAATTCACGCCCTTTCATGATGCTTACCCCGGTAGCCGCTGACCGATACCCTGACCGATAGCCGTCTGGCTTCATAGATCAGTTTAGGCGTCGGAAGCCCATTTTTCCTGTGCGGGCGATCACGGCGCGTTACGGCTCGCGCCAGTCGTCCTGCCTCGCGATGATGGCCGCACCGATGAGTCCGCCGTCCTGCCGGAACGCGCCCGGAACCACGACGCGTTCGCGAAATTGCCGCAGCGTGCGCTTGCGCACGGCCGCATCCAGCGCGTCGATCAATGGGGCCACATTTGACAGGCCGCCGCAAACCGGGACGACCGAGGCGCCCGTGATATTGACCACGGCTGCGAGCGGTTCCGATACCAGTGCGAGCCAGGCGGCAACGGTGCGCCGCGCGCAAGCGCCGCCTCGCTGCCAGTCGTCGAGCAGGGTATGGCTGTCTTTCTGTTCGTCGTGCAGGAGTGCGTGGAGCCGTTCCAGACCGCGTGCCGCGCCGATGGTGTCGACGCAGCCCAGGCGCCCGCAGCCGCAACGCAAGGCGCTCACGGGCTGGGCGTGGCCCGTGCCGTCGAAGTCGACGTGCGTGCTGACGGGCAGCCCGTGGCCCCACTCGCCCGCGATGCCGCTCGCACCGCCGACCACACGGCCGCCCACGACGAGCCCGCCGCCGACACCGGAGCCGAGGACCACGCCAAACACGACATCGTGGCCCGCCCCCGCGCCCTCGACGGCCTCGGCCAAGGCGAGGCAGTCCGCGTCGTTGGCAATGCGGATGCGCCGCTGGAGCCGGGACGACAACGCCGCGCCGAGCACGCGGCCCGAGACGCAGGGGATGTTGGACGCGCAAATCACGCCGTTTGCGGGATCGATCGCCCCCGCCATCGAGATGACGAGGGGCGAGCGGGTCTCGCCGATATGCCGGGTCGCGAGGGCTTCGAGGGCCGCGCCGAACGCCTCCCAGCTGTCGACGGGCGTCGGCACGCTTTCCACGAGGCGTACGCTGCCCGGGCGGTCCGATACACCGAGCCTGATGTACGAGCCGCCGATGTCCGCAACAAAGACGCGTGGGTGTTGCCCTCGTTCAACGCTGGTGTCTGGCACCCTGACTCCTCGTTCAGTGCAGCGGCGACGGCGGCCGGCGGTTTCAGCGGGCGCGCACGAAATGATGCTCTATCTTCGCGCGCAACACGCCGTCGACGGCCGCGAGCTGTTCGCGCAGCCGGGCCGCCCGCCTTTCGGTCATGTCGCCAAATACGATTTTTTGCTCGAGCACGTCGCCGAAGCGGGTCACGGCCCATCGGTCGACGACCACCCGTTCGCCGTCGAGCACGCCGGCAGCGGTCGAAACAACGCCAAGATCCAGACCGGACACGAGATGAACGGTGTGAGTCAGCGTGAAACCAGGAAGGCAGTGCGACAGGTCTTCACAGACGGTCGACGAGGAGGAGGTGTCTTGATGCATGGTGGCTCCGGATGAAGGTTGATCGAACCGGTGCCAGCCAGGCTGTTCCCGTTTCGTTGCCGTTAATCGGCCGCATCGCCTCGAGGGCTTCCACCTTGCCCGGGAGGCAGGTTGGCGTCGGTCAGTCCGACTCTGGATGCTTTGCTGCTGCTTGATTTATTCTTGTTCGATATTCCGAACGAGCTTTCATTATACCGAAATCAGAACGCCGGGCAAGCAGTGCGGCCACGCGCAACTGCGCACCCGGCTTCCCGGCTTCCCGGCCTTCCGGCCCGCACGCTACTTCCTGGGAACTGTGCCGCGCGTTTCGGCAGCCCTGAGGAAATCGAAATCGGCGCCCTGGTCTGCCTGGGTCACGGTGTCCAGAAAGAGCTTGTGATAACCGCGGCTTGCCGTGGGCGCAGTCACCGGATTCGCCAGCGCCCGGCGCCGCAGTTCTTCGTCGTCCACGAGCAGGGCGATCTCGCGGTTGGCCACGCTCAAGCGGATGCGGTCGCCGTTGCGGACCTGCGCGAGCGGGCCGCCGATGGCGGCTTCCGGCGTGACGTGCAGCACGATCGTCCCGAATGCCGTGCCGCTCATGCGTCCGTCCGAAATCCGCACCATGTCTTTCACGCCGGCCCGCGCCAGCTTCTTCGGGATCGGGATATAGCCGGCCTCGGGCATGCCCGGCGCGCCTTTGGGCCCGATGCGCTTGAGGACGATCACGTCGTCGGCCTGCACGTCGAGGTCGTCGGAGTCGATGCGGTTCGCCATATCGGTCGCGTCTTCGAACACCACGGCGCGGCCCTCGTGCTCCATGAGTGCCGCCGAGGCGGCCGATTGCTTGATGACCGCGCCGCCCGGCGCAAGATTGCCGCGCAGTACGGCGAGGCCGCCTTGCGGGTAAATGGGCGCGCTGAGCGGCTTCACCACGTCCTGCGCGAAGCGCGGCCCGGCGCGCTCCATCTCCTCGCCCAGGGTGCGGCCGGTCACGGTCATGGCATCGAGATGCAGCAACGGCTTCAGCTCGTGCAGCAGCGTGGCCATGCCGCCAGCCCGATGAAAATCTTCCATGTAGTGCTCGCCGGACGGCTTCAGGTTGAGCAGCACCGGCGTTTCGCGGCCCATGCGGTCCACCGCGTCCAGATCGATGTCGAAGCCCATGCGCCCGGCAATAGCGGCGAGATGCACGATACCGTTGGTCGATCCGCCAATGGCCAGCAGCACCCGCAAGCCGTTCTCGAACGACTCGGCGCTGAGCACCTGGTCGATGGTGAGCCGCCGTTTCGCCATCGCCACGACTTGCGCGCCGGTCTGCTCGGCCACGCGCATACGGTCCGAGCTCACCGCCGGCGGCGAGGCCCCGCCCGGCGTCGTCATGCCCATGGCTTCCGCCACGCAGGCCATCGTGCTGGCCGTGCCCATGACGGCGCAGGTGCCGACGCTCGGCACGAGGCGGTCGTTCACCTCGGCGATCTCGTCCGCCGTAACTTCGCCCGCACGAAACTTGCCCCAGTAGCGGCGGCAATCCGTACACGCGCCGACGCGTTCGCCGCGATGCGCGCCCGTCACCATCGACCCGGTAATGAGCTGAATGGCCGGAATGCCCGCCGATGCCGCGCCCATCAACTGCGCAGGCACCGTCTTGTCACAGCCGCCGATGAGCACCACCGCGTCCATGGGCTGGGCGCGGATCATCTCCTCCGTATCCATCGACATGAGGTTGCGCATGAACATGCTGGTCGGCTGCGAAAAGCTCTCGTGGATGGAGATGGTCGGGAATTCCATCGGCAAGCCGCCCGCCAGCAGAACGCCGCGCTTGAGCGCCTCGAGCAGCTGGGGCACGTTGCCGTGGCACGGGTTGTACGCACTGCCCGTGTTCGTGATGCCGATGACGGGTCGCGCCAGCGCATCGTCGGTATATCCGGCGCCCTTGATGAAGGCCTTGCGCAGGAACAGCGAGAAGTCGGTGTCGCCGTAGTTCGTCAGTCCGCCACGCATGCCCTGCGGATCATGGGAATCTTTTTCGTCGGGGGAGTGCTTTTCGGACATAACCACCATCCTCGGGTCGGTTCATGCAGATTGATCGAAGTGCCGCCGCCGGTAAGGGTACTGCGAATCGCGCCATCGGCGAGGTGGGGAGCGGCCCGACGTGCGCGCCCACGACATTACAAAATACCTTCATTGGCGGATTGAACTCAATGCGCGCAAACTGGGTCAGTCAAGGTACCGGATTTGCTCGCTGTCTTCATTTCGGCCCACTGAAGCGAAATCATGTCGACGAAACCGACTCACCCTGCCTCTTCCAATGAAGCTTCCCGCGCGGCCCCCAGCGCGAAAGTGCCTGCGCATCCGCGCGGCGCACCGGCCGCGCCCGCCTCGCCCCCCGGCAAGCATCCCGCGCCGCCCTGCACGCTCGTGATCTTCGGCGCGGGCGGCGATCTGACCAAGCGCCTGTTGATGCCGGCGCTCTACAACCTCGCCGTCGACCGCCTGCTCGACGACGGCATGAAGATCATCGGCGTGAATCATGGCGAGCGCGAGACGAAGGCGTGGGCCGACGACCTGCACGCCTCACTCGAAAAATTCGCCGCCGACAAGGCGAGCACCTTCCACGCCGGCAAGCTCGACGACAAGGCGTGGGACTGGGTCGCGCAGCGCCTCACCTACATGGCGGGCGAATTCGAGGACGACAGCGCGTTCGAGCGCCTCGCGCAGCAGCTGAACGGCAAGTCGCGCGGCAGCGTCGTGTTCTATCTCGCCGTGGGCGCGCGCTTCTTCAAACCGATTATCGAGCGCCTCGGGCGGGCCGGGCTGCTCGACGAGGGCAACGACGGCAACGGCACGTTCCGCCGCGTCGTGATCGAAAAGCCCTTTGGCGCCGATCTCGCTTCGGCGCGCGACTTGAACCAGCATGTGCTGCGCGTCGCGAACGAATCGCAGGTTTATCGCATCGACCATTTCCTCGGCAAGGACACAGTGCAGAGCATTCTCGCGCTGCGCTTCGCCAACGCGATGTTCGAGCCCGTCTGGCGGCGCGAGTACATCGACAGCGTGCAGATCACGGCTTCGGAAGTGATCGGCGTGGAGGGCCGCGGCAAGTTCTACGAGCAGACCGGCGCGTTTCGCGACATGGTGCCCAATCACCTGTTTCAGCTGCTCGGCATGGTCGCCATGGAGCCGCCCAACTCGTTCGACGCCGAAGCCGTGCGCAACAAGAAGGCCGACATTTTCGATGCGCTCAAGCCGCTCACGCCCGACGACGTGGTGTTCGGTCAATACGCAAAAGGCCCGGCGGGCGTGGGCTACCGCGAAGAGCCGGACGTGGCGCAGGACAGCCGCACCGAAACCTATGCCGCCGCGCGCGTGCAGATCGACAACTGGCGCTGGGCAGGCGTGCCGTTCTATCTGCGTACCGGCAAGCGCCTCGCCGCCCGGCGCACGGAGATTTCGGTGCAGTTGAAAAGCGTGCCGTTCCTGCTCTTTCGCGACACGCCGGTCGATACGCTCACGCCCAACGTGCTGACGCTGCGTATCGACCCGTCGCATGGCACGAGCTTCGACTTCAACGTGAAGACGCCGGGGCCGGTCGTGCAGATCGGCCCCGTGCATTCGTCGTTCGACTACGACGACTTCTTCGCGGAGCGCGCCAACGTGGGCTACGAAACCCTGCTCTACGATTGCATGCTCGGCGACCAGACGCTCTTTCAACGCGCCGACGGCATTGAAGCGGCATGGTCGACCGTGGATGGCGTATTGCACCCGGAACTCGACGCCGCGCTTCCCGTGTACGAGTACGCCGCGGGCAGCGAAGGGCCGGCGCAGGCCGATGCGCTGCTCGCGCGCGACGGCCGGGCGTGGCGCGCCCTCGCGCCGGCGCCGGCGAAGAAGACGTGAACCCGACAGCCAAGGAGAACGTATGACCAGAATCGAAAAAGCGGTCAAGAAAAGTGCTGTGAAAAGCGCGGTCAGTGCAGCGCACACGCCGCAGGACATCGAAAATATTCTCGCCATCGACGTAGGCGGCACGGGCCTGAAGGCCGCGATCATCGACGCGAGCGGCGCGATGCGCACGCAGCGCGTGCGTGTGGCGACGCCGCATCCGTGCCCGCCCGCCTTGCTGGTCGAAACGCTCGCGACGCTCGCCGGCCCGCTGCTCAAGCAGTATCCGGCGACCCACGTTTCGATCGGCTTTCCTGGTTTCGTGCGCAACAATCATGTGATCACGGCGCCGCATCTCGGCCCCGACGACTGGAACGACGTGCCGCTCGCGCAGATGCTCGGCGAGCGCCTCGGCATTGCGTCGGTGCGCATGATCAACGATGCGGAAATGCAGGGCCTCGCCGCGATCGAAGGGGAAGGACTGGAATTCGTGATGACGCTCGGCACGGGCGTGGGCACAGCCATGTTCCGTGACGGCGAACTGATGCCGCACCTCGAACTCGCACATCATCCTGTCAGCAGGAAGCGCGCGTACGACGAGTACATCGGCGACGCCGCGCGCAGCAAGGCGGGGAACAAGCGCTGGAACGCGCGCGTCGAGAAGATCATCGGCATACTCGACTCGCTCGTGCACTACGACAAGCTGTGGATAGGCGGCGGCAACGCGGCTCGCCTCACATTCGATCTGCCGCCGAACGTGGCAACCGTGTCGAACGACCGGGGCATCGAGGGCGGCGCGCGCCTGTGGCATCCGCGCTCGGTGCGCGAAACGCGGCAGTTGCCCGCGGCCACCCAGCGCGCGGGCAAATTCCGCTAGCGGAGGGGTTAACTCACGCCGGGCCAGGGCAGCGCGCTGGCCCGCGTGCCCACCTTGCGCCCGACGATCTCGTAGATCGACACCTCGATGCCGCTTTCGCGCATTGCGGTTGCTGCGCGGCCCGAATGACCAGTGCGCCCCAGCCGCAATCGACATCGAGCACGCGGTGGCCCGGCTGCAGGCCGATTTTCGTGAGCACATGGTCGATCTTCTTGAGCTGCGCCGTGGCGAGGTCTTCTTCGCCGCTTTCGAACCACGCGCACGAGTAGACCATTCTCGGGTCCAGCCACATGGCGAAGTATTCGTTGGGCACATCGCCCAGGTGCGTGTCGCGCTCGGTCAGCACGCGCGTCGCAAATGATTTAAGGAATGCGCCAAACCCCTGTTTTGCTTTTCCCTCATCAGGCATCTATTTCTCCGTGTTGGCGCGTTGCGTTGTGCGGACAGGGCTCAGTGTTTGGCTTCGGCGCGCTCGTCCGTCATGCCCGGGCGCTTGCTGGTGGGTGCGAAGCGCTCGTTGCGCGGCACCCACACGCGGCGGAACTGTTCGCGCTCGCGCTCTTCCGTGAACACCGAAAGCGAAGGCTTGACGAGATCGTGGCGCGACACGATGCCGAGCAGGCGGCGGCTCTTGTCGTCGTCGACGACGGGAACGCGGTCGAGCCCCGTGATGGCCAGGCGCGCGGCCACGTTCCGGCAGGTCTCGCCGGGCAGCGCAACTTCGGGCAGTGCATCGGAGAAAAGCGCGCCGATGGGCGCATCCGCGGAACTGGGCAACGCACGGTCGAGCAGCGCGCGGTCGGCCATGCCCACGAGCACGCCGTTGTCGACCACGGGGAACGCGCGGAACTTCTGCTGCGCGCCGAAGTAGGTGCGCAGCACGTCGGCGACCGGCGTGCGGGCGTCGATCGATTGCACGCCCTTGGTCATGACCTCATCCACGTAGTGCCGCTCGAGCGGGTCGATGCTGTATTCGCGGTAAATGTGATAGCCACGGCGCGCGATCTTCTCGGTGAGAATCGAGCGGCGCATGAGCAGCACCGTGAAGCCGTACGCCACCGCCGCCGAAGCGAGCAGCGGCAGCAAGGCATTGGCGTCGCCCGTGAGTTCGAACGCGAACACGGCGGCCATGACCGGCGCGCGCATCATGCCGCCGAGCGCGGCCGCCATGAAGATGAGCGGCCACACCGCGGGCTCGTGGCCCGGCATGTAGGGGCCGGCCAGCGCGCCCACGCCCGCGCCCATCATCAGCAACGGTGCGAGCACACCGCCCGAGGTGCCCGAGGCAAGCGCAATGACCCAGATGATGGCCTTTACGACCACGATGCCGATCACCGCCTGCATGGCGAGGTGGTTGTGCAGCAGGTCGCCGATCACGTCGTAGCCCACGCCGAGCGTGCGCGGCTGAAAGTACCCGCCAATGCCCACCGCGATGGCGCCGAGCGCCGGCCACCACATCCAGTGGATCGGCAGCTTGCCGAACAGGTCCTCGACCTTGTAGAGCCACGTGGACAGGCCCCACGACAACGCGCCCGCGACGAGCCCGGCAATGCACGACGACACGATGCCGACCGTGCCGAGCGGCATGGTTTGCAGCGGAAAGAGCGGGCCGCTGCCGAGCAGCAGCGGACGCGTGAAGCCGGCGACGGCGCAGGCAATGGCGACGGGCAGCAGGCTGCGCGGCCGCAATTCGAACAGCAGCAGCTCGATGGCGAGCAGCACGGCGGCGACCGGCGTGCCGAACACCGCGGTCATGCCCGCCACCGCACCCGCCACGAGCAGCGCCTTGCGCTCCGCCCCCGAGAGGTGGAAGAACTGCGCGATGAGCGAGCCGATCGCCCCGCCCGTCATGATGATCGGGCCTTCGGCCCCGAACGGGCCGCCGCTGCCGATCGCAATGGCGGAGGCGAGCGGCTTGAGCACGGCGACTTTCGGCGACATCTTGCTCTTGCCGAACAAGATGGCTTCGATGGCTTCGGGAATGCCGTGGCCGCGGATCTGCTCGGAGCCATAGCGCGCAATCAGCCCCACGATCAGGCCGCCGATCACCGGCATCGCGACCACGAGCAGGCCGAGCGTGTTCTCGGCCGGCGAATGATTCGCCGTGGAAAACGACTGGAAGAAGAACAGGTTCGTGAAGAAGCGGATGAGGTGCAGGAGAAAGTCCGCCGCGACGGTGCTCAGCGCGCCGCCGGCGGCCGCAATGGCGCTAATGCGCAGAAGCCGGACATCGGTCGCGAAATCGCCCCTGTCGCCGTTGTGATTGCTCATGGTTCCTCTTGCCGCTCGAAATCGGTCAGTAACGTCCTCCGCACTTTATATCACATTATGATGTAACTCGTGGCACTGGCTGAATCTGTCGCCGCTCAAGCGCGGGCAGCGCCGCTACCCTTGCGCGCTTGCCCGCCCCCATCGGCAAAGAGTTCGATCACGAGTTCGCGCAGCCAGCGGTTGCCTTCGTCGTGCTGCACGCGCGCGTGCCAGAGCAAGTGAATCGGCGCGGCGGGCAGCTTCATGGGCAGCGCGCTCAGGCTCAGCGAAAACGGCTTCGCCAGTTGCAGCGCCAGCCGCTCCGGCACGGTGGCGATCAGATCGGTGCGTTCGAGGATGTAGCCCACGCTCATGAAGTGCGGCACCGAAAGCCGCACCTGACGCTTCACGCCGCGCCGTTTCAGCCACTCGTCGACCTGGCCGTGCCCCGTGCCCGCCGACACCACCACCAGATGCTCGGCCTCGCGCCAGGCCGCGAGCGTGAGCGCCGCGTTCTCGAGCGGATGCCCCCGCCTGAAAAGGCAGACATAGCGCTGATCGAAGAGGCGCCGCTGATAGAAGCCGCCCTTGAGTTGCGGCAGCAACCCGATGGCCAGATCGACCCGGCCATCGGCCATCTCGTCGCTGAGATTGACGCCCGTATTGCGCACGGTATTGAGCGCGACGCCCGGGGCTTCGCGCGCGAGGCGCTCGAGCAGCGCGGGCAGAAACACGACCTCGCCGATGTCGGTCATGCCGATCGTCATGGTGCGCGTGGCGCGCAGCGGATCGAAGCCGGTCACGGGATTGAGCGCGCCGTGCAGCGTGGCGAGCGCCTGCGCGACCGGCTCCGCGAGACGCAGCGCGAACGGCGTGGGCACCACGCCGCCCGGCCCGCGCACGAAGAGCGGATCGCCCAGCAGGCGGCGCAGCTTCGCGAGCGCGTTGCTCACGCCGGGCTGGCTCATGTTCATCTGCTCGGCCACGCTCGCCACGCGCCGCTCGCGCATGAGCCGATGAAAAAGCAGCAGCAGGTTGAGATCGATGTCACCCAGTTCCATTCATTCAATCCAGTGATGAAGCAGATTCATTCCATTTTATTGTGGAATGAGAAGCGGCTGCCGAGAATGCCGACACGGTGTGAGCGTGACGAACCAGCGCCAGCCGACCCCACATATCTGAATATCGGAGACACAGTCATGAAACCACGTGATCTGAAGATTGCGATCGTCGGCGCTGGCATCGGCGGCCTCACACTCGCGCTCGCGCTGCGCGAGCACGGCATCGACGCGCAACTCTTCGAGCAGACCGACGAGCTGCGCGAAGTGGGCGCGGCCGTCGCGCTCTCGGCCAACGCCACACGCTTCTACGAGCGCATGGGCCTGCGCCCGGCCTTCGAGAAAGTCTGCGCGGAAGTGCCGGGGCTCGTCTATCGCGACGGCCGCAGCGGCGCGGTGATCGGCCACCATCGCGGCGCACCGGACTCCCGCGGGCAATTCGGCGGCTCGTACTGGGGCGTGCATCGCGCCGATCTGCAAGCGGTGCTGTCGGGCGCGGTCGGGCTCGAGCGCATCAAGCTCAGCCATCGGCTCGTCGATCTCGCGCAGCATGCCGATCGCGTGAGCCTGACGTTCGCCAACGGCGAACGCGTCGATGCCGATCTCGTGATCGGCGCCGACGGCGCGCGCTCGATCACGCGGCGCTGGATGCTGGGCTACGACGACGCGCTGTATTCGGGCTGCTCGGGCTTTCGCGGCGTGGTGCCCGCGGAGCGCGTGGACCTGTTGCCCGATCCCGAGACCATCCAGTTCTGGGTCGGGCCGGGCGGCCATCTGCTGCACTATCCGATTGGCGACAAGGGCGACCAGAATTTCCTGCTGGTCGAGCGCCATCCCTCGCCGTGGCCGTCGCGCAAGTGGGTCATGCCCGCCCAGGAGGGCGAGCAACTGCGCCTTTTCAGGGACTGGCACCCGGCCGTCGTGCAGATGATCACCGCCGCGCCGATCAGCCAGCGCTGGGGGCTGTTCCACCGCCCGCCGCTCGGCCGCTGGAGCAAGGGCCGCATCACGCTGATCGGCGACGCCGCGCATGCGCTCGTGCCGCACCACGGCCAGGGCGCGAACCAGTCGATCGAGGATGCCGTGGTGCTGGCCGACCAACTGGCGAAGGCGGGACCCGGCAACTGGCACGAAGCGCAGGAAGCCTACGAGCGCCTGCGCCGGGGCCGCACGCGCAAGGTGCAGTACGCTTCGATCACCACGGCGGACGTGCTGCATCTGCCCGACGGCCCCGCCGCGCGGGAACGCAACGCCCGGCTCGGCTCGCGCGAGGGCGTGCTCAATCATCTGGACTGGATCCACGATTTCGACGCGCTTGCGCAGGAGCCGAACGAGCGCCAAGGGGGGACGTGGCTGTAAAAGGGGCCGGCAAGTTGCACAGTTAATGATCCGTTAATCTCGGCACGCTAGAATCGCCGCTTTCAACCGACCATTTCTGAGCACGGAGCGCCCATGCAAATCGCCGCCGATTCGCGCTATGACTTCGTAGCGCGCCTGCTTCACTGGCTCGTCGTCGCACTCGTGGCGGCGCAGTTCGTGATCGGCTGGACCATGCCCGACGTGCACCGCGACACGCGCCCCGTTGGCGAAATTGCGTGGCATCTGGGCGTCGGCACGGCGCTCGTCGCCGCCATGGTGTGCCGTCTGGTCTGGCGCGCCACCCATCGCCCGCCGCCCGACGACCAGACGCCGTTCATGCGCGCCGTGGCGGCCCTCACGCATGTCGGTCTCTACGCCCTGCTCATCGCGGTGCCGGTGCTCGGCTGGATCAACGCCTCGTCGCGCGCATGGGACGTCACGCTGTTCGGCGCCATCCCCCTGCCCGCGCTCTCCGCTGCGGGATCGTCGTTCGGGCACGCCATGGGCGACGTCCACAGCGTGCTCGCGTGGGTGCTGTTCGCGTTCATCTGCCTGCATGTGGCCGCGGCGCTGTTTCATCGTTTCGTGCTCAACGATCGTGTCTTGCAGCGCATGAAGCTCTAACGCCAGCGGTCATTGGCCGCGCGGCGGCGCGTCCGGCTCGGTCACGAAGCCGACCTTCGCGAGTCCTGCGGCGCTCGCCGCCGCGAGCAGCTGCGCGACACGCCCGTACGGCGTGGCGCGATCGGCCGAGAGCCGGATTTCGGGCTGCGGGGTGAGCCGCGCGGCTTCCGCCAGCCGCGCCGATAGACCGGACTCCTGAACAGGCTGCGCGTTCCAGCTCATGTGGCCGAGCGCATCGACGACGATGTCGACGTGCGGCGCCGCCAGATCCTCGCGCTGGCTGGTCGCGCGCGGCAACGCCAGATGCGCGGATTGGTGCAGAACCGGCAGCGTCACCATGAAGATGACGAGCAGCACGAGCATCACGTCGATCAGCGGCGTCATGTTGATGTCGGCCGCCGGCATCGCTTCGTCTTCCAGATCGCGATCGTCGTTCATACCCGTTCCTTCATCGGCGCAGGCGCGCTGCCCGTGAGCAACAGCGCGTGCACCCCGTAGGCGAAGCGGTTGAGCTGCGCGACGATATCGCGCGAGACACGCGCGAGCGCGTGGTGGCCAAGCACGGCGGGAATCGCCACGCACAGGCCGAGCGCCGTCATGATGAGCGCCTCGCCAACCGGCCCCGCGACGTGTTCGAGACTGGCGTCGCCACTGGCGCCGAGTGCGAGCAGCGCATGGTAGATGCCCCACACGGTGCCGAGCAGGCCGGCGAACGGCGCCGTGCTGCCGATCGAGGCAAGCAGGCCAAGGCCGCGCTGAAGACGCGTCGAGCTCTCGCTCACCGAAGCCCTGAGGCTGCGCAGCAGCCACTCGCTCAGATCGACGCGCCCGCGGTGCCCGGCGCTGCTCGCCTCGTGGTGCGCCAGCGCGCGCTGGCCGGCGCTGGCCAATTCGAAGAACGGCGTGCCGGGGCGGCCCAAGGCGTCGACGCCATCGTCGGCGTCGCCGGCTTCCCGGAAGCGCCTTTGCGCGGCGCCGCCATGGCGGCGCAGATGCGCGAACTCGCACGCCTTCAACACGATCACCGCCCACGACACGACCGACATCGCTATGAGCAGCGCCGCCACGAAGCGCGTCATCGGATCGCCCTGAGCCCACAGGTGCGCGATTCCATAGGTTGGCATGTGGTCCTCCGTTTCATTCGCTGAGGGTGAACGTGAACGGCACGTCGGCGCGTGCGGGCGCCGGCTTGCCGTCCTCGGCATACGGTTGGCAACGGCTCGCGAGCGCGGCGGCGCGCGCCGCTTCGTCGAGCCTCGTGTAGCCGCTCGTCGTCGCTACGCGCGCGGCGACTACATGGCCGTCCGCTGCGGTATCGACTTCGATGATGGCCGTGCCCGCCTCGGCGCGGCGCAAGGACTGCGCGGGGTAGTCGGGCTTCGTGAGCGCGCAGTCCAGATGGGCGACCCGGCGCGGCGTGTCCGCGGCCGGCGCCTGGGCGACGGGGGCGGGTTGCGATTGCGGCTGCGATCCGGCGAGGCGTTCCGTTGGCATTGCGGCTTCGGGGGCAGCATGTGCGGCAGGTGCTGCCGCTGGCGACCAGGGCGTGCGGGTGACGCTTTGCGCGTGCACCGGCGCCGCTGGACGCGTTCGAGCCGGCTGCACAGGATCGCTTCGGATTGCTTCATGAGTTGACCGACTCGGCGAGGACGTTCGCGCAGGCGCTTCGCTCTTGTGCGACTCCGGCGCGATCAGCACGGCGTCCACGACCCTCACGCGCACCGGCATGGCGTGCGACGCGCTCGCCCCCCAGCGTGCCACCGCGATCAGCGCGGCATGCAGCGCGAGCACGCCCGCAACCACAGCGGCAATTGCAGCACGCCGCCCCAACACGTGCGGGCCGAATACCACACGCTCACCGCGATTGAAGCGCGCAACGACCGACGCCATGTCGATTCTCCACTCAAAGCGCGAGCGAGTTCTGCCTGCTGCGGAACACGATCGGCCGCTCGTCGTCGCGCGTTGGCCGTCTCGCGAATGCCACGGTCTGCACGATGCGGTCGTGATGCGGCGACTTCGCGCACACGGGGTCGGCCGCGGCGGCGTCGCCGGTCAGCAGGTAGGCCTGGCATCGGCAGCCGCCATGATCGGCGTGACGCTCGTCGCAACTGCGGCAGGGCTCGCGCATCCAGCCGTCCCCGCGAAACGCGTTGAACGCTTCGCTCTCGTACCAGATCTGCTGCAGCGGCACGTCGCGCACGTTCGCCAGCACGAGGCCCGGCAGCGAACGCGCCGCGTGGCAAGGCAACGCCGCGCCATCGGGCGCCACGCCGAGAAACACGCTGCCCCAGCCGCTCATGCACGCTTTGGGCCGTTGTTCGAAGTAGTCGGGCACGACGAACAGAATGCGGCAACGCTCGCCAATCCGGGCGCGATAGCGATTCACGGTCTCCTCCGCTTCGCGAAGCTGCTCGGCGGTGGGCATCAATTGATCGCGGTTGAGCATGGCCCAGCCGTAATACTGCGTGTTCGCAAGCTCCAGATAGTCGGCGCCCAGTTCGAGCGCCATGTCGATGATCTGCGCGATATGCGGCAGGTTGAAGCGATGCAGCACGCAGTTGAGGACCATGGGATAGCCATGCGCCTTCACGAGCCGCGCAACGTTGCGCTTGAGTTCGAACGTGCGCGTGCTCGTGAGAAAGTCGTTGAGTTCGCGCGTGGAATCCTGCATCGACACCTGGATATGATCGAGCCCGGCCGCCTTGAGCCGCTCGATGCGCTCGACGTTCAAGCCGATCCCGGACGTGATCAGGTTCGTATAGAAGCCAAGCTGGCGCGCATGCGCGACGAGCGCTTCCAGGTCGTCGCGCAGCAGCGGCTCGCCGCCGGAGAAACCGATCTGCGCCGCGCCCAGTTCACGAGCGGCGCTGATGGTCGCGCGCCATGTTTCGGTGTCGAGTTCTTCGCCGTGCCGCGCGAAGTCCACCGGGTTGTAGCAGAACGCGCAATGCAGCGGGCAGCGATAGGTCAGCTCGGCGAGCAGCCAGAGCGGCCTGGGCGGGAGTGCGGTAGCGGTCGCCATGTCAGTCGAGCCAGCCGCGCAGCCGCGCGTGATCGAGAAAGCGATAGACGTCGGGCGCCAGTTCGGAGGTGCTGAAAAGCCGCTCCAGCTCGCCAATGATCTCGTCGAGTTCGTGTGCGCCGTCACAACGCGCGAGTATCTCGCCCGCGCTCGAATTGAGCTGCACCATTCCCTCGGGATAGAGCAGGACGTACGCGTCCTGGGCCGCCTCCCACTGCAGGCGGTACATGCCGCGCAAGCGCGGGCGCAGCGGCACGCCGCTGCCTGCAGCGGGCACTATCGGGTTCATATGGGCCAAGCCTTTTCGACCGCATCGAGGATCGACCAGAGAATATCGAGCTTGAACTGCAGGATCTCCACCGCGCGCTGCTGCTCGGCAGGCGTGCGGAAATGGCTCAGCGTCACTTCGAGCCCGTGTTCGACGTCGCGCTGCGCGAGCGGCACGCGGCTGCGGAAATACTGAAGGCCTTGCGGCTCGATCCACGGGTAATGCGAAGGCCAGCCCGCGAGCCGGTCCAGATGAATCTGCGGCGCGAACATCTCGGTGAGCGACGAACACACGCCCTCCTGCCACGGCGCGCGCCGCGCGAAATTCACGTAAGCATCGACCGCGAAGCGCACGCCGGGCAGCACGAGTCGTTGCGACCACATCGTGTCCCGATCGACGCCGACGGCTTCGCCCAGGCGCACCCAGGCTTCGATGCCGCCTTCGTTCTCGCCTTGCCCATCGTGGTCGGTCAGACGCTGGATCCACCGGCGCCGCGTAGCGCGGTCGGGGCAGTTCGAGAGGATCGCCGCATCCTTGAGCGGAATGTTGATCTGATAGTAAAAGCGGTTCGCGACCCACCCGCGGATCTGCGCGGGCGAGCAACGCCCGCCGTTGAGCATCTGGTTGAACGGATGGTAGATGTGATAGCGCGATTCGAGCGCACGAAGACGCGACTCGAATTCATTCGCAGTCCATGGTATTGCATGCGTGCTTTCAAGCTTGAGAGGGGCGTTCATCGTCATACCTGAAACTGCATGCCGTCGTGGGCCACATCGATGCCGTGTGCACGCAGTTGCGCGTGCTCGACGGAATGCGGGTCGAGAATCGGATTCGTGTTGTTGATATGTGTGAGCACCTTGCGCGTGCCGCGCGGCAATGTGTCGAGCCAGTCGATCATGCCCGGCCGGCCGTCGTCGCCGCGCTGCGCGAGATGCCCCATGTCGGCCGCGTGCTTCGTCGAGAGGCCGAGGTCGATCATTTCGGTGGTGGTCCAGAACGTGCCGTCCACGAGCACGAGGTCGGCTCGGCGCATGGTGGCGAGCACATCGGTGCTCATCTGTGCGAGACCGGGCGCATAGAACGCGCGCGTGCCCGCTTCGACATCCTCGATCAGGAGTGCGATATTGTCTCCCGGCACGGATGCCTCGCGGCGCGGCGAATACGGCGGCGGCTTGCTCTCCACGGGTAGCGCGGTAAAGCGCAGGCCGGCGCAAGCGGCAATCGTGAACGGCTCGCCCGGTGCGATCGTGTGGGCTTCCACGCCGCAGTAATGACCGAGCAGCGGCACGAGCGGCAGCCCGGCCGACAGATCGTCGAGCACCGGCCCGCAGGCATAGAGCGGCAGCGGCGAGGTGTGTTCGCGCAGCATCAGCAGGCCCGTTACATGGTCGATCTGCGCGTCGGTCAGCACGACGGCGGCGAGCGCGCTATCGCGGGTGGCGCGCGCGGGCTGCAGATCGGGATGCGAGCGCAACTGCGCCAGCAGATCCGGCGACGCGTTGACGAGCACCCAGTCCACGCCGTCGCCACTCACCGCAATCGACGACTGCGTGCGCGGCAACACATCGCCGTACGCCTGCCGCGCGCGGCGGCAATTCGCGCAGTTGCAGTTCCATTGCGGCAGGCCGCCGCCCGCACCTGAACCCAGTATCCTGATCTTCATGATCGTTCTCGCTGCATGCCGCCCGCCACGCCTCGCTGGCCGCGCGGACGGCACGCTGCCGTGCGCTCAGCGGTTGGCGATATACATCGTGATTTCGAAGCCGAAACGCAGATCGGTATAAGCGGGGGTGGTCCACTGCATGACATGTCTCCTTGTTTGAGATTGAGGCTGCATACCGCATCGAATGTGCGGCCAGTCTCTTCAAAGCAAGGGGCATGCCGGTGCGAGCCAGCGTTCGCCCGATGCGGCCAGTGCTGCCGGCGTGGAAAAGGGTGTTGCGTTTCGGAACACGGGTGCTACAGGATGCAACACCCGTGGGACAGAGGAAGAGACAGGAAGCGACCTGGCCGCGCGCGAATGGCGCTTCAGGCGTCGCCCGAACCGCGCCCGGAATCGGCAGCCGGCATCTTGCGGTAGATGGTATTGCGCGACACGCCCAACGCCCGCGCTGCAGCCGACACGTTGCCGCCATGGCGCGCGAGCGCGGCCGCAATGGTCGAGGCGGTCACGTCTTCGAGGCGCGCATCCTCCGGCAACAGCGGCTCCGCGTGGGCATGCGCCGGGGGCAATGCCTGGGTCTGGCCGCAGCAGCGCAGGTCGTCGAAGAAGTCGTCGGGCAGGTGCTCGCGGCGGATCTGGCCATCGTCGTCGACCATGGCCGCGGCCGTGCGCAGCAGGTTGCCCAGCTGCCGGAAGTTGCCGGGCCACGCGCAGCGTTCGAACAGCGCCATCACGTCCGGTGCGACGCTGAGCGGCTGCACGTTCGCACGTCCGTGCGATTCGCGGTGCAGGAGCTTCTGGATCACGACCGCGAGATCCGTGCGGTCGCGCAGCGGCGGCAGGCGCACCACGAGGCCGTTGAGCCGGTAGTACAGGTCCTCGCGGAAGCGGTTCTGCGCGATCATCTCGCGCAAGTCGCGGTGCGTCGCGCAGATGATCGCGATATCGACAGGGATGGTCTTCGTCGAGCCGAGCGGATTGACCATGCGTTCCTGCAGCACGCGCAAGAGGCGCACTTGCAGCGGATACGGCATGTCGCCGATCTCGTCGAGAAACAGCGTGCCGCCGTTCGCCTGCAACAGCTTGCCCGCCGCGCCCTTGCGCCGCGCGCCCGTAAAGGCGCCCTCCTCGTAGCCGAACAGTTCCGATTCAATAAGCGTTTCCGGAATCGACGCGCAATTCACCGCCACGAACGGCTGGTCGCGGCGCGGCGAATCGTTATGAATGGCCTGGGCGAGCAGTTCCTTGCCGGTGCCGGTTTCGCCGGTGACGAGAACCGGGATGTCCTTGCCGATCACCTTGCGCACCTTCGCGATCACGAGCGCCACTTGCGGATCGCCCGTGTCGAGGTAGCTCAGGCGCGAGAGGCCCATGGAAGGCGGCTGCGCCGTCGCATAGGCGGCCGGCTGCGCAGCCGCGCCATGCACCACGACGGGCCGGGCGCCTTCGGCCAGCGTCGCACGCCTGAACTGCACGCGCGCGCAAACCACCGCCCCGCTCGCGAGATTGAGCATGAGGTGCGATTCCAGCCCCGCACGCATACTGTCGATCAGTTGCGCGCTGGTGGTCTGGAATAGCGACGAGAGCGTATGGGCGCGCAGCGCGGCGAGCGAGAGGCCGAGTTGAAACTGCGCGCTGCGGTTGGCCGAGAGAAAACGCCCGTCGCACGTGAAGGCGGCGATGCCCTCCATCAGCGTGCCGAGGAATTCCGGGCGGCCATGAAACGAGACCTGCAGCGTCTCCTGAAAAGTCGTCGCAAACAAATGATTCTCAATCATCTGCACGGACATGCGCGCGAGCGCCATGGTGTGCTGGTGATAGCTGCGATGATCGCCCGTCACGTCCAGCACGCCGATCACGTCGCCGTACGGGTCGAAGATCGGCACGCTCGAGCAGGTGAGGAAGCGGTTCGCCGCGAGGTAATGCTGGTCGCCGTGCACGACCATCGCACAGCGCTCGGCGAGCGCAGTGCCGATCGCGTTGGTGCCCTGGCGGTCCTCGGCCCAGTTGGCGCCGGGCCGCAGCGCGACCTTTTCGGCGCGCTGGAGGAAATCGTCGTCGCCGATCGAATGCAGGATCAAGCCTTCGGCATTGGTCAGCACGATCATGCTTTGCGTGTTGACGATCTGCTCGTGCAGCGTCTCCATGACCGGCGTGGCATGCATGCACAGCACGCGGTTCTGCTCGCGCTTGAGTTCGAGACCCGCGCCCGAAAGCACGTCGTAATCCGGTCTCGCGCCCGCGCGCAGACCGAAGGTCTCCGAGCGCTCGTGCGCCTTCTGAATGGCCGGTGCGGGCCAGCCATTGGACACCTGGACCGCTTGACCCGCGGCCATCTGTACGTCGTCGCGCATGCTCTCCTCCACGATTGGCCGGTACCTTGCCGGACACTTCGGTATTTCTCGGTGTCCTCTAATAGCAAGCTCCGGGCCATCCGGCCATCGATTCCAGCCAGCCGGTTTGCGCCGAATGCGCGCGCGACGCGCAACACGCTGTGTAAGCGAACCGTATGCAAGGCAGCGTGCGTCGATCGAAACACGTGCCACGCGATTCGCCAGCCTGTGTATTACCTTAAATGGCCCGCGTGGAGGAATGCGGACTCACCCCGATGCGTACGCTCGGCCCCTGAGTTCAATCCCAGGCGTAATGGAGGCCCACCCAGAAACCGCGCGGCGCGCCTGGTCCGACGAATTGCTCGTTCACCGGATTCGCGCCGTCGAACGTGTGGCCGGGCCCGTTGAAGAAGTTCTGGCCCAGCACGCCGAAGCTCGCATAGCGCCTGTCGAACAGGTTCGTCACGTTCGCGTAGACCTCCAGCCGTTTCGTGACGCGATAGCGCGTGTCGAGATCCACGAGCACATAGCCCGCGATCTTTCCATTGGCATCCTGATTGTTTTCATCGCCTTGCGCATACACGCCGCTGCGCCACGTGATGTTCGTGCCGATCCTCCATTGCGCCGTGGCCGCGTAGTCGAGCCGCAGCTTGACGGCATGCGCCGGAATGCCGGGCACGTGGTCGCCCGGCCGCACCGTGATGACGCCGTTCGCATCCGCTGAGGAATTCGCTGGGCTCTGTTCGGTCCATGTCGAGCGGTAGGTCGCGTCCACATAGCTGTAGTTCAGGCCGACACTAACGGGGCCGAACGCCGTGTGGCCCGCCAGCTCGACACCCTGGCGGCGCGTCTTGCCGACGTTCTGGAAATAGCCCTGCGTGCTGCCCGCCGCGCTCACGAACTCGATGTCGTTGGAGAGCGTGGTGCTGAACGCGGCGGCGCTCCACGTAGTCTGCGCGCCGATGCGACCGCGCGCACCAGCCTCGAAAGTCTTCGAGACCACGGGTTGCAGCGCCGGATCGGCCACGAAGTCGTTCGGCAACGAGCATGGCGCAGCCGGGTCCGCGCACGCAAGCTCGATTGCGGTGGGCGCGCGCATGCCTTCGTTGTAGGTCGCGTAGACGGTAACGGCGGGCAGCGGATTCCAGTTGAGCCCCACGGCCGGATTGAAGCGCGAGAACGTGTGATAGCCGTCGAGCAGCGGCTGCACGCCGCTTTCGTCTGCGATGCGCGCACTCGCCCAGTCGTAGCGGCCCGACAGCGTAAGCGTCCATTGCGGCGTGAGCGCGAGTGTTTCGTTCAGGTAGATGCCATAGTTCGCGTTGCGCGTCTTGGCATCGGTCTGCTGAACGAAATCGCCGATGCCGACTGTCGCGCGATCGGGCGTGAACGTGGCGTCCCGCGAAGACGACACGTAGCGCGAGTTCGCGAAGTCCGCCGCCACGCCCGCAACGAGCTGGCTCGCCATGCCGCCCAGCTTGCCGAGCAGTGTCAACTGCAGGCTCGCGCCAAGGCTGTCCGTCGTGATGATGGAATCGACGTTGCTGCCCTCCAGCGTGTCGACGTTGCCGTCCGCGTCGATCGAGCCGTAGTCCGTGTTGTTGTTACTGCTCACGTTCTCGTTGCGCAGATGGCGATAGTAGGCGTTGCCGCTCAGTTCCACGTTGTCGTTGAAGAAGTGCTCGCCCGAGAGCGTGAGGTAGCCCACGCTGTTGCGGTTCAGGTCCGGAAACGTATAGGCCTGTTTCGGGTTGTCCAGAAACGAGCGCGGAATGGTCTGGCTGCCGTACAGCTGGTTGTCCGCGCCGCCGCCCGAGATCGAGAGCGTGGTGTCGTCGTCGGTATAGCGCAGCTTGCCGAATCTCTGGCGCACGCGGCTCGCGTTGTGGTCGGCCCAGCCGTTGTCGTTCGTGACGTTCGCGTTCGCGTAGTAGTCGACGTGCGGCCCGAGCGTGCCGCCCTGCTCGAACTGCGCGCTCTTGCGCCCCCATGAGCCGCCCGAGAGATCGATGTCGCCGCCGGGGCTCGTGCGCCCGTTCTTCGTGGTGATCGCGATGGCGCCGCCCAGCGTGTTGAGGCCGTAGACAGGATTCGAGCCTGGAATGAGCTGGATCTTGTCGATCGCGCCGGCCGGTATCAGGTCCCAGTTCACCACGTCGCCAAACGGCTCGTTCACGCGCACGCCGTCGACGAACACCGACAATCCCTGAGGCGTGCCGAGCACTGGGGAAGCCGTGAAGCCGCGATAGCTCAGGTTCATCTGAAACGGATTGCCTTGCGCGTCGGTCACGCTCACGCCCGGCAGGTTCGCGGCGAAGAAGTCGGTCAGCGTTTCGCGGTGCTGTGTCGCGAGATCCTGCGCGGTCACGGTCTGCACGTTGGCCGGCACCTTCGCGAGCGGCGTACCGATGCCGAGCAGCGGCGTCGTGCCGACCACCACGACAGCGGGCAGCACGAGCGGGCCCGGCGCTTCGCTCGTCGCGCTGTTATCCGCTGCGCTCTGTGCCTGCGCGATGGCCAGTGTGGATGTACCGACGCACAGCGCGCCGAGGGCGAGGCTCGTGCCGAGCGTCGCATACGCGCGCCTGGCGCCCACCGCCTTCTCTGGAATCAACTTTCGTCTCCATCTGTTTTATCCGCTCGTGCAGCTCGACCCCGTAGCGTCGAGCGCCGACCGGTGCGCACACAACCGTCCGCTCTTTGCCGTGATCTAGCCAGGAACGTGCCAGCGTGCATGGCGACGCCCTTTGCCATGCCGCGCTTGTCATCGGCACGATGCGATACCGCGCAGCACCTTTCTGAGCGACCGGCCCACTGTCACGTTCGCCAACACTCTTCGCCGCGTCCTGTACCGGAATGCAACACATCGGCCACACGCGGGGCACCTCGCCGGGAAGCCGGTCAACCGGCTGCATCGCCCGCCTCGCAACGCTTCGCGGCCAATGGCATACGACTTGCAAGAACGGCAGCGCACCCGGACCGGCCCCCATCCCCGCGCATCCAGCCTGACCGCTTTCCGGGCGTGCATCGACAAATACTCAGGAGACGAAGATGAAGAGACGCTCGGCTGCGGCAAGCCGGCTTGCGACCTGCGCCATGGCCATCGCAGCGGCGATGTCCTTGAACGCGGGCCCAGTGGATGCCGCCTCGGACTATCCGCCCGTGACCTATGACCGCCTGACCCGCGCGCAAAGCGACCCAGGCTGGCTCACGTACTACCGCAGCTACAACGGCCAGTCGCATTCGCCGCTCAAGCAGATCGACGCGTCGAACGTCGGCGAGCTGAAGCAGGCGTGGAGCTACCAGTTCCCCGCCGAACTGAAGCAGGGCTTCGAGGCGACGCCGATCGTCAACGGCAACTACCTCTTCGTCAGCACGCCGAAAGACAACGTCTACGCCTTCGATGCGAAGACCGGCGCGCAGCTCTGGAAATACGAGCCGAAGCTCGGCGCGGAGTCGTTCAAGACCGCGTGCTGCGACGTGGTGAACCGCGGCGTGGCGCTGTACGGCAAGAACGTCTATATCGCCATGCTGAGTGGCGAGATCGCCGCGCTCGACGCAAAGTCCGGCCAGGTGGTCTGGAAGAAGCAGATGTTCGAACCGGGCCTCGGCTATGCGTTCTCGCTCGCGCCGCTTGCGCTCGACGGCTCGATCGTCGTAGGCACCTCGGGCGGCGAGTACGGCATTCGCGGCTACATCGCCGCGCTGAAACCCGACGACGGCGCGATCGTGTGGAAGCGCTACACCATTCCGGGCTCCGGCGAAAAAGGCGCGGAGACCTGGCCCGACGGCATGCAGGCGCACGGCGGCGGCGCCGCGTGGCTCACCGGCACCTACGACGCCGCGAGCCGCACGCTGTACTGGGGCGTTGGCAACCCTGGCCCGTGGCTCGCTGCACTGCGCCCCGGAGACAATCTGTACTCCGACTCACTGCTCGCGCTCGACCCGAAGAACGGCAAGCTCAAATGGCATTACCAGTACACGAGCAACGACACGTGGGACTATGACGGCGTCAACACGCCGATCCTCGCGAACATCCAGTACAAGGGCAAGGATTACGACGCCATCATCCACGCCGACCGCAACGGCTTCTTCCACGCCATCGACCGTCAAACGGGCAAGCTGATCTACGCGGAGCCATTCGTGAAGGCGACCTCGGTCACGGGCTACACGGACGACGGCAAGCCGGTTCAGGACCCGTCGAAATACCCGAAGGCCGGCACGACCATCGACACCTGCCCGAGCTTTCTGGGCGGCAAGAACTGGTGGTCGGTGTCCTACGATCCGGAGCGGCACATCGCCGTGGTGCCCGCACTTCACGCGTGCATGAGCCTCTCGGGCAAGTCGGTGAGCTATATGGAAGGTCTGCCCTATCTCGGCGAAGGCTTCGAAATCAAGCCTGAACCGGGCAGCGAAGGCTATGGCGAACTGCAGGCCATCGACGTGAACACCGGCAAGAAGCTCTGGGGCCATTGGACCAGGATGCCCTGGAACGGCGGCGTGGCGACCACGGCCAGCGGTCTCGCGTTCAGCGGCTCGCTCGACGGCCATCTCTATGCTTTCGACGTCGCCACCGGCAAGGTGCTCTGGGAAAGCCCGCAGCTCGCGAGCGGCATCATCGCGCAGCCTTCCGTGTTCGAAGTCGACGGCAAGGAGTACGTCGCCGTGCTGGCGGGCTACGGCGGCGCGAATCCGATCTGGGGTGGCCCGATGGCCGATGTGGCAAAGGATGTCCCGCGCGGCGGCACGCTCTACGTGTTCGCGCTGGACCGGGGCTGAACCTGGGTTGAACGACGCTCTCGCCTTTCGCCGCACGCATGTGCGTAAGCCACGCGCTTGCGTGCGGCCCCGACTTCACTGGAACACACGATCATGAATATCTGGATCACCTGGCTCGCCGTGGCCGCCGCGCTCGCGGCAGGCGGCGCGCACACCAGCGCCCAGGCGGCGGCGAACGACGTGCGTGTCTGCACGCTGCCGGGCAGCCCGACGGCCGCGCTCGACCAGGCCGTCGCGCGCGCCGTGCTGAAAACCGCCGGCGTGGCCGCAACGTTTGTCACCCACGGCATCGACGACGATGGCGGCGACGACGGCATCTCGGCGCACGAACTCGCCAGCGCGCTGGGCCGCGACTGCGACCTCGTTGCGGGCTTCCCGCGCTCGAGCGTCGCCGACGCATCGGGCTCGCCGATGATTTTCTCGCAAGGCTACCTGCGCTCGGGCTATGTCAGCGTCACGTTGCGCCACCCGCGCGCCGCCGCACCCGCTGCCGACGGCAAGGAAACGGTCGCGGCGACCTGGTCGAGCCCATCTCAGCTCATCGCCGTGCAGCAGAAGAACGCGCGCTTCGACCTGGAGAACACCTCCGAGCTGACCGTCGACGCGGTCGCGAAAGGGCGTGCACAGCGCGCGATCGTCTGGTATCCGGCCGTCGTGGCTTACCAGCGCGCGCATCCGCAACATCAATTCGCGGTCGCGGTGACGGTCTCGCCGTATGCCGACTGGCATCTCGTGTTCGCATCGGGCGCCGGCATGCGTGCGCTGCAAACGCGCATCGACGACGCCCTTGCCCGCATGAACGACGACGGCCGTCTCGCCGCACTCACGCGCGGCTGGACGCTGCCGGAAAGCGCCGCGAGCGAGGCGCGCTCGAATGCGCCCTCGCTCGAAGGCACGAAGGCCTCGTATCGGCGCAGCGCCATGCACGGCCCAGGCGCCTTCATCAAGGTCGCCGCAACGACTGGCGGCAACGCACCCGCATTCGACCACGAGCAGGTCGAGCACGGCCAGCATCTTTATTCGGAATCCTGTGCGAAATGCCATGGTGCGCAACTCGAAGGCATCACCGCGCCGGCGCTGAGCGGCCCGGCCTTCGCCCCGGCCGCGAATTCGCATCTGACCATCGGCGGCATCTATCAATACATGTCGACCAACATGCCGGCCGACCGCCCGGGCAAGATGAGCGATCAAGAATACGCCGATCTGATGGCCTTCCTGCTCTACACGAACGGCTATGACACGGGCAACGCAAAGCTCACTGCCGAGGCCGCGCAATCTTCGACCACGCCGCTCAACGCCGGACCGCGCCACTAACCCAACCCAGGAAACCCGCATGATCTCCCGCAATCGCAGAACCTTCATCCTTCATACCGCCGGTCTTTGCGCCGCGCTCGCCACGGCCGGGCGCGCGCTCGCCGGCCCCGCCCTCGTCGACGAGAACGACACGACCGCGAAGTCGCTGGGCTATCGCGCCAAAGCCAGCAGCGTCGACGCAGGCAAGTTTCCGAAGTACGCGGCGGGTCAGCGCTGCGCGAGTTGCCGCTTCTATGCTGGCGCGGCCACCGACGCTTCAGGCGCGTGCCCGATGTTCCCCGGCAAGGCGGTGACCGCCGATGGCTGGTGCAACGTCTACGCCCAGCGGACCTGAACACTCGCCACCACGTGCGATCACAGCGCCATGCCGCCGTCGATGGTGAGGCTCGACCCCGTCATATAGCCGGACTCCTTGCGCGCGAGCCACGCAACGAGCCCGGCAATCTCGTCCGGGTCCGCCGCGCGCTTGAGTGGAATGAGCGGCTTGATCGCGTCGATGTGTTCGGCGGTCATGTCGGTGACCGTCGGCCCCGGCTGGATATTGTTCACCGTGATGCCACGGCTCGCGAGATCCACGGCCGCCCCCTTCACCATGACGGCGACGGCGGCCTTCGTCATCGAGTACACGCTCGAACCCGGATGGCCGCTGCGCACCGCTGTGTTGCTGCCGATCGTGATGATGCGGCCACCCTCGGCCATGTGCGTGGCAGCAGCCTGAATGGCGAGAAACACGCCGCGCACGTTGATGCTGAGCATGCGATCAAGATCTTCGACGCACACGGTCGCAATGTCGCCGAGCATGAGAATGCCCGCGTTGACCACGGCGATGTTCAGTGTTCCGAATCGTTCCACGGTCTGCGCGACGGCACCCCGGATGGCGGCCGGATCGGCGCTATCGGCGTGAATGGCCAGACCCGCGCGGCCTGCGGCTTCGATAGCGGCAACGGTTTCGGCCGCGCGCTGTGGCGCTGAAACATAGGTCAGCGCGACATCGGCGCCTTCTTGCGCCAGGCGTCTGGCCGCCGCCGCGCCAATGCCCCGCGAACCGCCGAATACGAGCGCTGTTTTTCCCTCGAGTGCCAAGGTCGTCTCCATTTTCCTCTCCTTTTTTGACAGTTCAGTCCATAACACAGCAAAAGTAAACCGCGCAAAGACGGCTTGCGCGGTTCGACGGTTGTCGGTTCAGCTCAGATCAGCGCGCCCTGAAGCGGTCGATGGCGAAGCGCGCCAGCGCGCGCAGGCTCTTCGCGTCGCTGCCGCCGCGCGCCGCGAGCTGGATGCCCTGCATGGTCATCAGCACAAAGGCCGCGGCCTGGCGCGCGTCGAGGCTCGTGTCGATTTCGCCGGCCGCCTGGCCTTCGCGAATACGCTCCATGAGACGCTTCGAAAGACGCGGCGCGACCTTGTTGCGCAGTGCCACGAGTTCCGGGTCGGCGGCGCCGAATTCACTCATGGCCACGACGCCCATGCAGCCTAACGCGCGCTCGTCCTCGTCGTCGGCGACGAGGCCCAGCAAGAGCGCCTCGATGCCGCCCAGCGGCGACGCATTGCCATTCAGGCGGGCGATATGCCCTGTCGTGCTTTCGCCTTGATAGCGCTCCAGCGCTTCGAGGTAAAGCTTGCGCTTGTCGCCGAACGCGTTATAGAGGCTCTGCCGCCCGATATTCATCGCGGCGAGCAAGTCCTCGGTGGACGTCGAGGCATAGCCTTTCGCCCAGAACACGCGCAGCGCGCGCCCCAGTGCCTCGTCCCGATCGAATTCTCTAGGTCTGACCATGACGCGAGAATAAAGTTTGTGGACTGGTCTGTCAATAACCCGGTGCGATCCATGCAATACGCAAGTACGAACGATCGGCCGTGGACACGGGCGCGGATGGCACTCGCATGGGGCCGTCGGACCGCTTTGCGCGCGGCGCGCTGAGTGAAGAACAGCTGGCGTGGGTCGGCGCATTGCCTGCCACGCTATGGCTCGAAAGCGACGTGCTGCTCGTGCACGGTACGCCGCAGGACGACCTTTCCTATTTCCTCGAAACCGTCACGGCCAGCGGATGCCGAACGGCCACGCACAGCGAGGTCAGACGCCGCGCGGCCGAAGTCGAGGCGGCGTTGATCCTGTGCGGCCATACGCATCTCGCTCGCTCGATGCAGCTCGCCGACGGCCGCTTCATCGTCAACCCAGGCAGTGTCGGCCTGCACGCGTACGAAGACACGCACCCGTTCGCGCATCGCATGGAAACGGGGACGCCGCATGCGCGCTACGCGAGCGTCACCCGTACCCCGCGCGGCTGGGAGGTGGAGTTTCGCGCCGTGGAGTACGACTGGCACGCGGCCGCCGAACGTGCCGCCGCCCATGGCCGGCCCGACTGGGCAGCGGCGCTGCGCACCGGGTATTGCTGATCGTTTTTGCCGATGCGGGGCGCCGCGTATCGGCAGACTATACCGTCACCACGATCTTGCCGAACTGCCCATTGGTTTCGAGGTAGCGGTGCGCATCCACAATCTGCTCGAACGTGAACGTGCGGTCGATAACGGGCTTGAGCGCACCGCTTTCGAGTCCCTTTAGCACGTATTCCACGGCGGCCTTGCGGCGCTGTGCGTCGCCGCTGGTGAGCCAGATGTTGTGGGCCTTCACGCTCACGACCTTCGCGATCATCTCCAGCACCGGCAGCGTCGTGGCACGTTCGTCGAGCGCGCCATAGAGATACGCGATCCCCTGGAAAGACAGCGCCGAGATCAGCTTCGCGAAGTTCGGGCCGCCGACCGGATCGAACACGACACGCGCCCCCTTGCCGCCGGTGATGCGCATGATTTCGTCCAGCAGATCCGTCTCGTCGGTCACGACCACGTGCGCCGCGCCTGCGTCGAGCAATGGCTGTTTCTTGGCGGCGTGACGCGTGACCGCGATCGAAGTCGCTCCGGCGTAGTTCGCGATCTGGATCGCGGCGAGGCCGACACTGCTCGACGCGGCCGGCACGACGACATAGTCGCCGGTGCCCACCTTCGCATCTTCGATCAGCGCGCCGTATGCGGTGACGAACATCATCCACACCGACGCGGCCTCGGCGAACGAAAGCGATTCAGGATGCCTGACGACTGCATAGTCCGGCACGACGATGCTTTCTCCATACGTGAAGTACTGATTCATCGAGAACGACGGGATCACGTTGACCTTGTCTCCCGGTGCGATGCCGACTACCCCCTCGCCCACGGCATCGACCACGCCGGCCGCTTCGTACCCGAGTCCTGCCGGAAAGCGTACCGGTTCGATGTACTGGTCGGCGCGCCACATCGATTCCGCGCGATTCAGACCAATGGCTTTCACGTTGATGCGCACTTCGCCGGCGCCGGGGGCGCGTACCGGTTCGTCCACGAATTGCAGCACTTCCGGGCCACCTGCCTGTGCAAACCTGACTGTGCGTGACATGACTGACTCCTGCCTGGATTGATGAGGGCGTAATGAGCGCATCACGCGGTCATTACAGCCTGTGAATTCGACTGATGAACCGGGAAGTCCGAGTAGTGCTTTTCGTCGCCGCCCCAGAATGCGGCGCGTACATAGGGCGTAAGCGGCAGCTTGTGCTTCAGACGATACGGCAAGTCCGGGTTTGACGAGAAATGCCTGCCGAACGCCACGAGATCCGCGTCGCCCGACGCCACGATCGCTTCGGCGCTCTCGCCGTCGAAGCCGCCAGCCGCGATGATCGGCCCGCTAAAGTGCTCGCGAAGATATTTCGCTGCGACTGGCGCGTGCCCTTCGTGAAGCGTGTCGTCACCTTTGACGCGCGGCTCGATCACATGCAGGTATGCGATCCTGTAAGCGTCGAGCACCTTGGCGACATGGCTGAACGTCGCCTCCGGATTGCTGTCGGAGATGCCGCCCCATTCGCCCGACGGCGAGATGCGTACGCCGACGCGATCGGCGCCCCACACCGCAATCAGCGCTTCGATCACCTCGCGCAGGAAGCGTACGCGATTTTCGATCGGGCCGCCGTAAGCGTCGGTCCGCTGGTTGGTGCCGTCCTGGATGAACTGGTCGACGAGATAGCCGTTCGCGCCATGCAGCTCGACGCCATCGAATCCGGCGTCGAGCGCGCGTTGCGCCGCGACGCGGAATGCCTCGACGATGCCGGGAATTTCACTAATGCCGAGCGCACGGTGGGGCGAGACCGGCACAAAACCGTCTTTCGTCAACGCGACGCCTTCGAACGACACGACCGAAGGCGCGACAGGCGTAACGCCACCCGTCATGTCGATATGGCTTTGACGGCCGCCGTGGATCAGTTGCATGAAGACGCGGCCGCCCTTGGCGTGAACCGCATCGGCGATCGCTTTCCAGCCCGCGGTCTGGCCGTCGTGATAAAAGCTGGCCGCGCCGAGATACGAGCGGGCCGTCACGGAAATGCTGACGCCCTCCACGATCTCGAGGCCGCCGGCGGAGGCGCGCTGGCCGTAGAAGTCGGCCATCATCGGGCTCGGAATGTCGCCGGGCTGGATCGTGCGCAGGCGGGTCATGGGCGCCAGAACGACGCGATGCGAAAGGGAGTAAGCGCCGAGCGTGGTAGGGGTGAACAGGTGTGCCATGGTCTTTCCTCGAGAGTCGTAAAGTCGTCGGCACGCGAACTGTCGATATCGGCCCCAGGCATGGGGATACGCAGTCCCACACTGCCCTTCGGGAGCCACGCTTCGTCGCGACGCCGTCTGCTGGACAATCTAGCGGGCGGCGACGCAAAGTAAAAAGACCTTCTGGGAAGGGGGCCATGCCTCGCGGGCATGACCCTCAGGCGCGCACGCCGCCGGTCTCTGGATCAGGGCAGTCCGAGCGCGTCGAGCCGCGAAAGAAAGAGCTGCAAAGTCGGCGACGCATTGGCGCGGTTGTACCCGACCACGAGGTCGACCGTGGGCGCCTCGCCCTCCAGCGGCCGGCTCACGACCGACCCCGGCAGCAGGTTGTTCGCATACTCCGGCATGAGCGCGACGCCGCGCGTGGAAGCCACGAGCGACATGGCCATCGCGAGGTTGTCCACGCCGTGCTCGGTGGCCACCTTCACGCCTTGCGCCTGCAGATAACCCACGATCACCTCGTGCAGCACGCGCGCCTTGTTGGACGCCATGACGAACGGCTCGCCGGCAATGTCTTGCGGGGAAATGGCTGCCTTCACCGCGAGCGGATGATCGGCAGGCATCAGCACGATGAGCCGCTCGCGGTTCACCACGCGGTATTCGAGATCGTAGCCGGGCTCGGCGCGCAGGAAGCCGAGATCGAGCTTGCCGCGCGCGAGTGCATCGGCCACGTCCGGCGAGTAGTAACTCGATACGGTCACGTCGATATTGGGCAGCTCGTCGCGCAGCACGCTCATCGCGCGCGGCAGCCAGGTCATTTCCTCGCCCGTGAGGAAGCCCAGCGCGAACACCTTGCGCTCGGGCAGCGCCGCGCGGCGCGCGGCCTCGGCGGCGGCGTCCACCTGCGTGAGCGCGAGCCGCGCGTGGTCGAGAAACGCCTTGCCGGCAGTGGTCAGTTCCACGCCCCGCGCGCTGCGAATGAACAGATCCACACCCACCTGGTCCTCGAGATCGCGGATCTGGCGGCTCAGCGACGGTTGCGACGTGAACAGCCGCTGCTGCGCGGCGACGGTCAGGCTGCCGGTTTCGGCCACGGCCACGAAATACCGCAGATGCCGCAGTTCCATCGCGCGCTCCAGTCTCGCCATGCCTCGCAGGTATGCCGGCAAGCCTACAAAGTCTTTTTCCGCCGCGCAAGCGCGCTCTAGAGTTCGGCACTACGCTTGTCGAGGAAGAAGCGCAGGCCGCAACCGAGTCGACTCGCACAACCTTCACGGAGCCATACCATGAACATGAACACGGACACCCAACCTGTCGTTCTGGTTACCGGCGCGTTGACCGGCATCGGCCGCGCCACCGCTCTCGCTTACGCTCGCGACAAGGCGCGGGTGGTCGTTTCCGGCCGCCGCGACGAGCCCGGCCGCGCCCTGGCCGACGAACTCCGCGAACTCGGCGCGCAAGCCGAATACATCCACGCCGACGTGAGCAAGGAAGACGACGTGCGCGCGCTGATCGAGCGCACGATCGAACGTTTCGGCCGCATCGATATCGCCGTCAACTCGGCCGGCGTCGAAGGCGAGTCCGGCCCCGTCACCGAACAAACGCCGGAGAACTACGCGGCCGTGTTCGACGCGAACGTGCTCGGCACGCTGCTCGCGATGAAGCACGAACTGCGCGCCATGACGGCGCAAGGCAGCGGCAGCATCGTCAACGTTTCGTCGACCATGGGCGCGCGCGGCGCACCCAACGCCGCGCTGTACGTGGCGAGCAAGCATGCCGTGGAAGGCCTCACGAAGTCGGCCGCGCTCGAAGCGGCGTCGTTCGGCGTGCGCGTGAACGCCGTGGCGCCCGGCCCCGTGCAGACCGCCATGCTCGACCGCTTCATGCCCGACCCGCAGCGCAAGGCGACCTCGCTCGCGAACGTGCCGCTCAAGCGCGCCGGCAGCCCCGAGGAGATCGCCGACGCGATCCGCTTCGTCGGCTCCGGCGCGGCCAGCTTCATGACGGGCGAAATCCTGCGCGTCAACGGCGGGCGCACGGCAGCGTAGTGCTCTTTGCGCCGCCGCCCAGGCCGGAGGCCGCTCGCATACACGGATGCGGCCCGCCGATTTCTCGCCGCTGAACCCGCGTTATCCGACGACGTCCGCCAGCCCGCCATCAACGTGAACGGCCCCAAGGTGACCACCATGTCCACGCCTCGTTTCGATGAACTCCCGCCCGCGCTCCAGGCGGTGCAAACACGTCCGCTCTTCGTGATGCGGCTCGACGTCAAGCCGATCGAGATCGTCGGCCAGACCGGGGGTGCGTTGCGCCGTGTCGGCACGGGCCACCGCTTTCCGGGCGGCCCGGTCTACAGCATTTTCGAAGTGCTCTGAGCCGCGCGTTGCGCCGCCCCGCGCCTCACGCCGCGCCGATATGCGGCTGCAGCGCCTTGAGCCAGCATGCCACCACCACCGCCCCGCCATCGGGCGTCCCGATTGCGCGCGCGCCGAGATAGCTTGCCCGGCCCGCGCGCGGCGTCATTTGCGCCGTGCTTTTCGCACCGGACTCCGCGGCGCTCACCGCCTGCGCCCACGCCTCGCTCACGGGGCGCGCCGACTTCAAGGCGCTTTCCAGCGCAGCGACGGCGGGAACGAGCGCATCGAGCATCGTGCGGTCGCCGGGTTTCGCGCCGCCCAGTTCGCTGATCGCCTCGGCCGCGCCGCGCATGGCGGCCGCCCAGTCCCGCGCGTCGGGCTGCGCTTTCTCGCCGAGCATGCGCGAGGCGCGCAGCAGCGCCGTTGCGTAGAACGGCCCGGAACTGCCCGCTATCGCGCGGCGCAATGCCGCGCCGAGTGCGGCGAGCGCGCTGCCCGGCGAGCCGAGCGCGCCTTGCGGCACGGCGAGCATGGCCTGCGCGGCGCGCTGCATGCTCGCGCCCAGATCACCGTCGCCGGCTCGGGAATCGAGGTCCGTGAACAGCGCTTCGTTCTCGATCAATGCGTGCGCAACGGCATCGAGCGCCGGCTTCAGACGCCGCGCCCATGCAACGCTCGCCGCGTCCGCAGGCGTCGCGCCCGCCTCGGCGCGCACATCGGCCGCTGAAAACGCCGGCTCGATGCGGATTCGCCGGTTGACCGTGCCGACGCCGGGCCACGCGCGCGCTTCGGTGACCGCGTCGAGCAGCGCCAGTTTCGCATCGTCGAGCCGCAGCACGGAGATCGAACAGCCCGGCATGTTGAGCGCCGAAAGAAACGTGCCGGTCCACGCCCGCTCGACCGTCACATGACGGCGATTCAGGCCCTCGAATGCATCGCGCATGATGATCGCCAGTTCCATCGCGGGCGTCGCGCCCAGTCCGTTCACGAGCAGCGCCACGCGCTCGCCGCTTTTCAACGCCAGGTCTTCGACGATATTGGCGAGCAGCGTTTCCGTCAATTCGCCCGCCGCCATCGGCACCGTGCGCTCCACGCCCTTCTCGCCGTGGATGCCCATGCCGAGTTCGATCTCGTCGTCGGCGAGGCGAAAGCCGGCTTGCTCCGCGCCGGGCAGCGTGCAGCCGTCGAGCGCCACGCCCATCGTGCCCAGATTTTCGGCCACGCCGCGCGCAATCGCGGCCACGAGGCCTAGCGCGTCGCCGCGCGCCGCCGCCGCGCCCGCGATCTTGTGCACGAGCACCGTCCCCGCAATGCCGCGCCGCTGATTGCGCTCCGCATGCCCGCGCAACGACACGTCGTCGGCCACGATGACGATTTCGACCGGCATGCCCTCGGCTCGCGCCAGTTCGGCCGCGAGACCGAAATTGAGCCGGTCCCCCGTGTAGTTCTTCACGATGAGCAGCGCGCCGTTCGGTCCCGCGCTCGCGCGAATCGCGGCCAGCACGGCGTCGGTGGAGGGCGACGTGAACACCTCGCCGCACACGGCGGCGGTAAGCATGCCCTGTCCGACATAACCGCCATGCGCGGGCTCGTGGCCGCTGCCGCCCCCCGAAATCACGGCGACGGGGCGCTCGGCCGGGCTGGGCAGCGGGTTGCGAACGAGCACGTTTTCGTTGCCGAGCACGGCGACATGCGGCGCAGTGCGCGCAATGCCCTCGAGCATTTCGCGCACGACGGACGAAGGATCGTTGACGAGTTTCTTCATGGGAGTCCCTTGAACGAGTAACCGGGGGCAAAAACGAGGGGCAGAAGCGAGAGTTAAAACGGCGGACCGCGCGCGATCCTTCATGCCATGAGCGTATTGAAGCACGGGCGTCGGATGTATTCGGGATGTCTGTCCCACGCGTAGCGCCGGCATCCAGGCATCTAGGTAAAAACACCCATCAAAGCGGCACGCCGACTACCCGTTATTCAGACAGTAGCGACCGATCACGGACTTGCCGTGCCTTCGCCGTCTGCACGCCCGGAACACCATGGCCCCTCTGCCCCCCGGTGCTTTCACCAGTAACCTGCCCACTCCGGCCCAGCAACGCGGCGCGAGTGGCGATGTGCCGAATCGCGTTGCGTGGCGATGAACGTAGCTGAACTATCCGGAACCCCTCCACAGGCCCCGTCCCGCGCGCCCGGCAAGGGCGTCGCCGTAGCGCTAGCCGTGGCGCTGATCGTCTGTGTGGCAATCGGCGCGATACTGAGCGCGAACCTTTCGCGCGGCACGGCCGACTCGCGGCTTCGCCAGGAACTGAGCATCACGACGGAACTCGAAGCCCTGCTCACGCTGCATATTGCTGCGAATACCGACTTCCTCAAAGGCGTCGGCACCGCTGGCTACACGTCGCGCGCGTGGCCGATCAAGCGGGCCGCCGTCGTGGCCGGTATTTACGACCGGCTCGAGCACGACTTTGCCGGCGCGCCGCGCAACGAGCGCGCGATCCGCGAGTTGCGGCAGCTGAGCGCCGTCTGGCCCGAGCAGCTCGACGCGGCCGCCCGCAACATCGCGCTCGCCGACGCGGGCGCGAGGCTCGAGCCCGCCCTGATGCAGCGCGCGAACGAAACGCTCAGCTCCATCATGTCGCTGCTCACCGAGCTGCGCTCCGAGCAGCGCGAGCAGATCAAGGTCGTGCAGTTCGGCGCGCAGGCGCAGCTCGCGCGGCAAAAGATCTCGCTGATCGGCACGGCGACAGCCGGCGCGCTGCTACTGCTCTTCACGCTGTTTACGAGCCACCGCGCAGCGCTTTCCCGCAGCGCGGCGAAGATCGTCGCGTTCGAGGCCGAGCGGCGCTTTCGCGAGTACTTCGAGCAGCATCCGGTTGCGATGCTCATCTTCGATGTGCGCTCCTATGCGATCCTCACCGCCAACGCCGCGGCCCAGCACCAATACGGCGCGAGCCTGCAGCAGCTCAAGGGCATGTCGATCGAGCGGCTGCGCCCGCAGGCCGAAACCGGCGCGTTCCGCCGCGACCTGCACGGCTACGTCAATTCCGGCGCGCAAAGCGGCGCAGGCGGCGTGCGCCGGCATGTGCGCATCGACGGAGAAGTGATCCACGTCGATATCGCCTGGCATCTGCTCGACTATGCGGGCCAGGACGCGTGCTTCATCACCGCGCACGACGTCACGGCGCACGAACAGGCGAGAGAGCACTTGCGCATTCGCAGCCGGGCGCTGGAGGCTTCGAGAAACGCCGTGATCATTTCGCAAAAGGTCGACGGCGAAAGCATCATCACGTACGCCAACGCGGCGTTCGAGCGCATCACCGGCCGCGCCGTGGCGGCGGCGAATGGCGCCGGGCATTGGGACATGCTCGATTGCGATAAAGCGTCCGCCGATGCCCATATGGTTCGCAGTGCCATGCAATCGGAGCGCGAAGGCGAGGGCCTGCTCAAATGCTGCCGGCCCGATGGCTCGCCCTACTGGATCGAGCTGCATGTCGCGCCGGTGCTCGACGAGCGCAATCGCCCCACGCACTGCGTAACGGTGTTCAACGACGTTTCCGAGCGCATCCGCTATCAGGAGCAGTTGCGCCTGCAGGCCAACGAGGACTCGCTCACGCACCTGCCGAACCGGCTCGGCCTCAAGGCGCGTTTGCGCGAACTGGTCAGGACGGCGCTCGACGCGCAGCAGAAGTTCGCGCTGGTGTTCATCGACCTCGACAACTTCAAGGAGGTCAACGACTCGCTCGGCCATACCGCGGGCGACGAGGTGCTGTGCGAAGTGGCGCGCCGCCTGTCCGCCAATATCGCCCGGGGCGAAATGGTGTCGCGCTATGCGGGCGACGAGTTCGTCGCCGTGCTGTACGGCCGGGGCGGCGTCGATCACTTCGTCGCCGCCGCGGCACGCATGCAGGAATCCTTGACACATGGCCTGCTGATCGGCAACAAGGTCATCGTGCCGCTCGCCTGTGTCGGCCTCGCCGTGTTCCCCGATCATTCGAGCGACCCCGATTCACTCCTCAAGTACGCCGACTCGGCCATGTACCGCGCCAAGTCGGTGGGACCGGGCAGCATGCAGGTGTTCGACATGGCCATCGCCATGCAGAACCTCGAGCGCGCGAGCCTCGCGCAGGCGTTGCGCCTCGCCGTGGCGGCGCGCGCGTTTGCCGTGGCGTGGCAGCCGAGAGTCGACCCGAGGACGGGCGAGACGATGGGTTTCGAGGCGCTCGTTCGCTGGCACGACGCGGAGCGCGGCCAGGTGAGCCCGGCGCTGTTCGTGCCGCTCGCCGAGGAAAACGGCCTGATCGTGCAGATCGGCGAGTTCGTGTTCGAGGAGGCCTGCCGCCAGGCCCGCGAGTGGGCGCGTCAGCACCCGGACATCGTCGTTTCGGTCAACGTTTCGCCGGTCCAGTTCGTGCGCGCGGATTTGCCCGCCATGATGGCGGAAACGCTCGCGCGCACCGGCGTGAGCCCGCGCAATATCGAGCTGGAAATCACCGAAGGCGTGCTCATGGCGCCCCGTTCGCTCGCCACGCTGCGCGCCCTGCGCGAGATGGGGCTCTCGGTCGCCATCGACGACTTCGGCTCGGGCTATTCGAGCCTCGGGTACATTCGCAGCTTCATGCCCGATCGCCTCAAGCTCGACATGTCGTTCGTGAGGGGCATTGGCCACTCGCGCGCGGACGAGGTCATCGTGAAGGCCGTGCTCGCACTCGGTCATACGCTCGGCATACGCGTGGTGGCCGAGGGCGTGGAAACGCTGCGGCAACTGGAATTCCTGATCGAGAACGGCTGCAACGAGGCGCAGGGCTACTGGTTCTCACGTCCTGTGGATGCAGCGAGCGCGCAGTCTTACCTGGAAGCGAGCCATGCGGCCAGCATTCAGCAACGGTAACCTGCTCAGATGGCTCACGGGGCCGCGCACCATTTTCTATGGCAGCCTGGCGGTCGCCTTCATCATGGCGTCGCTCTGCGCGACGGTGCTCTACGAGAGCCGCCACGACGCCCTGGAGCGCGCCAGGGAGAACTCGCGCAACGTCGCACTGATTGCCGAACGCGATATCGAGCGCAACCTCGAGCTTTACGAGCTCTCGCTGCAAGCCGTGGTCGACGGCATCGGCCGGCCCGACGTCATGGCGCTGCCCGCGCCTCTGCGCAGCCAGCTGCTGTTCGACCACGCCATTACCGCGCAATATCTGGGCTCGATACTCGTGCTCGACGAAACGGGCAACGTCGTCATGAATTCGGCCACCGGCGCGCCGCTCAACGCCAATTTCGCCGACCGCGACTACTTTACGGCGCAGCGCGACAATCCCCATGCCGGCCTCTACATCAGTGCGCCCTACCATTCGCGCCTGCGCAACGGCTCGCCCAGCATTGCGCTGAGCCGCAGGCTTTCGCATCCCGACGGGTCGTTCGCCGGCATCGTCATGATCGCCATTAACCTCGAGTATTTTCACCAGTTGTTCGCCGGGCTCTCACTGGGCCGCCACGGGGCGATTTCGCTGATCGCGCAGGACGGCACCATGATCATGCGCCAGCCCTACGATCCGGCCGTGGTGGGGCGCAACATCCGCAACGCGAGTACCTTCCGCCACTTTCTGGCTGCGAAGGAAGGCAGTTTCTCCGACACGTCGTCGATCGACGGCGTGCGCCGGATGTACTTCTTCCGCAATTTCCCGCGCCAGCCGCTGATCATCATGGTTGCGGAAGCCGAACCCGATATCTACGCCGCGTGGCGGCGGCGCGCGCTGACCATCGGCACGCTCATGGGCACCTTCGCGATCGGCTTCGTCGGCCTCTCGTTCGTGCTCGCCACGCAGTTGCGGCGCAGGATGCGCGCCGAGTCGGAACTGCAGCTGCTCGCGCGCACCGACAGTCTCACGGGCCTGAACAATCGCCGCACGCTCGGCGAAATCCTCGAACAGGAGTGGCGGCGCGCCAGGCGCGCGCGCAGCGTGATCTCGCTGCTGTTCGTCGATATCGACCGCTTCAAGGCCTATAACGACCAGTACGGCCATCAGGCCGGCGACGACGCGCTCGCCGCCGTGGCGCGCTGCATCGGCGAAAACATCCGCCGGCCCGCGGACACCGCCGCCCGCTACGGCGGCGAAGAGTTCATCGTCGTGCTGCCCGATACGCTGCTCGAAGGCGCCTGCGCGATCGCCGAGAAGATCCGCCATGCGATCAGCGAACTCGCCATCGAGCATGCGGGCAGCGAGTACGGGCGGGTCACGGCAAGCATTGGCTCCGCAAGCTGGTCGCCGGACCAGGATGTCGATGTCACGCAGGTCATCAAGGCGGCCGATCAGGCGCTGTACGACGCGAAAGCGCGCGGCCGCAACCGCGTCGCCATGTGCTGCGCCTGACCCGCTCGGCTACGGGGTGGCGACGCTGGTAGAAGCGGCGCCTGCGTGCTCGGCCCGAGGCGCATCCTGCCCGCCTCCCAGCGCCACATACAACGACGCGCCGTTTTGCAGCGCCGCCGCGCGTAGCTGGATCAGTTGCTGTTGCGCCGCGAACAGGCTGCGCTTCGCATCGACCACTTCCAGGTAGATGGAAATACCGTTCTCGTAGCGCAGTTCCGCGGCCTCGGCGAGGCGCGACTCGGAGGCCACCGCGCGCTCCTGTGCCGCGATTTGCTCCTGCAGGCGCTGGCGCGCGATCAGCGCGTCGGAGACTTCGCGGAACGCCACCTGAACGGCCTTCTGGTAGTTCGCCACGAGTTCGGTCTGGCGCGCTTCAGAGAGGCGCACTTGCGCGCTGCGGCGCCCCGCGTCGAAGATCGGCAGCGTGACGAACCCGGAGATGAGCCATGCCTGCTTGCCGGGCACGAACAGGTCGCTCAACTCGGGAGACACATAGCCAAAATTGCCCGTGAGCGAAACACGCGGGAAATAGTCGGCGCGCGCGGCGCCGATATCGGCGTCGGCGGCACGCAGCGACTGCTCGGCCGCGCGAATGTCGGGGCGCAGCGCGAGCAGCGAAGAAGGCAGGCCCGCGTCGAGCGTGCCGAACTGGTCGGCGTCGGCCAGCGCGTGGCGCTGCGTCATCTCCGCGGCATCCGGCAGCGGTCCGCCGATCAGGACAGCCAACTGATCGCGCTGCTGGCCCGTCGTTCTTTGCAGCTCGGCAAGCTGCGTCTGCGCCTGCGTGACGAGAATGCGCGCCTGCTCGTAGTCCACGAGCGAGGTCGCGCCCGCTTCGAGGCGCAGCCGCGCGACCTCCAGCGCATACTGGCGCGTTTCCAGCGTGTGCTGCGCGAGGTCGATGCCCTCGTTGCCCGAGAGGATGGCGTAGTAGGTCGCCGCCACATTGCTGATGAGCGAGAGACGAAAGGCTTCGTTGGCCTCCATCGTCGCCAGATAATTGCGCCGCGCCGACTCGCTCAGGTTGGCCACGCGCCCCCAGAAGTCGAGTTCGAACGACGTGACGGCCACCTGCACGCTGTACTGGTTGAAGTGAATCGACGTGTTGTTGTTGGGCAGTTCGGGCTCGATGGAGTTGAGCGGCGTTTTGGTGCGGGTAGCGTCGGCGCCCGCGGCCACTTGCGGAAACTGCGCGGAGCGCTGCACGCGGTAAAGCGCCTGAGCCTGCTCGATGCGCGCAACCGATGCCGCCAGATCGCGGTTATGCGCCAGCGCCATGGCAATCAACTGCTTGAGCGCCGGGTCGCGAAAGAAAGTCTCCCAACTGAGCTCCGAAGCGAGCCGCTCGCCGCCCGGTGCGGCAATATCCGCACTCTCGTAGCTTTGCGCAATCGGCAACTCCGGCTGCTGGTAGCGCGGCGCGAAGTTGCACGACGCGAGCGTCAGGCATGCCGTGATCGCCGTCCACCTGGCAGTCTTAAGCATCGTGCGCTCCCGCGGGCCGCGCGTCTTCTTCGTCATCGTCGCGCATGCGTTTGCGGCTCAACCATCGGCGCGCCACCACGTAGAACACGGGCGTAAAGAAAATGCCGAACAGCGTGGCCGTGAGCATGCTGCCCATGATGCCCGTACCCACCGCCTGCCGGCCCGCCGCGCCCGCGCCCGTGGCGAGCACGAGCGGCAGCATGCCGAGCACGAAGGTCACGCTCGTCATCAGGATCGGCCGCAGGCGCTGACGCGCGCCGTTCACGGCCGCGCTCACCGTATCGCTGCCCGCGGCCTCCTCCTTGATCGCGAATTCCACGATCAGAATGGCGTTTTTTGCCGCGAGGCCGATGATGGTCACGAGGCCGATATTGAAGTAGATGTCCGCGGAAAAACGCCGCGCCATGGTGAAGAGCACCGCGCCCAGCACGCCCAGCGGAATGATGAGCAGGACCGCAATGGGGATCGCCCAGCTCTCGTAGAGCGCGGCGAGCAGCAGGAACACCACGACGAGCGAGAGCAGCAGCAGCGCACCGATCTGCCCGGCCGCCTGCTGTTCCTCGAACGCCGTGCCGGTCCATTCGTAGGTCAGGCTGCCGGTAAGAACGTGGTCCGCAATGCGCTCCATCTCCGCGAGCGCCGCGCCGCTCGAACGGCCCGGCGCGGCCTGTCCCGAGATCGTGGCCGAGGGAAAGCCGTTGTAGCGTTCGACCTGCTGCGGCCCCGAGCTCCAGTGCACGCTCGTGAACGCCGAGAACGGCACCATCTCGCCCACGTTGTTGCGCAGCCGCAGCGCGCCGATATCCTCGGGCCGCATGCGCTGGTCGGCGTCGGCTTGCATGAGCACGCGCAACACGTTCCCCTCGTAGACGAAATCGTTCACGTAGTTCGAGCCGAATGCGAGCGCGAGCGCGCTGTTCACCTGACCGATCTGCAGCCCCAGCGCGCGTGCCTTCACGCGGTCGATGTCGACATAGAGTTGCGGCGCGGGCGGCAAACCGTCGGGACGCACGCCCACCAGCAAGGGACTGCGCGCAGCCTCCGCCAGCATGCGCGCGCTCGCCTGCTGCAGCGCCGCGCCGCCCACGCCGCTGCGGTCGAGTATCTTCATCGTGAAACCGCTCGCATTGCCGAGCGCGGGAATGGCCGGCGGATCGAGCGCGAAGACGAGCGCTTGCGGAATATTGCGGAACGCCGCGTTCGCGCGCGCCACCAGCGCCCCCGCCGAATTGGCCGCGCCCGGCCGCTCCGCCCACGGCTTCAGGTCGACGAACGACATTGCCGCCGACTGGCCCTGGCCGAAGAAGCTGAATCCCGTGACGGAGGCGATATTGCGCACCTGCGGCTGCTGCCTGAGAAAGGCCTCGACCTGATCGACGACCTGTTGCGTGCGCTGCGCCGTCGCGCCGGGCGCCGCCGTATACGCGACGAAAATGTGCCCCTGGTCCTCGCCCGGAATGAAGCCGCGCGGCAACTGGGTGAAGAGGAACCCGGTCGTCGCGCACACCACGACGAATACGAGGAGCCAGCGCACCGGCTTGCGCAGCATCGCCTGCACGGCCAGCACATAGCGCTCGGTGGCGGTTTCCATGCCGCGGTTGAATCCATCGAACACGCGCCGCTGCATGCGGGCCGGCCAGTGCGTGGCGGCGGGCTTGCCGGTGCCGTCGCCGGTCGTCGTCCTGCTGCCCAGCAGCGTTGCCGACATGGCCACGCCCAGCGTCAGCGCGAGCAGGGTCGAGAGAAAGATCGAGACGGTGAGCGTGACCGAGAACTGGCGATAGATCGCGCCCGTCGAACCCGGAAAGAACGCCATCGGGACGAACACCGCAATGAGCACGAGTGTGCTCGCAATGGCGGCGCCCGCAATCTGCCCGACGGCCTTGACGGTCGCCCGCCGCGAACCGAGTCCCTCTTGCTGGATTACGCGCTCGACGCTTTCCACCACCACGATCGCGTCGTCGTTGAGGATGCCGATCGCCACGACCATGGCGAACAGCGAAAGCAGATTGATGGAGAGTCCGAACAAAAAAATGCCGACGCACGTGCCGACCAGCGCGATCGGCACGACCAGCGTGGGAATGAGCGTCGCGCGCCATTTCTGCAGGAACAGGAACACGATGACCGTCACGAGCAGCAGCGCCTCGACCATGGTGCGCAGCACGCCGCTCAGCGAGGTCGTGATGAACGGCGTCGTATCGAACGGCACGACCCATGCCACGCCCTTCGGGAAGGTCGGCTGCAATTGCGTGAGACGCTGGCGCACCGCGCGCGCCACGGCCAGCGCATTCGCGCCGCTCGCGAGCTGGATGGCGATCCCGGCGGACTCCCTGCCGTTCACGCGAAAGCGAAAGCCATAGCTGTCGTTACCCAGCTCCACGCGTGCGACGTCGCCCACACGCACCGTCGAGCCATCCGGGTTCGAGCGCACGATCACCTCGCGGAACTGCTCGGGCGTCGAAAAGCGGCCGCGCATGACGATCTGCGCATTGAGTTCGGCGCCCGGCGCAATCGGCTGGTCGCCAAGGCTGCCGCCCGCAGTCTGGCTGTTCTGCTCCTGGATGGCCGTCATCACTTCGTTGGCCGAAATACCGAAGCTGCTCAGTTTTTCCGGATCGATCCAGATCCGCATGGCATACGACGAACCGAACAGCTGCGCGTCGCCGACGCCGGGAATACGGCGCAATTCGTTGACGATGTTGTTGGCGGCAAAGTTGCCCAGCTCGACGGCCGGGATCGATCCATCGGCGGACTGCAGCGCAACGAGCATCAGAAAGCCCGACGACGCTTTCGTGACGCTCACGCCCACCTGCCTCACCTCCAGCGGCAGCCGCGGCTCCACGCGGCTCAGGCGGTCCTGAACCTGTGAGAGCGCGACGTCGAGATTCGTGCCGGGCCTGAGCGTGACGGTGATCTGCGCCGTGCCGTTCGAGCGGCTCTGCGACGACATGTAGAGGAAATTGTCGACGCCGTTCATCTCGTCTTCGATGATCGACGTGACCGTGCGGTCCAGCGTGTTCGCGTCGGCGCCGCTGAAGACCGCCGATATCGTGAGCGAGGGCGGCGCGACGTCGGGGTACTGCTCGACCGGCAGCAGCATGAGCGCGAGGGCGCCGAAGAGCGTGACGAACAGCGCAACGACCCACGCGAAGACCGGCCGGTAGACGAAGAATCGGTTCATGAGGCGCGCCGCTCAGGAGTGGGCCGGCGCGGCGAAGGGATGGGCGTCCACGCGCTGCCCCGGCTGCACCCTTTGCCAGCCGTCGACGATGACGCGCTCACCCGGCTCCAGCCCGTCCTTCACGACCCATTGCCCCGCTTCCTGCGGGCCGAGCACGACATTGCGGCGCACGACGGTGCCGTCTTCGGCAACGAGCGAGAGGTTCGCCCCGTTGTTGTCGAACTGCACGGCGCGCGCGGGGACGACCAGGCCGTTCGGTATCGTGCCGATCACGACGCGCCCGCGCACGAACTGCCCCGGCAACAAGATGCGCGATGCATTGTTGAAGCGCGCGCGCAGCACCTGCGTTCCGGTGGAAGGATCGACGACGAGGTCGGTGAAGTCGAGCACGCCCGGCTCGCCATAGTCGTCGCCGTTCGCGAGCGTGAGCCAGACCTGTGCGCGGTCCGCGGCCGGCGCCGCGAGCGTGCCCGAGGCGATCTGTTTGCGTACTTCCAGCAACGAAATATTCGACTGGGTAAAAACGGCGTTCACCGGCGTGAGCTGGTTGACCTGCGTGAGCAAGGTCGCGCCGGCCGCACTGACCAGCGCGCCTTCGGTGACGAGCGCGCGCCCCACACGGCCCGCTATCGGCGCGCGCACGGTACACCGATCGAGGCGAAGCTGCGCGAGCGTCACCGCGGCGCGTGCGTCCGCAACGTTCGCGTCGGCCTGCTGCAGTGCGGCCCTCGCGGCCTCGAACTCCTGGGCGCTCACGACCTGACGCGCCACCAGCGGCTTGAAGCGCGCCACCTCCGAGGCCGCATTGCCCTGCACGGCGCGGGCCCGGTTGAGCGCCGCCTGGGCCTGCTGCAATGCGGCCTCGTAGTCGCGCGAATCGATCAGAAAGAGCGGCGCGCCGGCGCGCACGTCGGTGCCCTCCTCGAAGAGCCGCCGCTCGACGATCCCGTCCACGCGGGCGCGCACCTCCGCCGAGCGGATCGCTTCGATCCGCCCCGGCAGTTCGATCTCGCGGGGAATCGATTGCGCCGCAACCGTTACGACCAGCACGCTCGGCGGCGGTGGCGCCGCGCCGCTCTGAGCTTGCCGGTCGCGGCATCCGTTGCCCGCCAGCAGCAACATGGCCGCCATGCCGATCAGCCACGGTCTACAGCGTCTGGGTTCGCAGTTTGGCACGCGAGGCTCCACCGAAAAATAGAGACGGTACGCGCGCGCCCCGAACGGCTCATTGCGCAGTACTCGACCGGATCATTGCGATGTTCACTCAAACTGCGATTTACGGCCCGCGATGTGCGCAATTCGCAAGAGCAGAAGCGCGCGAAAAGCGCATAACGTTGGGATCGTTATCTAACAAGCAGCGCTTTCATGCATTCACAGGAATTACGCAAAAGCGCCGCAAAATCAACCACTCGTAAATTACTTGAAGTCGGAATTCCGTTTACTACTATGGATAGACGCTTCACACCCTTATTCACACCGCTCGTTTCGTTCGTTTTCCAGCCTTTGCCCATATGCTTTTAAGGGCACGTTCGCACAGTTCGATATCACGGCTTTCGGGATGTTCTATAACCGAAGAAGCCATTGGTCATGGCGACGTCAATCATCTTCTTGCCTCAGGAGATCGAATCATGAAAAGCCAACTCGTCCTCTCAGTCATCGCTGCGCTCCTCGTCGGTGTTGCCTCTTCCGCAATGGCGCAAGACGCAGCATCGGGTGCAGATCAAAGCCAGGGGACAGGTCGCCAGCAGGTCATGCCAACCATGCCGCATCGCGACTGGCACGAGGGCCAACAGGTTCCCTCGAAATATCGGCACTACAACTATCAGATGAAGGACTGGAAGTCGCATAACCTGGACGCACCGAAGCGCGGCCAGCAATGGCTTGGCGTGAACGGCGACTACGTGCTGGTGACGAGAAGCAACTGGAGGATCTCGAAGATCGTTTCGGGTACTGAATGACCGGATGACGCGACGGGCTACTTTGCCGTAGCCCGCGCTTGCTGCATGATTCAGGCATGGACGGTCGCCATGCCTGCCGCCCTTCTCACTCGACGAGCCGCGCGCGCAGGCGCTTGTACTCGTCGTCGGTAATCGAGCCTGTCGTTTTCAGCTTGTCGAGCTTTTCGATTTCGTCCGCGACGCTGTAGCCCACTATGTGGCGCAGTTCTTCGCGCGCCTTCTGCGCCCGTTCCTGGTTGCGATGCGCCATGTCTCTGCCCTGCGTGAGGACATAGGCAAATATGCCGATATAGGGCAAAACAATCAGAAAAATCACCCAGACGATCTTCAGGAAGCCCGAGATATCGGTTCGACGGAACAGGTCGCTCGTGATCGTGATGAACAGCCAGAACCACAGAATGAACATGAATATCGAAAACGCATCGATAATAAAGTTCGAAAACGTAAAGCCATTTGCGAAGATCATGAATCGCCTCCGTCGGTTTTGCGTGTGTAAAACGGCAACCGCACACTGACACGGGCATCGATGGCGACACCGTGTGCGCGCGAAACGTGATGCACGGCCGCGACGCGGCCGCCGACTGCGCTTTCGTCAAATCAGATCAGCTCGCGCCTGCGCTCCCGGCCGCCAAACGGCACCACGGCCATGGAAATGAGATCCAGCCCGAGGAACAATCCGAGCAAGGGTAACGGCACGCTCGGGAAATTGGCGGCCAGAAAAATGGCGAGCAGGAAAGACAACGCCGCGCTGACAATGCCGATATTGTTGATCTTCACATCCTGCCCGACCGACGCAATGATCTTGAAGAAGCCGTCGAGTACGAAGAAGATCATCAGCATCACGGTAAGCCCACGCGCCCGTGCGCTGTCATTGACCAGAATGAGAATGCCGATGAGTATCGGCACGATGACTGGCGGAAAGCGCCTGATAGCGAGTTTCCAGTCTTTCGTCGTGAAGAGATTCAAGGCATGCACGAAGCCGCAGAACAACAGCATCCTTGCGATGAAAAGCGTTCCAATCAGGGATCGTGTCGAGAGCGACAAGACGATGCAGAAAATTCCCGCCGCGACGAGAAGCGTTGAACTGGCAATCGGAAAAATAGCACGCTTTTTCATATTCGAATGTAACTGCGTCAATACGGTTACATAGCTCGGCATATCTGACTTGCGCGTATTCTTGCCGAATTATAGGCTTAAGCGAAATTAAGCGTTCTACGATCAGCCGTGGAAGTATAGTGCGTGAGTGTGCAAATACAAGGGCGCGATTGCACCGCGAGCACCATGAACCTCGAACGCCGCCACACCTTCTCGTTCAGCCCCGACGGCGAGCACTTCCTGCTCGACGGCAAGCCCTTGCAGATTCGCAGCGGCGAGATGCATCCCGCGCGCATACCACGCGAGTACTGGCTGCATCGCATTCGCATGGCCAAGGCGATGGGCATGAACTGCATCGCGTTGTACATCATGTGGAACTACCACGAGCCACGCCCGGGCGTGTTCGACTTCGCAAGCGGCAACCGCGATATCGAAGCCTTCATCCGCCTGTGCCAGCAAGAAGCGTTGTGGGTGCTGTTGCGCCCGGGCCCCTACGTTTGCGCCGAGTGGGACCTGGGCGGCCTCCCCGCTTACCTGCTGGGCGAACCGGACATCCAGCTGCGCACCGACTCCGCCACCGATGCCCGTTACATGGCCGCGGTTACACGCTATATCGGCGAACTGGCTCCCCGCATCAAGCCGTTGATGATCGATGCCGGCGGCCCGATCCTGATGATCCAGATAGAGAATGAATTCGGCTCGTATGCAAGCAATCCCGCTTACCTCGAAGAATTGAGGCAGCTTTGGCTGCGGGGCGGCATAGCGGGGCCCTTCTACACCGAGGACGGTCTCGCGCAACTCGAGCGCAATCGCACGACGGTGACGGGTGGCGCCATCGCATTGAGCAACGGCAACGCGGCGCAAATCGCCACGGTGCGGCGCGCGTTTCCTGCCGTGCCCGCGATGGCGGGCGAGGTCTATCCGGGCTGGCTGACGCATTGGGGCGAGCCGGAATTCGCGGGACTCCATTACGACCTTTCCGCCATCTTGACGGCATTCATGCAGTCGCAATTGTCGTTCAACCTCTATGTCATTCACGGCGGCACCAGCTTTGGCTTTTATGCCGGCGCGAATGTGGACGAGTCGGGTAATTATCAACCCGATATCACGAGCTACGACTATGGCGCGCCAATTAACGAGCAAGGGGCCGCCACCGCGAAATACCTGAAGTATCGCGACATCATCGCCCGTTATCTGGCCGAGCCGTTGCCGGAGATTCCGGACGCCATACCCACGGTCGCGGGCCACACCCTGACGCCCACCCTCTATGCCTCGATCTGGGACAACCTGCCCGCGCCTTTGCCGCGCGAATCGAGCGTCGGTCCGCAGCCGTTCGAGCACTACGGTCAGACGTCCGGCCTCATGTTGTATCGCAAACAGTTGCGGGCGCAACCGGTCGGTGCGCTGGATATCAGCGACGTTCACGACTATGCGGCAGTTTTTGTCGGCGAGCACTACGCGGGCGGCGTCTCGCGCGCGGGCATTCCGCACGGCTATGCACAGCGGTTACACGTGACACATCGCGCGCCGCTCGCATTGCCCGCCAACGTGGCCGGCCCGCTGGAAATTCTGGTAGAGGCCATGGGGCGCGTCAATTTCGGGCCTGCGATCGTCGACCGCAAAGGACTGCTCGCGCCCGTGAAGATGCAATACGCCGACGGGTCCGTTTCCTCAATCGAGGAATGGGAAGTCTTTTTGCTACCGATGGATGAGGCGTACATCGCCGGGTTAGAGGCACGCTGCACGAGTCCGCTGAAACCCGGGCTCTTTTTCAAGGCACGCCTGGTTCTGGATGAAATCGGCGACACCTGGCTCGATATGAGCCAATGGACCAAGGGCGTGGTCTGGGTCAATGGGCACAATCTCGGGCGCTACTGGCGTATCGGCCCGCAACAGCGCTTGTATTGCCCCGCGCCGTGGCTCACGCAGGGCGAGAACGAGGTGCTGATCTTCGACCTGCATCAGACCGAAACGAAACCCGTGCAACTGATGAATTCGTTGTATTAGCCACCACCGGCCGGCAGCAACTCCAGCGTGAGCACTTCGAAAGGCGCGAGCTGGATTTCGCACGGCACGTCCGCGTCGAGTATCGCGGGAATGCCGGTCGTGCCTGGCTGCCAGAGACTCCGCGCATGGAATCGTCCTGCCGCCCCGGCCGGTAATTCCAGTTGATGGCGCAGCGCGAGGGCAAAGCGCTGCGCCTGATCGTGCGGATTGCGCAGCGTCACGATTGCCTTGTGCTGCGTCCACGCGGCCCAGCCGTAGATGGCCGCTTCGTCGGGCGCGCCGCCGATCCAGTGGCTGTCGCGCAAGACGTCGCCGTTCGCGCGCGCCCATCGGGCGGCTTGCGCGAGCACGTCCCAGTCGTCCTCGCCCAGCAGCGAAGGCGTGATGTACAGCTCCTGCAATTGCGTACCGCTCGCGAAGAAGGACCGCACTTCGTGCGCGAATGCATCGCCTGCCGGCACATTCAGGCGTGGATTGCACTGTGCAACGACAATGCCGTGCAGCATCAGGGAGTTGAGCGGAAAGAGCGGGCTGCGCAGCACGACGTTGCGGTACGTCTGCGCGTCGCGATACGTGATCCAGCGCTCGCGGCTCGTGCCGCTGCCCGCCTGACCGTCGTCGCTGCCGCCGCGCCAGATCGCGTCGACGTAGCGCAGCCAGAACGGCGAGGGATGCGTGCCGGTCGATAGATTGATGAAGGTTGCCGGTTTCGCCGCGCGAATGTCGCCGATGAGCTGGATCGCCGCGTCCCAGTCGCTATCGAAAAGGCTGCCTGGAAATACACGGTCCGCGTTGCCCGTCCCATCGAACTTGAACTGGTTCACGCCGTCCCTCGCGAGCAGGCTCATCACGACTGCGTGAAAGCGCTCGTAATAGCGCGGCCCCGATAACGCAAAACCATTGTCGATGGCTTCATAGCCCGCGGCGCGGCCGTGCGTGACGCGTTCGTCCTTTGGGCCGCAATAGCCGCCCCAGGGCGACAACCAGACGCCGGGCGCGCCGCCATAGCGTGCCGCCGCCTCGCGCAGCGGCACGAAGCCATGCGGAAACGCCTGGCTGAAATGCCAGCCGCCGCCAAGGTCGTCCCAGCCATCGTCGAAAAGAAACGAATCGATCTGCACGCCACGCGCGGTATGCAATTTGCGGCCGATCGTTTCGATGCGCTCCAGCGCCTGGTCCTGCGTATAAGGCGTGAGATAGCCGATATCCCACCAGCTGTTGTAGTGCAGAAACGGACGATATGGGCGGGCGCGCTCCTGCTCGAGGCAGGTGGCGAAATCGCGCCGCAACTGACCGTCGCGAGCCACGCCGGCCACGGCGGAATAAGTCAGCGTCCGGTTCTTTTGCAGCGGCAGCGTGCGTTGCAGCGTAAAGCTGACGCTATCCGCGTCCACGTGGCTGGTTGCAAGCGGCAACTCGAAGCCCAGATAGAAGTTGCCCGCAACGACCGGCGTGCCCTTGCGCTCGCTGCCGGTCTGCGCGCCGACCGCGCGCGCCTGCAGCAGGGAAACGACGGCAATGGCTTCGTCCTGGCGCAAGGCCGTCACGTTCAGCGTCATGCGCAGATATCGCGCGCCGTCGCGCTGCTCTACGCTCCATTGAATCGCGAGGCGTCCCTGGGCGTCGCCCAGCGTGATGCTCACGCGCCGGCCCGCGACGCGTTCGGCCAGGCGCGATGCGTGCGGGTTGGCCGCGAGCGCCTCTTCCCGTACCGGCGCGAGCACCTGCATGCCGGCCGGGCCGAGTGTGGTGCCATCCGCGAAAGTTAGCGCGAACGGCGCGGCGATGGGCAACGCACCCGCCCCGGCGCAATCGACAAGTGAAAACTGGGTGAGGTGTTCATCCGCGAGCGCCCAGCGCAAGGCAACGGCATGGTTCCCGAACGAGCAGACGTCGCCCTGTTTCCGGAATTCGGGCATGCAGGCTTGCGTAGAAGTTCGATCGTCGGTACGCATAGGCAACCTGTCTCGGGCGCGGGCAGCCTCTATAGGGTAATGGCAACGACACCAACGTGTAATGACCCTAAAGCGGCTTACCCACGCGAATGGCCATTCAGGGCCGCGCGCTTCCCTTATGGGAACCTTAAGGCCGCCATTTTTCGCGCGGCTTTACCAGCGGTTACACGATTGACAAATCTGCGCATCCCGTTCGTAAGCTCAGCGACTAGAATCCGCTTCCATCGCAACCGCGTCCGTTGACTGGAATAGAGATCATCATGAATCGCCTGACGTTTTATCTCCTCGCAGGACTCGCAGGGACGTGTGTCAGCACAGCGGCATCCGCCCATGCCGATATCGGTGTCTATCTCGGCGTTCCCGGTCCGGTCTATGTCGCGCCCGAGCCAGTGTACGAAGCACCGCCGCCCGTCGTTTATGCAGCACCGCCCGCTGCGGTCTACGAACCGGCCCCCGCCTACGGCTACTACCGCTACGACCACGACGACGAACACCACTGGCACGACCACGGCCGTCATCGCGGCTGGGAACATCACCACGGCGACGACGACGATTGACCGGCGCGCCCGCCACCCAGATCGTTGCGCGCGCAACGTCATGCGCGCGCATTCCTCCCTGCTAGTGCCCGTCCCACGCTCCCTCCCAGCGAAAGCGGTCCTGTTCGGCCAGGTTAGCGCGCTCCAAGTTGTCTAGCCAATAAACGCTTACAACGCGCACTCCACGCTGCCTCCCGCCCTTCCTTCCCGTGTGCAACGCGCACGTGTCAGCCCGTTTACACCGTCCGCCAGCAAAAACCCTAGTTGTCTCAATATGTGAGAGCCGTTATCTTGTCTATACAACACGGCTGACGTGACAGCCCGCTGTTGACCATGCCGCCATCCCTCATGGCGGCGTCGAAAGACATACTGGAGACTCCACGTCAATGAAGAAGTTTGCCCTGTGCATCGCGATGCTCGCCGTCGCCACCTCCGTCTGCGCGAAGGACTGGACCACGGTCCGCTTCGGCGTGGACGCCAGTTATCCCCCGTTCGAATCGAAGAGCACGGACGGCAAGCTGGTCGGCTTCGACATCGACGTCGGCAACGAAATCTGCAAACGCATCAACGCGAAGTGTGTCTGGGTGGAAAGCGAATTCGACGGCATGATTCCGGCGCTCAAGGCGAAGAAGTTCGACGCCGTGCTCTCCTCGATGTCGATGACGCCGCAGCGCGAAGCGCAGATCGCGTTCTCGTCGAAGGTCTTCCACACGCCTAGCCGCCTCGTCGCGAAGAAGGGCTCGAGCCTCCAGCCCGCTGCCGATTCGCTGAAGGGCAAGACGGTCGGCGTCGAGCAGGGAACGACCCAGGAAGCCTACGCAAAAGCCAACTGGGCACCGAACGGTGTGAAGATCGTGCCTTACCAGGATCAGGACCAGGTCTATGCGGACCTGCTCTCGGGCCGCCTCGACGCCGCGCTGCAAGACGCCGTGCAGGCCGACCTGAGCTTCCTGAAGACCCCGCGCGGCGCAGGCTTCGCGTTCACGAACGGCGAACTCAGCGATCCCAGCGGCATCCTCGGCAACGGCGCCGCCATCGGCTTGCGCAAGGACGACGCCGACCTGAAGGTGAAGATCGACAAGGCACTCGCCGACATGCTCAAGGACGGCACGTACAAGAAGATCGAATCGCGCTACTTCGCGTTCGACGTGTACGGTTCCTGAGCCTGACCGGAGCATACGATTCGCGACGAAGGCGCGGGACACTCCCGCGCCTTTTGCCCTTTCCGCCGCCTGCAACTTTCCCCGCCCTCTCGCCATCATGCAGATTCAGACCCATCCGCTCATTTCGCCGGCGCTCGGCACCGCGCGGCACCTCACGAGCTTCCACTACGGCCCCACCGGCGCACAGAAGATCTACATCCAGTCGTCGCTGCATGCCGACGAACTGCCGGGCATGCTGGTCGCCTGGGCGCTGCGCCAACGCCTTGCCGCGCTCGAAGCCGCAGGCAAGCTGCGCGGCGAGGTCGTCGTCGTGCCCGTGCCCAATCCCATCGGCCTCAACCAGCGCCTGCTCGGTCAGCTGCTCGGCCGCTTCGAAAGCGGCACCGCGGCCAACTTCAACCGCCACTTCCACGATCTCGCCGGACTCGTGCTCCCGCGTGTCGGTCCTCGCCTGAGCGCCGACGTACAGCAGAACGTGGCCGTCGTGCGCGCTGCGATGCGCGAGGCGCTCGACGAACAGGCGCCCACCACCGAACTCGGCTCGCAGCGGCTTGCGCTTCAGCGCCTGTCGTATGACGCCGACGTCGTGCTCGATCTGCATTGCGACTTCGAAGGCGCGCTGCATCTCTACACGAACCCCGATCTGTGGCCCGATGTCGAGCCGCTCGCGCGCTATCTCGAAGCGAAGGCCTCGCTGTTCGCGCTCAATTCGGACGGCAATCCGTTCGACGAGATCCACAGCTTCTGCTGGTCCGCGCTGCGCGAGCGCTACGGCGAGCGCTTTCCGATTCCCAACGGCGCGGTTTCCGTGACGATCGAGTTGCGCGGCCAGGCAGACGTGAGCTACGACTTCGCCGAGCGCGACGCGAACGCCATCATCAATTACCTCACGCATCGCGGTGTGATCGAGGGCGCGCCCGCGCCGCTGCCGGCGCTCGAATACCCGGCCACGCCGTTCGCGGGCGCCGAAGCGCTCATCGCGCCGGCCTCCGGCGTACTCGTGTTCCGCACACCGGTTGGCGTGAGGGTCGAACCGGGCCAGCCGGTCGCCGATGTGGTCGACCCGCTGACCGATCGCGTCGTCACGATCACGAGTTCCGTGACCGGCATGCTGTATGCACGCCAACGCACGCGCTTCGCCACGGCGGGGATGGAAGTCGCGTGGGTGGCAGGCGCCACGCCGCTGCGCAGCGGCTCGCTGCTGCCCAACTAGGCGATGAAACCGGGTAAATCACCCGAAACGATGTGGGGTCGTGCCCGATAACGGACACGTTACGCGGCACAGTTCGTTTGAAAACGAAACGATGTGTGACGGGGCGTAACAGCGGGCCGGCAGGCACACCGCACAGGACGATGCCTGCCGTTGCGGCGCAGTGAGGGCGGGAGCAAGCGCGATTTACACTTGCTTTCGATTCTTTACCTATGCGCACTGAGTTGAAACTTACGATTGTCAGCGCCTGGAACATCGGGCCCCAAGGCGGCCGGAGACCTCCGTTTCCGGCCGCCTTTCTCATTCGTAAATAGAACCAGCGGAATGGCCCACAATAAATGAACAGCTTCGATACCGTCATTCTGGGAGCCCTCACCCAAGTCGATCTGCCGCCACTGCTCAATCACGCGATCCGGGTGATGGTGGGGCTCTATACGTTCAAGGGTTATTTCCTCATCCCGCTCATCTGGTGGATCTGGTTCCAGCCCAACGAGCGGCGCGCGTGGCGGCGCGAGATGATGATCGCCACGGTGGCCAGCGGCCTGATCGCGCTCGCCGTGGGACGCCTCCTCGCGCGTCTTCTGCCGTTCCGGCAACGGCCGCTCTTCAATCCCGATCTGCACCTGCATTTCGCCTCGTCGTCGCTGCGGGCGGCCGGGCTCACCGACTTCAGCTCGTTTCCGAGCGATCACGCCATGCTGTGGGTGGCGATCGCGATGGGGATCTTTCTGGTATGGCGTGTGGTCGGCGCGCTGGCGATGTCGTATGTGGTACTGATCATCTGCTTGCCGCGTGCGTATCTGGGCTATCACTACCCCACGGATCTGATCGCGGGCGGCGCAATCGGCGTGGTGATTACCTGGCTGATGACGCGCGATGCCGTCAGGAAGCGGACCGCCGAGCCCGCACTGCGCCTGATGGTGCGCTTTCCAGGGGCGGCTGCCGCATTCACGTTTCTCGTGTGTTTCGAACTGGTCACGCAATTCGACGATCTGCTGCGGCTCGCCCACTCCGTCGTGCACGGGATGATCTGAAAACCGGCGCGGGCGGCGTATTCCGTACGCCGCCCGCGCGGCTTCACACTGCGCCCGGATTGACGTACGCCGTCTTGACCGTGGTGTAGAACTCGCGGGCATAGCTGCCTTGCTCGCGCGGGCCGTAGCTCGAACCCTTGCGGCCGCCGAACGGCACGTGATAGTCCACGCCAGCCGTTGCGGTGTTCACCATGACCATGCCGGCCTGCACTTGGCGGCGGAAATGGTTGGCATGACTGAGCGACGTCGTGCAGATGCCGGCCGACAGACCGAACTCGGTGTCGTTCGCCACGGCAAGCGCCTCGTGATAGTCCTTCACCTTGATGACCGAGGCGACCGGGCCGAACACTTCTTCGCGGTTGATGCGCATTGGCGCGGTCGTACCGGTGACTAGCGCGGGGGCGAGGAAATAGCCGCGCGTGGCGCCTTCCACGCGCTCGCCGCCGTACACCTCGCCGCCCTCTTCACGCGCGATAGCAATGTAGCGCTCGTCCTGCTGAAGCTGCTTGTCGTCCACCACCGGCCCGATATGCGTGCCGTCCGCCAGCGCGTCGCCCGTCTTCAGCGTTTTCATGCGCGCCTTCATCGCTTCGATGAAACGGTCGTGAATGCCTTCGGTCACGATGAGGCGGCTCGACGCCGTGCAGCGCTGCCCCGTCGAGAAGAATGCGCCGTTGATGCAGGCTTCCACGGCGACGTCGAGATTGGCGTCGTCGAGCACGACCATGGGATTCTTGCCGCCCATTTCCAGCTGGAACTTCTTGCCCGTTGCAAAGCACTTCGCGCCGATCGCGCGGCCCGTCGGGACCGAGCCGGTGAAACTCACGGCATCGACATCGGGCGAGCTGACGATCGCCTCGCCCACCACCGAGCCGCGCCCCATCACGAGGTTGATCACGCCGGCAGGCGCGCCCGCTTCCGCAATGATCTTCACGAGTTCCCACGTGCTGGCCGGCACGAGGTCGGCGGGCTTGATGACGACCGTGTTGCCATAGGCCAGCGCGGGCGCGATCTTCCAGGCGGGAATGGCGATCGGAAAGTTCCAGGGCGTAATGAGCCCGATCACGCCGATCGGCTCGCGCGTCACTTCGACGGTCATGCCGGGGCGCACCGAAGGCACGATCTCGCCGCCCAGGCGCAGCGCCTCGCCGGCAAAGAACTTGAAGATTTGCGCGGCGCGGCCCACTTCGCCGATGGCCTCGGGCAGCGTCTTGCCCTCCTCGCGCGCGAGCAGGCGGCCCAGCTCGGCCTTGCGCGCGAGAATCACGCTGCCCACCTGGTCGAGCAAATCGAAGCGTTGCTGCGGCGTGGACAGCGACCACTGCGCAAAGGCCTTGCGCGCGGCGGCGATGGCGTCGCGCGTCTGCGCGTCGTCTGCCTGCGCGAACTCGCCGATCGCGTCGTCGAGATTGGAGGGATTGATGTTGGTGGAGGCCGTGGCGCCGCGCACCCACTGGCCGCCGATGTAATTGTCGAACTGGTTCATGTCGCGTTTCCCGATTCAGTGACTCACAGCAATCCGCGCGCAGCGAGATTGCGATAGAGCGCGCGCACGCCGAAGGTCCACGGCGCGAGTGCCGTGCTCAGTTGCACGGTGTTGATCAGCGCGCCGAGTTCCGGCGCGGAGATGGTGACCTTGTCGCCCAGATGATGCGTAAAGCCGCCGCCTTGCGTGTCGCGATCCTTGATCGGCGAGAACATGGTGCCGAGAAACAGCATGAAGCCGTCGGGATACTGGTGATGCGGGCCCCACGTCTGCGCCACGAGGTCCGCCGGGTCGCGGCTGATTTCGCTCATGTGGCTGATGCCTTCCAGCACGAAGTCGTCGTCCGTGCCCTCCACGCGCAGCGCGACGCTCGTCTTGCGCACCGTGTCGAGACTGAATGACTCGTCGAACAGACGCACGAACGGGCCGATCGCGCACGAGGCGTTATTGTCCTTGCACTTGCCGAGCAGCAGCGCCGAACGGCCTTCGATGTCGCGCAGGTTGACGTCGTTGCCGAGCGTCGCGCCGACGATCTCGCCGCGGCTGTTCACGGCCAGCACGATCTCCGGCTCGGGGTTGTTCCAGACCGAAGCGGCCAGCAAGCCGACAGCTGCGCCGAAGCCCACCGCCGACATGGGCTGCGACTTCGAAAAGACTTCCGCGTCGGGCCCGATACCCACTTCCATGTACTGGGACCACGCGCCGCGCCGCTCGAGTTCCGCCTTGAGCTTCATCGCTTCTTCCGAGCCCGGCTTGATCTTCGAGAGATCGGTGCCGATCGTGGCCGCGATGGTTTCGCGCACTTCCTGCGCCTTGGCGGGATCGCCGCCCGCCTGCTCCTCGATCACGCGCTCGATCAGGCTCACCGCGAACGTCACGCCGCAAGCCTTGATCGCCTGCACGTCGTTGGGCGCGAGCAGGCGCAGCGCGGGCTCGCCGCTGCCGGGCAGATTCGCTTCGATCAGTTTTTCCACCGGGCCGAGCGATTCGCCGCTCACGGTGCGCGCGAATTGCGCGAGGTCCTCGCGGTCGAACAGATCCGCAGTGGTCGGCGCGCTGGCTGTGATATCGATGACTTCGCCGTTGCGCACGAGCACGACAGCAGGGCCTTCATGTTCGCCTGCCTTGCGCCACACGCGGCCAACGAGCAGCGCCTGCCCGACATCGCCGGGTAGCCAGTTTGAGGGGGTGTTCGAGGTCATGGTGCGTCCAGTTGGGTGTCCGGGTTAATGCGAATGGCGCGGGTTGCCGCGCTCGGCGATGACTTTCAGATAGAGCGTGGCCGGTTCGAGGCATCCGCCCGTGGACAATTGCCCCACCGTCTTGCGGTAAAGCTCCTGCCAGGGCGTCTGTGCCGGCGGAACCTCGAAGTGCGCCGTTTCGCGGCGCCGCGCAAGCTCGGCTTCGTCGACCAGCACGTTCACGCTGCGCGCATTCAGGTCCACGCGAATGCGGTCGCCCGTTTGCAGCAGCGCGAGGCCGCCGCCCACCGCCGCCTCGGGCGACATGTTCAGGATCGACGGGCTCGCCGAGGTGCCGCTCTGGCGGCCGTCGCCCAACGTGGGCAGCGACGTGATGCCCTGGCGCACCAGTTCCGCCGGCGGCGCCATGTTCACCACCTCGGCGCTGCCCGGATAGCCCACCGTGCCCGTGCCGCGAATCACGAGAATGCAGTGCTGGTCGATTTCGAGCGACGGATCGTTGATGCGCGCGTGGTAGTCCTCGGGACCGTCGAACACGATTGCGCGCGCCTCGAAGGAATTTTCCGCGCCCGGCTCGCTCAGGTAGGTTTGCCGGAAGGCGTCGCCGACCACCGACATCTTCATGATCGCGCTGTCGAAGAAGTTGCCCGAGAGCACCATGAAGCCCGCGCCGTGCTTGAGCGGATCATCGGTTGTCCTGATGACCTGGCGATCGGGCTCGGGCGTGCTGTCGGCAATGGCGCCAATGGTGCGGCCCGATACCGTGAGGCATTCGCGGTGCACGAGGCCCGCGCGATCGAGTTCGCGCAGCACGCCGGGCACGCCGCCCGCGCGGTGGAAGCTCTCGCCCAGATACTCGCCTGCCGGCATGCAGTTCACGATGAGCGGCACCTGTTCGCCAACGCGTTGCCAGTCTTCGAGGCTCAGCTCGATGCCCATGTGCCGCGCGATCGCAATGAGGTGCGGCGGGCAGTTGGTGGACGCACCCAGCGCGGAGGCCACGACGATGGCATTCTCGAACGCCTCTTTCGTCATGATGCGCGAGGGCCGCATGTCGTAGCGCACGAGGTCGACAATGCGCTTGCCCGTTGCGTACGCCATCTGGCCGCGCTCGCGGTAAGCGGCCGGAATGCTGGCGCAGCCGGGCAGCGACATGCCCAGCGCTTCGGCGAGGCTGTTCATCGACAGCGCCGTGCCCATCGTGTTGCAGTGGCCGATGGAGGGCGACGAAGCCGTCGTGAGCTCCATGAAGCCCTCGTAGTCGATCTCGCCGGCCGCGAGCAGATTGCGCGCATGCCAGATGACCGTGCCCGAACCGACACGCTGGCCGTGATGCCAGCCGTCGAGCATCGGGCCGCCCGACAGCACGATGGCGGGCATATCGACCGTTGCCGCGGCCATCAGGCAAGCGGGCGTGGTCTTGTCGCAGCCCGTGGTCAGCACGACGCCATCGAGCGGGAAACCGTGAAGAATTTCGACCAGACCCAGATAGGCCAGATTGCGGTCGAGCGCTGCCGTGGGCCGGCGGCTCTGCTCGGCGAGCGGATGGACCGGAAATTCCATCGGGATGCCGCCCGCGTCGCGAATGCCCGCCTTCGTGCGCGCCGCCAGCTCGATATGGTGACGGTTGCAGGGGGCGAGATCGCTCCCCGTTTGTGCAATGCCGATGATGGGGCGGCCCGATTGCAATTCTTCCCGGGTCAGACCGTAGTTCATGAAGCGCTCGACATAGAGCGCGGTCATGTCCGCATGGGCCGGGTCGTCGAACCATTCCTGACTGCGCAGGCGCCGTGCGTTGGGCTGGGTCATATCACTCACTTGCTTGTTCCTTGTCTCGACGATGCGGCGGGCAGGTCCACGCCGTTTGTTATCGGTAACATTTCTGGATATTAGCACTTTGCGCCCGCCCTGTGCACCAGGTGAGACCACGCGTTTTCCCGACCTGGGCGCCGGTCTCCGACTTGCCGTGGCGCCTCGTCTCATGCTAATTTAGCTCCCGCTGTGTTACCGATAACAAAACAGCGCGCTGTTCACAGCCAGCGCCGAGATCCAGCAAGTACACCACGAAGCTCGTGGAATCGCTCCCCAGCAGCGGGACCATTCAAAGGCACATGTGAAAGGAGACACATCCCATGCCCACCCTGACCCAGATTGCGGACTCGCCGGCCGCCGTCAACGAAGCCGAAGAACAGCTGTACCGCAAGGTACTGAAGCGGATCCTGCCGCTTCTGCTTCTGTGCTATGTCGTCGCCTACCTCGACCGCGTGAACGTCGGCTTTGCCAAACTGCAGATGCTCGATTCGCTCGGCCTGAGCGACAGTATCTATGCGGTGGGCGCAAGCATTTTCTTCTGGGGATACTTCCTCTTCGAGATGCCGAGCAACCTGCTCCTGCATCGCTATGGCGCGCGCTTCTGGATCGCGCGCATCATGGTGACGTGGGGCATCGTGTCTTCGTCGCTCGCCTTTATCGCGCCGCTCGCGAGTTTCTTTCACGTGCAGACCTCGACGATGTTCTACATCCTGCGGTTTCTGCTCGGCGTCTGCGAAGCGGGGTTTTTCCCCGGCATCATTCTTTACCTGAACTACTGGTTTCCGGCGCGTCGCCAGAGCGTCGCGATGTCGGGGTTCCTGATCGCCATTCCGGTGAGCCTCACGCTCGGCGGCATTATCTCGGGCTGGCTGATGGAAAACACGCATGGCCTGTTCGGGCTGGGCGGCTGGCAGTGGATGCTGTTGCTCGAAGGCATTCCCTCGATTCTCGTCGCCTTCGTGGTGCTGCTGCGCATGGGCGACGGCATTCAGTCGGCGAAATGGCTGAGCGCCGCCGAAAAGGCCGTGCTGCAAAAGAATCTCGAACAGGAAAGCGCGAAGAAAACGCATAGCGCCATGGCGGCGCTGAAAAGCCCGCGCGTCTGGCTGCTGACGTTCATCCTGCTGACCTTCAATACCGGCTTCTATGGTCTGGCGTTCTGGCTGCCTTCCATCATCAAGGCTTCCGGTGTGAAGAGCACGTTCAATATCGGCTTGCTGACCGCGATTCCCTATCTCAGCGCCGTGGCCGCCATGATCTGGAACGCGTCGCACTCGCGCAAGACGGGCGAGCGCCGGCTGCATGCGGCCATTCCGGCCTGTATCGGCGGCATCGGCCTGATTCTGAGCGCACTGTTCGCGCACAACGTGCCGCTCTCGATCGTATTCCTGACGATCGCCACCTGCGCGATCCTCGGGCTCATGCCAATTTACTGGACGTTCCCGGGGCAGATTCTCTCCGGCACGGCCGCGGCGGCCGGAATTGCGCTCATCAATTCGGTCGGCAACCTGTCCGGCTTCACGGGCTCCATGATCACCAGCGTGGCGAAGGACCTGACCGGCGACATCAACAACGGCACCTATGCGCTGGGCGCGTGTCTGCTCGTGAGCTGCGTTCTGATTCTGTCGATTCCGAAAAGCATGCTGAAACGCGATCCCGTGGAAGAGAACTGAGCGTCATGCGTATCGGCTAAATCGTCCGTTGCGAGGGCCACGTTCTGCCACGTTCTGGCTGAGCCTTCCTTACACGATCCCGTTTTGAAAATTGCGTCGGCCTTGCGCCGGCGCTTTTTTTTGGCCGCCGCGGTCTGGCGCGAACCGGCAATTGTCCCGCCTGAACACCCCAGCGCCTGCACGAAAGACGTGCAAAAAAAACAATTGGAATTGTCTCAAGAATTGCAGCACGCTGCCGATAAGACGTGAAGACTGTTTTCAGCCCGATGCACCACCATCGGGCCATTGACAAGCAACGGAGACGCTGTGATTCGAACCTGCCTTGGTGGCCTGCTGCTCGCGCTCGGTTGCATCGGCACCGCGGTTGCCGCAGGCCCCGACTGCTCGCGCTCATTTACGCTCGCCTTACACGATCATGGGCTGCTCTACTCCGTCGACACGGACACGGGCATCGACAAGGACTTCGCCGACGCCCTCGCGCGGCGCAGCGGCTGCCAGATCCGCGTGAGCCTGATGTCGCGCGCGCGTATCTGGAAACTGATCGAATCGGGCGCGCTCGATTTCAGTCTTTCGGGCATTGCCAACGAAGAGCGCAATCAATACGCGGATTTTGCCTGGTACTTCAGCAACAAGTACTATCTGCTGGTTCGCAAGGATTCGGGCATCCATCAACTGGCCGATTTCGAGCACAACGACAAGTTTCAGCTCGGCGTGATTCGCAGTTTCCGCTACAGCAAGTCGGCCAACCGGCTGGTCGATTCGCTCTCCGCCGAAAACCGCGTGAGTCAGGCGGGCGGCCTCGAGCCGCTTTACCAGGCGCTGATCCTTGGCCGCATTCAGGGAATGATCATCGAGCCGTTCGATTATCCCGCCATCGATGAAGCGAAGATTCGGAGCGTGACCAATATCGTGGAGTTCGACGATCCACCCATTCCGCATGGACTCATCATGTCGAAGAAGGCGCTCTCGCCCGAGGAGCGGGACAAGTGGCGCGCCCTCGTCAACGAAATGATCGCCGACGGCACGGTGCGGCGCATCTTCACGAAGTATTTCAAGCCTGACCTCGCCGATTCGATGGTCCCCTTCTAGACGCCGCCATGACCCGGACGCGCCTCGTTCTGCTCCCGCTACTGGTTCTCGCCGCCGCACTCGGCGTGACCTGGACGCTCTGGAACCACGAGCGGGAAGCGGCTCGCCACGAACTGCTCACGCAGTTCGACTACTCGCTCGGCGACGTCGTGAGCCGCGTCGAACAGCGCATGGGCACGTACGAGCTGTTGCTGCGCGGCGTGCAGAGCCTGTTTGCCGCCAGCGGCGAGGTCGATCGCGACGCGTTCCGCGCGTACGTCAATACGCTCAATCTCGACGCCAATTTTTCCGGCATCCAGGCCATCGGCATCATAGCGTGGGTGCCGCAGACGCAAAAGGCCGCGCATATCACGGCCATGCAGCAGCGCGGCTTGCCGGGCTACGCGATCGAGCCCGACGGTCCGCGGGCGAACTACGCCCCCATCATTCAGCGCGAGCCGTATATCGGCGCCAATCGCGCGGCGCCCGGTTTCGACGCCTGGGCCGACCCGGTGCGCCGGCGCGCCATGGAGCAGGCGCGCGACACCGGCATGGCGACGATTTCCGGCAAGGTGCGCCTCTCGGTCGATACCGATCCCGGCGCCGACCCCGGCTTCGTGATGTACATGCCGGTCTACACACACGGCTCCGCGCCGGAAAACGCCACGGAACGCCAGGCGCAGCTGGTGGGCTGGGTCTACGCGTCCTTTCGCATGCACGACGTCATCGCCAGCCTTTACGGCGAGGAACCGCCCGGCCTCTCGGTCTCCATCTACGACGGCGTGGAATCGTCGCCGGACGCATTGCTCTACAGAACGTCGGGCGCCTCCGCTCTTCACCTGCCCAGCGATCTTTCGGCGACCGAATATCTCGTGGTCTGCGGACACGACTGGATGCTCAAGCTGATGGCGCGCGACGGCTTCAAGGCGCGCTTCGGCCGCGACGCGGCAACGCTCATCGCGATCACCGGCACGGGCCTGAGCCTGCTGCTCGCGCTGCTCACGCGCCTCATGATGACGGGCCGCAGCCGCGCGATACGGATGGCCTCGTCGATGACGAAGGAACTGCGCGAAAGCGAAGAAAAATTCCGCGCCATCGCGGACTGTACGGTCAACTGGGAAATCTGGTGGTCGCCGGAAGGCAAGCCGCGCTGGATCAACTCGGCGGTGGAGCAGTACATCGGCTATACCGTCGACGAGTGCATGGCCATGAGCGACTTCGCCTGCACCGTGATCTATCCGGGCGACGCGTCCTACGTCGCGCCCGAATTCCGCGGCGCGCAACTGGGCTCGCGCGGCGACAATCTGGAATTCCGCTGCGTGCGTAAGGACGGCTCGCTCATGTGGCTCTGCGCCTCGTGGGTGCCGATTACCGACTCGAAGGGAGACTTCATCGGTTTCCGCACGAGCGGGCGCGACATCACCGAGCGCAAGATCGCCGACCAGCGCATCAAGGAGCTGGCCTTCTACGACGCGCTCACGGGCCTGCCCAATCGCACGCTGCTGCTCGACAACCTCAAGGACGCCCTGACCGACAGCGCGCGGAACGGCACGAGTGGCGCCCTGCTGTTCATCGATCTGGATCACTTCAAGACGCTGAACGACACGCTGGGCCACGACAAGGGCGACCTGCTGCTGCAGGAAGTCGCGAAACGCCTGGCGGCGAGCATACCCGCGGGCGACACCGTGGCGCGCGTGGGCGGCGACGAGTTCGTCGTCGTGGTGGGCAATCTGAATCCCGTTCCCTGCGAGGCGGCCCGCCAGGCCGAGGCCCTGGGCGAGCGGATTCTCGCTGTGCTCGGGAATCCTTATCGACTCGACGAGATCGACTACCGCAGCACGGCGAGCATCGGCGCAACCGTATTCAAGGGCTTCCAGGCGACGACAGACGACCTCATGAAGCAGGCCGACCTCGCCATGTACAAGTCCAAGGAACGCGGCCGCAACGCGGTGCGCCTCTTCGACCCCGACATGCAGACGGTCGTGGTGGAGCGTGCCGCGCTCGAAGCGGCGCTGCGCGAAGCCATCGAGAACGAAGAGTTCGTGCTTCACTACCAGATGCAGATCGACAGCGGCCGGGTCACCGGCGTCGAGGCGCTGGTGCGCTGGCGTCACCCCCTGCGCGGGCTCGTGTACCCGGCCGATTTCATTCCCGTGGCCGAGGAAACCGGGCTCATCGCCGAGCTGGGCAGCTGGGTGCTGCGCGCGGCCTGCACCCAGCTGGCGCGCTGGGCCATGCAGCCCGACACCGAACACCTGACCATTGCGGTCAACGTCAGCGTGCAGCAGCTGCACCAGCCCGACTTCGTGCAAAGCGTGCTGGCCACCCTCGAACAGACCGGCGCGAGAGCGGACCGGCTCAAGCTCGAGTTGACGGAAAGCGTGCTGGTCGACAACGTGCAGGAGATCATCGAGAAAATGGAAGCGCTGAAGGCGAACGGCATCGTCTTCGCGCTCGACGATTTCGGCATCGGCTATTCGTCGCTTTCGTATTTGAGGCGCCTGCCGCTCGCTCAACTGAAGATCGACCGCTCCTTCGTGCGCGATGTCCTCGTCGATCCGAACGACGCCGTGATCGCCCGCACCATCGTGGCGCTCGCGCACAGCCTGGGCCTCGGCGTGATCGCCGAAGGGGTCGAGACCGAGGAGCAGCGTGCCTTCCTCGCCTCGGCCGGATGTTACGCGTATCAGGGCTATCTGTTCTGCCGCCCGATTCCTGTCGAGGAGTTCGAGGCGGCATTGCGCGGACTCGAGGCGTCGGAGTGCGTCACGGAGTAAGCGCGCCCCGCCGCCCGTCGCATCACGCGTCGCCGTGCCGGCGCGGCGCGAGCAGGTCGGACAGGCCCACGCGATGCAGCATCTCCGCCCGCACGCGGTCCAGTACGGCAAAGCCGACGTCCGCGCCGTCCTGGGTCGGGTCCACGTGCACCCGGAACGGCCGCTTCCCGAAGGGAGCATCGACCACCTCGACGATCGCCTCGGCCACAAGACCGACGTCGGCTTCTGGCGGCACGATGGCGGCGAACGCCTTCTGGATCTGCTCGCCGAACCCGGCATAGGGGCCGGCTTCATAGGCGGCGACCACGCCCTTGTCTTCCGGGCTGCCCGCATGCGCGAAGTGATTCGTGCCCGAGGTGAACGCGCCCGGCACGATGATCGACGTTTCGATGCCCCAGCGCGAAAGCTCGCGTGCGTACTGAACGGCAATCGCATCCATGGCGGCCTTCGCCGCGAAATACGGCGCGAAATAAGGCGGCGTGCCGCCCGCAGAACTGCTGCTCGACACCCACACCACCAGACCCTCCCGGCGCTCGCGCATGTGCGGCAGCACCGCGCGGTTCACCCGCTGCGTGCCTAGCACGTTGATGTCGTACAGGTGCGCATACTGTTCCGGACTGAACGCTTCGGCCGGCCCGAAGGCCATGTGGCCCGCGTTGTGGACGATCACATCGATACGCCCGCTTGCGGCGATCACGCGGGCGATGCCCGCATCCACGGACGCCTGCGACTGCACGTCGAGTTCGACGGTGCGCAGATCCACGCCGTTGTGCTGCGAGAATTCGGCCATCTGCGCGACGACCGGGGCGTTGCGCCCGGCGGTCGCACGCATCGATGCGTAGACGGTATGGCCGGCGCTGGCGAGTGCTGCGGCGGCGAGGCGGCCGAAACCGCTGGATGCGCCGGTAACGACAATGACCTTCTTCATGATTGGCTCCTCGTTCGTCATGAAAACGCTTGATCAGGACATCAAACAATGCCGCCGTTCACGCGGATCGTTTGACCGTCGATCCAGCCAGCGCCGTTGCCGACGAGGAACGACACCACTTCCGCGATGTCGTCCGCCTGGCCGAGCCGCTCGAGCGGCGGCATCTTCGCGAGGCGCTCGATCTGCTCGGGCGTCTTGTCCTTGAGGAACAGTTCGGTTGCGGTAGGCCCGGGGGCGATCGCATTCACGGTGATATTGCGGCCGCGCAGTTCCTTGGCAAAGATGTTGGTCATCGCTTCCACGGCGGCCTTGGTGGCGGCGTACACCGAGTAGCCCGGCAGCGCGAGCGCCTGGATGCTGCTCGAGAAGTTGACGATGCGGCCGCCCTGGCGCAGCTTCTTCGCGGCAATGCGCAGCGTATTGAAGGTGCCCTTGAGGTTGATCGCGACGAGCCGGTCGAACAGGGCGTCGTCGGTATCGGCCAGGTTGACGAGGCCCGGCTGCATGATGCCCGCGTTGTTCACCACGATATCCACGCCGCCGAAGAGCGTAATAGCCTGGTCGAACATCGCGGCCACCTGGGCGGGCACGGCCACGTCCGCCTGAATTGCCGCGGCGCGACCGCCCGCGGCCTTGATTTCCTCCACGACTGCGTTGGCGTCCGCCGCGCGGCCGGCGTAGTTGACGATGACTGCGACGCCTTCGCTCGCGAGGCGACGGGCGATCGATGCGCCGATACCGCGGGAAGCGCCGGTAACGATCGCGACTTTGCTGGGGTTGGCTTGCGTGCTCATGGTGACTCTCCGTTCCGGTTGGGTGGGTGATGCAACGTGATGCGATGGGTGCATCTTCCCGCCAGGCGACGCCCCACGGTAGCCGCATAGCCGGAATATCGGTTATGCTTCCCGCGTATGACCATCTTCAACGACCTGAGCCTGCTGCAGGCCTTCGTTGCCATCGTGGAGAGCGGCAGCATCTCCGCGGCGGCGCGCAAGCTGAACCTGAGCCAGCCCACGCTGAGCCGCCAGCTGCGTTCGCTCGAAGATCAATGCGGCGCGGCGCTGCTGCGGCGCGACACGCACCGCATGAGCCTCACGGAAACCGGCCATCAGTTCCTGGCCGACGCCCAGGCACTGCTCGCGCTCGCCGAGGAGGCCGGCCAGCGCATGCGGCGCGATCAGAGCGCGCTGAGCGGCAATATCCGTGTGTTTTCCACAATCGACTTCGGCCAGTCCGTGGTGAGCCGGATGATCAGCAGCTTTATCCAGGCCCACCCGGCTGTGCGAATGGAGCTGGCCTATTCGAACCGCCCGCTCCACATGATCGAAGAGGGCTGCGACGCGGGTATCGTCGCCGGGGCGCTCACTGACGATCGCGTCGTGGCGCGCTCGCTGGGCGAGATCCACCGCTATCCGGTTGCCTCGCCAGCGTTCCTCAAGGATCACAAGTTCGCCAGCAAGCCGGAAAGTCTCCAGGTCTTACCGTGGATCGCACTGTCGAGCCGGCAATTCGGCGGTTCGAGGGATGTCACGCTGTATGCGGGCGCAACGACGCATACGTTGCAGATCGAGCCCGTGATGATCTCGGAAGGCGTGACGAGCATGCGCGAGGCCGCGCGCATGGGGCTGGGCGTGGCCGTGTTGCCGGAATGGCTGATCGAGGAGGATCTGATCTCGGGCCGCCTCGTGCGCGTCCTGCCGAAATGGCAGGCGAAACCGCTCGCCGCGCAAATCGTCTATCCCGTGCAAAGGCGGCTGCCGCTGCGCGTGCAGGCATTCATCGAATTCGCAAGCGAATATATGACGACGGTTTTGAAGCCGCGATAACGCCTGACTCCGCGCACGCGGGCGCTTCGGGCTAAGCGCCCTTCATTCTTGACTCGAAATCAAAACACTTTGGTCTCCAGGCCACGGCAACGCGCTGGGCGCCGCAGCAGGCAGCGCGGCACTCTCGGCCGGTCTCGGCTACGGCGCGGTGCCGATTGTCGGGGCGTTCATCGCGCTTGGCGGCGTTGCGCTCGTCGTCCAGATCGTCATGAACCGGCGCTCGCGCGAGACGGGCGAGCTTGTCTTCCTCGCGCACCGAAGGCGCTTGTTCGTTGAACCGCAGCACAGCCGGCAGGAAAATCGCGTTCGGCGTGCCATGATGCAAACGCGGGTTGATGCCGCCCAGCGAATGGCTCAGGCTGTGCACGCAACCCAGGCCCTTCTGGAACGCCAGCGCACCCTGCATCGATGCGCTCATCATGTTCAGCCGCGCCACGCGGTCGCCGCCATCACGCATCGCGCTCGATATGACGCCACGCGCGCCACAAGCCGTCCAGCGCAATGCCGTCCGCGGGCGCATCGGCACCCGCGTGGCGCTCACCTCGACTTCGGTCGGCAAAGCCTGGCTCGCGACGCTCACGCCGGCCGAGCGCGAGCCTTTGCTCGCGCAGGCGCCGCGCGCGCGCTTCACGGAGCATACGATGACCGACCTCGGCGCGATCCGCGACGAGATCGAACTCACGGCGCAACGCGGCTACGCGGAAGATCGCGAAGAAAACGAACAGTCGATCTGGTGTTACGGCGCGGCGATTCTCGGCGCCGATGGCCATGCAGTGGGCTGCGTGAGCGTCAGCATGCCGATGTTCCGCCGCCAGGATGACGCGCAGCGCAGCTACATCGAACCCCTGCTCGCCGCGTGCCGCACCATCGCGGCGCGGCTTGGGCCGGTTTGCGTGCGCTAAGGCAGCAACGGCAGCCGCGCAACAGCAGCCGGTCTGGCCTACTTCGCCTCTTCCACGCGCCGCTCATCGGTGTTGCTGGGATATTTCGCCTGCCCGAAGCGGATGATCAGCACGCCCAGCGCGATCAGCACGATCGCCCCGGCGGAAGCCAGCAAATGCAGCTCCGTGTTCGCGCCGGCGCGCAGGATGAGGTCCCGCGCGATCGACACCATGGCGATATAGAGCGGGAAGCGCACCGGCAGCTGACCCGCCTTGAGATACTGCCCGACCATGGCGAAGATCTCGAGGTAGAGAAACATCAGCAGCAGGTCGGTCAGCGTCACGCCGTCCGAATGCACCATATGCCAAATCAGCGCGCCCATGGCGGCCACGGTGCCAATGCCGATGATCAACAGACCGAATAGTTCGGCCAGCTCCATGGCGCGCTCGAGGCGCTCCTTGATCGCTCGCTGCAAGGCGTTCTCGTACTTCATCTTCGCGGTTTCCCCATGACACGGTAGGGGGATAGTAGCGCGACAAGATGAAAGTTCGAAAACGCGAAAAAAAATCCGCGCGGGCGCGAGTGCGCAGCGAAATCAGGGCGACGGCGCGGCGGCGCGCAGGTCGTCGAGCACGGCGCGGGCGAATTCGAGTTGCGTGACGAGCGCGGGCGAAGCCGGCCGGATCGGCATGCGCGTTTCGTGCGACAGGGTGCCGTCGAGCGCCAGCATGGCCTTGATCGCACTCGGGTTCGGCGCGGCGAACAACAGGCGCAGCACGCCCTTGAAGCGCGCGAACAGCCGCGCCGCCGCCTCGCCGTAGCCCGCCTTCGCGAGCGCGTGCACATCGCGCAGCAGGTCCGGGCAAACGTGCGCACTGGCGAGTATGCCGCCCGCGGCGCCCGCCTCGACGCACTCCAGAAACGCTTCGTCCGTCCCGCAAAGCAGCGAGATGGGCAGTTGCCCCAGCGCCTTGAAGCGCTCGCTTGCGCAAGCCTTGATGGCCACGATATTGTCGAATTCCGCCAGTTCGCGCACCGTTTCGACTTCGATCGGCACGCCCGTGCGATGCGGCACATCGTAAAGCACCAACGGCTTCGACGTGGCACGCGCGATCTGCCCAAAGTGCCATGCGAGCCCCGCCTGGTCCGGGCAGACATACGACGGTGCGGGAACGAGAAAGCCCGCCACGTCCCACCGTTCCAGCGTGCGCAGATCGTGCACGAACGCACGCGTATCGCTGCCGCCCAGGCCCGCGATCACGGGCACGCGCCCCGCTGCGACCTCGGTTATGGCCTGCAGCACGGTCACGCGCTCCACGTCGTTCAGGAGCGCCGCCTCGCCGGTCGTGCTGAGCGCGACGATGCCGGCAACGCCGTCACTCGCGTATTTGTCAGTCAGCAGTTCCAACGCATCGACATCCACTTCGCCATCGCGCAGCGGCGTCACAATGGGCAACCAGATTCCCTCGAACATATCAGGCCCCCTTGTTGCCGGTGCGCGGGCGCAATGCGCCGATCGTGGCTTCCGGCACGCTGACTATCAGCGTATGCATCGTGAAGTCGATGTCTTCGGGCGCGATATCGAGTAGCACGCGCATGGCGCCGCGCACGAACGCAGTTTGCGCGACATAGACGCCGAGCGGCGAATGCAGCAGCGCCGCGAGATGCGCCCGCGCGGCTTCTTCGGTATTCGCGTTCAGCATGACTTCGAGCCAGGCACGCGGGGCCCGCAACGGAACGACCTTCGCAAGCGGGCGCGGAGTCGGCGCCACGATCTCGTAACGGGGGATGGGATTTGCGCAAGCCATGAGATTTGAATTGCTATTCGCAGGTTGTGAACACAACTTCAGCGTATTCCCGAACGCGTAAAACCGGTGTTAAAAATAGCGGTGCGTCGTGTCTAAATTTCACATGCCTTGTGCGAGCTGCGGATTCAACTCGAGATGCAGCACGACGAGCCAGCGTCGCGGGCACGCGTTGGCAATCTGGAGTTGCGCTTCGTGCGCACTCCCTTCGGTTCGCGCCGGCCCGATGAATCCCTGCTTCTTTGCCGTGGCCCACGCGGCGCGCGCGTCGGTCACCAGCCAGTTGCTGACGAGCAGGCACGTAATGCAGCTAAAGATCACTGTCTCGAAGTCCGAGATGCCCGGATCGATTTGCTGGGTAACGTAGCCGAACACGGCAGTCAGTATCTGGTCCACGGAAAACGTGAGAAGCGCGAGCTTCAACCAGCCTCTAAAACGCATCGGCATGATTAGCGGAGAAACACAGGATTGAACGGCGGGAGGCAAAACATGGCAATGACACGGGCGGATTCGACGCGCCAGTGTAGGCGTGGCGTTCTTCCGCGCACAAGAAAAAATGCCGTAAAGAAGCACCGTATTTACACGCCGGCGGGCAATCTTTTACGGCTTGTTTACGCGCCGTTCGCTACGATCATGCTGATCCGCAATCTCTCGGGCCAATTCGTGTTGAAACTCCTCATTCCCGTCATTGACCGGCACGGCGCAGCCGAAGCCGCACGCCACAGCGCGTTTCTTTTCGCCGAACGCGGCATGGTGGAAGTCGAGATCGTTGAGACGATGCAGCAAGCCGAGGCGAGCGACGGCGCCCGCAAGCGCAGACAACGGCACGGCCGCGACATGCTCGACGCCACCTGCGCGATTCTCAAGGACGCAGGCGTGCCGTACCGCCTGCGCCACGCGCCTGGCCCCGCGGAACGCAGCATTGCCGCGTGCGTGGAATGCGGCGGCGCGGATATCGTTCTCGTGGACGCAAGCCATCTCGGCTTTCTGCGCAAATGGATGATGCTCGCAAGGCTCAGGCGGCTTTGCAGCGTGCCCGTGACCTTGTTGCATTGACGGCGTCTCGGTCCGCTCGCATGCGCAACCTCTCTTCGCCGCTTCGGCGCACATTGAATGCCGCACGCGCCATCAGTCCGCAAAGACGCGCATTGCTGCGCGTGTGCGCGTTGATTCTGCTGATCAGTCCCATACTGACTTCAGCGTTCGCATTCTTCGCGTATTCGAATCACCCCGATTTTGCACTGGGACTCACGGCATTCTTCTGCTTCATGTGCTGCACGCTGCTTGCCGTGTGGATACGCTCCGATGCGCGTCATGCGTGGTCGCGCGCGAGAGAGTGGGGCTTCGTGCAGCCGGCCGCGATTCGCCCCGGCCGTGCCGTGCGCGTAGCGAGCGCCTGCCCTTTGCGGTGGCTCGTCGTGCTGCATGTGGAACTGCACGGAGGCATCGTCGCGGCGCGCTAGGCGTCGAAACCCTGCGTGATCGCGGCAATGCGTGCCTCGTCGCAGCGTGCTGTCGCGGCGTCGCGCACGGGTAAGTCGAGCCAGATTGGGTCTGCCCGGACGCGCGCGAACCCGCATGTTCGAAAACGTCCGTTGGGCACATTACGCTGCCGCGCCGCGCAATGCGGACTACTATATCGTCAGTGTATTGGGCAACCGGGCAAAGGAGGCTCGATGGCCGACTGGTCGAACATGATGCGCGATTTCGTCGACGAGATCGCGGCGAGCGTGGCGATGATCGGCCGCGACGAGCGGGGCCAGTTCGTGGTTTCGGCCTGCAACGATCATTTCATGCGAATGACGGGCGGCAGGCGTAGCGCGATCAAGTCGTTCCCGGCACCGTTCGATTCGCTCATTCCCAACTACGCCCGAACCGAATTCCGCAAGAAACTGACCCAGTGCTTCGAATCCGGCGTCGCCCGGGAACTCGAGCAAGCCTATGACCTGAGGGACGGAACGCACTGGTGGCGCCTGTCGTTGAAGCCGATACGCCACGCCGAAAGCGGCGTCTCCGTGCTCGAAATCATGGTCACAGGCCTTGAAATCACTACGAAAATGTTGCTGACGCACGAACTGGAAGTCAGTACGTCGCGCTTTCGTTCGGTCGTGGACGCAGCCTACGACGCCATCATCACGATCGACCAGCAGCATTGCATCACGCTGTTCAATCGCGCCGCCGAAAACCTGTTCGGGTACTCCGCCGAGGAAATGCTCGGCCAACCGATCACGGACCTTCTGCCCGAGCGCTTCCGCGGCAATCATTCGCAATATGTCCACCAGTTCGCGCGCTCGCCGGTGCGCTCGCGGCAGATGGACGAGCGCAACCGCGTGTATGGATTGCATCGGGATGGGTCGCTGTTGCCCGTCGAAATCGCGATTTCGAAAATCAACGTGGGCGGGCTGATCGAATTCACCGCGGTGATTCGCGATATCGCCGACCGCGTGCAATTGATGGACCTGCTCCAGAAACAGGCCGTGACCGACGAGCTGACCGGCCTGCCGAACCGCCGCGAATTTGCCGATACCGTCGAGCAGCTTCTGGAAGCGGACAAAACGCTCTCCGTCTTTATTCTCGATATCGATTACTTCAAGAAGATCAACGACAGCTACGGGCACGACATCGGCGACGAAGTGCTGCGCGTGCTGGCCAAGGTCGTGATGAACAGTGACAGGCGCATTGGCGTGTTCGCCCGCTGGGGCGGCGAAGAATTCGTCGCCGCCCTGCCCGAGTTCGATATCGAGCAGGCAACGGCCGTGGCCGAGGAGCTGCGCCAGACCATCGAGCAGCAGGACTTCGAGCACAAATGGCGGCTGGGCAAGCCTGTGCCGTTTACGGTGAGCATTGGCGTGACGGAACGCCTGCCGGGCGAGGATGACTTCGGTGCGATCGTCAAACGCGCGGACGTGGCGCTCTATCGGGCCAAGGACAGCGGACGCAACCGCGTGGAAGTCGGCTAGCGCGCACCACAAGCAATCGCATCGCCTGCTTTCGCCAGGGAGCTTCAAATGGACAGAATTGTGCTGGCCTGCGTGGCCGTGCTGGGTCTCCTGCTGTTTGGCCTCGGCCTGTCCATTTCCATGCTTCGCTTTCGCGAAGGCACGCTCTCGGGATGCGCGACGGACCCGGCCAGCCTGCTGCACAAGGTCGTGCGCGCGCATGCGAACACCGCCGAATATGTGCCCTTCCTGGCCGTGCTGTTTCTCTATCTGGGCACACGCTCGCCCTCGCCGGTCACGCTCGCGCTGATCGTGGCCGCGACCGCCTGCCGGTGCCTGCTCGTCGTCGGGCTGATCGCGTTTCCCTCGATGGCGAAACCCAATCCCGCCCGATTTCTCGGCGCGCTCGGCACTTACGCGGCCGGTATCGCGCTGAGTCTCGCATTGCTGCGTTGACTCGAGGTCATGAGCCGTGCGCGGCCATACCGCCTCTTTCGCTGTGCGCGCAACGTTGTCACCGATGTTGGCTACGGCGCACGCGAATCGCCGCGCAACGATGCCAGCAGTTGCACGAGCGCTTCGATGTCTTCATCCCGCGTGCGCCACGACGACACGCTGATCCGCAACGCAGGCCGCCCTTGCCAGATCGTGCCGCCGAACCACGTTTTGCCGGAGGCCTGCACGGCGCTGCGCAGCGCCTGCGTCTGCGCATCCGTTGCGCAGCGGAACAGCACCTGGTTCAGCACGACCCGGTTGAGCACCTCGTAGCCCAGCCGCCCGAGTTCCGCGCCGATGCGTTGCGCCTGCGCGTGATGGCGCTCGACCATGGCCGCGACACCGCCGCGTCCGAGCGTGCGCAGCGCCGCCCACACGGGAATGCCGCGCGCGCGGCGCGAAAATTCCAGCGTGAGGTTCTTCTGCGCGTCGGCGCTCGCGGACAAATACGCCGCGTCGCTGTTCATCGCCTCGGCCAGCGCCGTTGCATCGCGGCAAATGACCATGGCGCAGTCGTACGGCGTGTTGAGCCACTTGTGCGCATCGGTCGTCCAGCTATCGGCCCCTTCGATGCCTTCGGTCAGCGCAGCCAGTGACGAGGTCCGCGCCCACAGGCCGAACGCGCCATCGACATGCACCCACGCGCCGGCCGCCCGCGCACGCGCGATGATCGGCGCAAACGGGTCGAATTCGCCGGTATTCACCTCGCCGGCCTGCAGGCACAGGATCGTACGGTCGTCGAGCGGCGGGAGTCGCGCCGCATCCACGCAGCCATGAGCATCGACGGCCGCGTAGACGATGCGATCCAGCCCGAAGCCCAGAATGCGCAGCGCCTTCTTCACCGTGATGTGAGCGAGTTCCGAGATCACGACCTTGATCTCGGGCGCGCCCATCAGCCCCTGGCGGTCGAAGTCCCAGCCTTGCCGTGCCAGCAGCGCGCGCCGGGCCGTGGCGAGTGCGCCGAGCGTGCACGCGGTGGCGCTGGTGCCGAAGCCCACGGCGCTCTCACGCGGCAGGTCGAGTGCTTCGAGCACCCAGCGGCCGGCGATGCGTTCCACCGTGGCCGCGACCGGCGAGTTGTCGAACGTCGAGGCGCACTGGTCCCACGCCAGCATGAGCCGCTCCACCGCGGCCGCCGCGGGCAACGCCGCGCCGATCACGAAGCCGAAATAGCGCGGGCCGTTTGAAGCCGTAGTCGCCGGCGAGCCTACGCGGTCGAGCAGGGACAGCGTGTCTTCGGCGGGTAATCCGCTTGCGGGCAGCGGTTCGTCGAACGCACCGAGCGCCGCAATGGCTTCGTTCGAGGGGAAAACGCGCCGCGTGGCGTTGCCTTCGAGGTAGCGCAGGCCGCGCGCGTCGGCATCCGCCAGCAGTTTCAGTTCATCCATCCATGTCTCCCGGTTCGGGTTTCCATTCAAGCTTCAATTCGATGTGCAGGCGCACGAGGCCGCGCGCGGCATGCTGCGCACTGTGAGTGTCCAGAACACGAGCGCCAGCAAACTCGTGGCCGCGCCCAGCATACACACGCCATGCCAGCCCGCCACGGCATACGTCGCCGTCGTGCCGATCGCGCCAAGCCCGCTGCCAACCGCGTAGAACAGCATGTAAAGACTCACGAGACGGCTATGCAGTTGCGCATCGCTGCGAAAAATCAGGCTTTGATTGGTCACGTGCAGCGCCTGGCCGCCGAGATCGAGCAGCACGATGCCGACCAGCAGCATCCATAGCGAGTGTCCCAGCATCGAGAGCGGCCACCACGCCAGCAACAGGAGCGCCAGCGCGGCAGCGCTGGTGCGCTGGCCCCAACCCCGGTCGGCCCAGTGGCCCGCGCGCGCGGCGGCCAGTGCGCCCGTCGCCCCGGCGATGCCGAAGGCCCCGATCGCCGTATGAGAGAAATTGTAGGGCGGCGCACTCAACGGCAGCACCAATGCGCTCCAGAAGATATTGAGGGTCGCGAACATCAGCAGCGCGAGCGCGCCGCGCGTCTGCAGCACGCGATCCGAGCGCAGCAACGCGAACATCGAGATGATCAGCTGGACATAGCTCATCGTATCTAGCGCGCCGCGCGCCAGTTTCGGCAGCCGGCGCCACAACGGCACGGCAAGCGCGAGCATGACGGCGGCGGAACAGCCATACACGCCGCGGCAACCGGCGAGATCGCTCACGCCGCCGGAGAACACGCGAGCCAGCAGCAGGCCGATGAACACGCCACTGCCCGCTGCGCCCACCACGCGCCCGCGCTCGTCGGGCGCGGCGGCGGCGGCCGCATAGGCGATCAAACCCTGCGTCATGGCCGTGCCCAGCATGCCTACACCCAGCATGCCAGCCAGCAGCACCGCGACTGATCGCGCGAGACCGACCACGCCCAGCGCGGCCACCAGCGCCAGCAGTTGCGCGATCATCAGGCGGCGGCGCTCCACCCTGTCGCCCAACGGCACGAGCAGCAGCAACGCCAGCGCGCAACCGGTCTGTGTCGCCGTGACCACGCCGCCAATCGCGGCGCGGGTAATGCCGAAATCGCGCGCCAAGGCGTCCAGCAAGGGCTGCGCATAGTAGACATTGGCGACGCTCAAACCGCTGGCCACGGCGAACAGCAGTACGATGCCACGCGGCAACGGCGCGTGCGGCCGCACGGGAGCGCCGCGGGCCGGCGGTGCAAGCGCAACGGGATCCGCTTCCATGATCTTCAATCCAGTTTCAAAACAAAACTGATTGAATGGTATGTCGACTGGTTTTAAAATGCAACTACGTGAGGCGAACGCATTGCGTCAATCTGGACTGGCATAAGAGGGAGTCGTCATGGCAAGCCGCAAATCCATGCAGAAGGAGACCTGCCCCGTCGCGCGCTCGGTCGACGTGATCGGCGACCGGTGGTCGCTGATGATCCTGCGCGACGTCTTCGACGGCATCTACCGCTTCGGTGACATTCAGCGCAATCTGGGCGTGGCGCGCAATATCCTGTCCGGCCGCTTGAGCCATCTCGTCGAGGCCGGCATTCTCGAAACCCGGCCTGCCTCCGACGGCACGACCTATCAGGAGTACGTGCTAACGAAGAAAGGGGAAAGCCTCTTCCCCATCATCGTCGCGCTTCAGCAGTGGGGCGAGCGCCATTTGTTCGAGCGCGGCGAACGGCATTCGTGGTTGATCGACAAAGCAACGGGCAAGCCGTTGCTTTCGATGTTTCCGCAGACCCGTGAGGGGCAGGCGCTCACCCCTCACGACACCGTGGTCAAGAAGCCCGCATAACGCCCGCCCCCGACTTACATGGCGGGGTCGATCGGCGAAGGCGGCGCGCCGCGTTCCTCGATGGCCTGGCCCGCCAGCAGACACAGGTCTTCGCGGAAGTGCCCGGCGACGATCTGCACGCCAACCGGCACGTCCTTCACCATGCCCGTCGAGACGACGAGTCCCGGTAGGCCCATCGCGGGCAATGCGCGCATGGTCAGCTGGGCGTCCCACACGCGCTGGAATCCTGCCGCGCCCTGCATGTCGAGGTTGTCGGGGAACGGCAGTTCGCCCGAAACCGGCAGCAGCAGCACGGGATAGTCCGCAAGGAACAAGCGCCATGCGCGCGTGAGCGTCGTGCGGCGCACCAGCGACGGGACCACCACGTTCTCGGGCATCGCCGCGACCTTGGCGCGCACGCCGTCCACCACCGCCTGCGCGCCCGGGTCGCCGTCGCGGGCCACGGCGTCGGCGAGGGCCGGGAAGCCGTCGCCGAGCCACAGGCGTTCCTGCACTTCGCCGGCGTCACGCAGGAGCGGCACGTCGTCGATCTGCTCGACCGTCCAGCCCGCCTCGGCGAGCCGGCGGCCGGCGTCGAGCAAGGCGTCCTCCACCTCCTTCGTGATGCTCATGCCGCCCGGGCGCAGGCAGAGCGCCGCGCGCCGCGGCACATCGGGCCCGATGAGCGGCGCCGGTGCCCACCAGGGGTCGCGCAGGTCGGGCGCGGCAAGCGCCGCGAGCGCCAGGCGCAGGTCCTCGACCGTACGCGCCATCGGGCCCGCGCCCGACATCATCTGCGCGCCGATCGGCCGCTCGGGCGACGACGCGTTGAACGCCGGCACCCGCCCGATGCTGGGCCGCAAACCGTGCACGCCGCACGCATAGGCCGGGTAGCGCACCGAGCCGCCAATGTCGGTGCCGAGCGCGATATGCCCGATGCCGGCCGTGACCGCCGCCGCCGCGCCGCCGCTCGAACCGCCCGGCGTGAGCGACGCGTTGCGCGGGTTCTTCGTATGCCCGTGGACCTGGTTGCTCGTGAACCAGCGCAGCGCGAAGGTCGGCGAATTGGTGCGGCCGAGCAGCACCGCGCCCGCGCGCACGAGGTTCTCGATGGCGGGGCTGTTCACCTGCGCGATCAGATCCTTTTGCAGCCGCGTGCCGTTGGTCGTCGCGAAGCCCGCCTGGTCGATGTTGATCTTCGTGGTCACGGGCACGCCCGCGAGCGGCCCCGGGTCTTCGCCGCGCGCAATCGCCGCGTCGATCCTGTCGGCCTGGTCAAAGACCCATTCGGGCCGATAGTCGATCACCGCGTTGATGAGCGGATTGACGGCTTCGAGCCGCTCGAGCGCGGCCTTCGCGGCCTCGCGTGCCGACACCTCGCGCGCGCGAACCCGCCTGGCGAGTTCAGTTGCAGTTAAACGCCATAGTTCAGTCACGATCCCTCCGGTTCGTTGGCAAATTGGGAATGGCCAGGCCTGTTCAGGCGCTGGCCGATAAGGTCTCGACACGCCGCCGGTCGCGCAGAACCGCCAGCGCGAGCGCCGCGAGTCCGCACGCCGCAATGAGCGCGAGCAGCGCCGCGCGGCCGCCGTGCACCAGCACCCAGCCGCCGACGGTCGGAAACCCGAACGCGCCGACGAAGTACGCCGCGACGAACCACGTCAGCGCGGCGCGGCGGTGCGCGGCAACGGAGTCGTTGACGGCCTGGAGCTGGACGATCGGGTAAGCGAGCCCGTACCCGGTGCCCAGCAGCACCGCGGCCGCCGATTGGAACAACACGTGAAACGGCACGACGAACATCGCCGCGCTGCCCATCACCATCATGATGAGCAGCACTTTCGTCGCGGTTTCGGAGCGCATCTTGATGACCACGCGCGAGAGCAGCCAGCGCGTGGCGATGACCGTCACCGTGTAGACGCTGAAGAAGGTCGTCGCCTTCGCCTCGGTGCCTTGCACGAGCGACATCTGGAACGTCATGAGGCCCGAGAACACGCAGCCGCCCAGCGCGATGATGACGATGGGATACACCGCGCGCGTTCGGGCGATCACGCCCATCTTCAGGAGCCACGGGTCCGGCGAGGCCGGCTCCTGCGTCGTGGCAGTGGAAGCGGCGCGCACGTGCGGCGCGAGCCGGCCGAACAGTTCGAGCAGGACGGCCGCCAGCACGCACAGGCCGCCGATCGTGTAGAGCACGCCGCCAAGCGGCATGCGCCAGAAGCGGATCGCAAAGCCCGCGAGCGCCGGACTGGCGCCGATGCCCGTCATCTGCATGGTGGCGAAGCGCAGGAACCAGAGACCGCGCTCGGCGTCGTTGGTACGCTCGGCAAGCGCCATGGGCGCGGCGAGGCAGAACGCGCCCCAGCCGAAGCCCACGAGGAAGCCGGGCACGACGTCGAAGCTGCTCACGTGCTCGACGAGCGCGAAGCTCACCACGCCCGCACCCACGCAGAGCGCCGCGAGCGCGGCCATGCGCGCCGCGCCCACATGCTGGGCAACCCAGCCCGTGAGCGAGACGCCCACGAAGGTGCCGAGCGCGGCGCCCGCGAGCGCCACGCCGGTGTTGATGTCGTTCCCGCCGATGGCGCGCACGTGCATGGAAAACAGGAACGTCGCGCCATAGCCTGCCGATGCGAGCAGGACGCCGACAAGCATGATGAGAGCACTGAATGGGCGCACGGCGGAAATTCCGGACGATGACGGAAGTGTGCAGATTATCAGTCCCTGTACCCAGCGCTGCATTCAGGTGCTCCTCGGGTGCGATGTCGGTGGCAGGCTAGCTGCCGCGCGGGTGGAAGCGCCTCCACCGCACGGCTGGCGCGGGCCGGTTACTTTGCGTCCTGCTGCGCGTGCTCCGCCGCGTCGATGATCGCGTCGGCCACGGCTTTCGGCTGGCTCAGCATCGAGACGTGACTGCCGTTCACGCGCGTCACCTTTGCGCCGATATGCTTCGCCATCGATTCCTGCAGCGCGGGGTCGATCATGCGGTCGCGCGCCGTCACGACGAAATACGAAGGCTTGTCGTGCCACGCGGCCTGCGTGACCTTCTGCGAGAGCGCGCCGCTGAACCACGGGCCCTGGGTGGCCGCCACGATGCGTTGCTGCACGGGAGGCAGGTCGGGCGCAAAGTCCTCGCCGATCGCCTTGTCGGAGAGCGTCAGGTAGCCCGCCGAGTCCTTGCGCAGTTCGCTCGCCCAGGGCGCGTCCGGCTGGCCCTGGGTGATATCGGCGATCGACTGGCCGTTGTCGGGCGCGAAGGCCGCCACGTACACGAGCGACTTCACCTTCTCGTCGTTGCCCGCTTCGCTGATCACGACACCCGCCCACGAGTGGCCGACCAGCACCACCGGGCCCTTCTGCTGCTCGATCACGCGCTTCGTTGCGGCCGTGTCGTCGGCGAGCGAGCTGAGCGGGTTCTGCACGGCCACGACGTGCAGGCCGCGCGCCTCGAGCAACGGAATCACGCGGTTCCAGCTGGAGCCGTCGGCGAACGCGCCGTGCACCAGCACGACGTTGGTGCCTTTCAGGTCCTGCGGCGGCGCGGCATGCGCCGCCTGCAGCGCGAACAGGCCGCCGAGGAGCGCCACGGACGTGAAAATCTGCTTGATCGAAGCCATCGTTTTTCTCTCTTCTCTTATCGGGTCGTTCGGTGGGTCGGGAAAGGCGGATTACGAATGCGCGTAGATCGGGCCGAGGCCGGGGATATCGTCCTGGGCGGCGCGCGCGGCCTTCGTGCCGTTCATGGCGTGATGCGGCTTGCGCGGAGCGGACGCATCGGACGCCCCGTCCGCCACACCGCCATACGACGACGAAGCGGCTTGTTGCGCGACCTGGGTGGCTTCCACGCGCGCCAGCGCTGCCTGGATGTTGCGCGGGTATTGGGTTTCGTCGGCGGCCGGGTTGTAGCCGGCTTTCTGCAGCTGCACGAGTTCGGCGCGCACCTGCGCACGGGTGACGGGCTCGTTCGACTGGGCGAACGAGAGAACCGGGGCGGCGGCAAGAGCTGCAAGGGCGAGGAGCTTGAGGGCTTTCATGACGTTCTCCAAAGATCAATGAGGTAGACAGCGATCGGGTTCAAACCGGGTTCGGTTCAGCGCGAGGGGTGTATCGAGCTGGCGTAGGTGTATTTGAACGTCCGGATGTATCTGCCGTGTTTCCATTTGGGGCGCGGTTTGCATATCAACGTGTCCGAATTGCGCGCAGATACATTGCGCTACAAAAAGCCCGCCGCGATGCGCGGCGCGGGCCGTAACGCAAAACGCCGCCGGCCCGCGAGGGCACGGCGGCGCGGCATGGCATAGCGCGTCGCGTATCAGCCGAACGTGAAGCTGTAGACTTGCGCGCCCGGGTCGAGAAAGCGGATCTCGAAGGTGTGATCTCCAATGCGGCCGGACTGCCGCACGAGCTGATACAGGCGCGCGCTCGTGGCGACGCCGCTGCCGTCCGCTGCGACGTCGGCGCCGTGCGCGGCGCCCGGCGGCGCGCCGTCGATGCTGATGCGAAAGCGCACGGGCTTGCCGTCGGCGCTGGGCGCGAGCACCAGATGCAGGTCGCGCGCATGGAAGCGATAGGCAATGCTCGCCTGCGGCGCACTCGCCACGGCGGACTCGGCGCCCACGTTCCACTGCCCGCCGAACGCCCACTGGTTCAAGTCGAGCTGCCCCGGCAACGTGTACGCGGCAGCAGTATCGGCCTGCACGCGCTGCGCGTTCGCATTGCCCTGCGCCTCGCGATACCCCACGTACGTCTCGCCCGAGCCGATGTCGCGCGGATCCGCGGGCGCCAGCGCGCCGCTCGCCTGCGGTGCTTTCGGCGTGGCCGCAGCCGTGGCGCGGCCGTTATCGGCCAGCAGTTGCTGGATCGCCTGCTCGGCCTGCGCGTAATCGCCTTCGCCGAAGTGGTGATAGCGCACGCGGCCCTGGGCATCGACGAGATAGAACGCCGGCCAGTACTGGTTGCCGAAGGCGTTCCAGATGCGGTAGTCGCTGTCCACGGCAACGGGATAGCGGATGTCCAGATTGGTCAGCGCGCGCTTGACGTTGCCCGTGTCATGCTCGAAGCCGAACTCCGGCGTGTGCACGCCGATTACGACGAGGCCGTCGTTACGGTAGCGGTCGGCCCACGTCTTCAGATACGGCAGGGTTCGCAGGCAGTTGATGCACGAATAGGTCCAGAAGTTGACCAGCACGACCTTGCCGCGCAGCGCGTCGGGCGTGAGCGGCGCGGAGTTGAGCCACGCGTTCGCGCCGTCGAGCGCGGGCAGACGGCCTTCCACCGGAAGATCGACGGCGGGCGCCGGGGCCGGCATCGACACGCGCACGATGTGAGCCGCTGATTCGTCCTGCACCGCTGGACGCGCCTGGGCTTGCCGCTCCTCCTGACGCGTCGGCTCCGCGCGCGGCGCTTGCCGTGCCGTAGCGGGGCTCGCAAGCAAGTCGACGAGGCGTGCCTCCACGCCATTGGTCGGCGCGCCCGGCACCAGCGCCAGCAGGCGCGTATCCACGCCCAGTGCGATCGCGCCGACCGTGAGCAGCACGAGCGCACCCATCGCACGCCGCACATGCTCGCCCACGCCGAGCGAGCGCTTGAGCGCGGCCATCGCGCGATGGCCGAGGCCCGCCACCACCGCGAGCGAACTGGCGGCGCCCACCGCGTAGGCCGCGAGCGCGGCCCAGGTCAGCCAGGTCACGCCGTGGCGGGCCGCGCCGGTGATGATGAGACCGAGGATCGGCCCGGCGCACGGCGCCCACAGCAGGCCCGTGGCGGCGCCGAGCAGCACGGCGGAGCCGATGCGGCGCGACGCCCCGTCGTCCTGCGAGCGCGCCATGAAGCGGTCGGCGAGCGCCGCGAGCGGGCCGGAAAGGCGCGTGGCGAGCGCGGGAAAGAGCAGCGCCGCGCCGAACAGCGCGAAGAGCCCGAGCGCGACCCAGCGGCCGTACTCGCTCAGCTGCGCCGCGCCGTTCAGGCCGGCGGCGCCGAGCCCCGTGAGCAGCGCGAAGGTGAGCGCAAGGCCGAGCAGCATGGGTAGCCGGCCAGTCAGAAAAGGTTCTTCGGAACGCGCGAACACGAACGGCACGACCGGCAGGATGCAGGGGCTCAGGACGGTGAACGCACCGCCCACGAATGCGATGACGATGAGTAACATGAGTTCGGTCTCCAGACGAATGTCGGCGGACTTGCCATGTGGCGTATTTCAGCGCGGGCATGTATCCGGGGAATGTCTGGAACGCGGGCGTCGTGCATCGTCATGTATCGCGAAAGCGGCTGGATACAAAGCGATACAAACACGCGCGCGGCGTGCCGCGGCACGCGCGAGGCTGGGCACGCGCAGTGGACGATTTGTATCGCTACGTATCGCGCCCCGGCGGCGACACACTACGTTTCAACAGTGCCGCCAACGGGACACGAGCCAGATACGCGGGAGCGTTCCAATACGCTCGTCGTCCACACAAGGAGAACCCTCATGATCTCTCGTCTCAAGATTGCCGCTGTCGCCATCGGCCTCGCCGCCACCGCCGGGCTCGCCGCGTACGCTTCGGGCGAAGCGCCGTCGGGCGGCTCGGCCGCGCTGCAGACTGGCGCGCAGGCGCCCAACTTCACCGGCATCAACAACTGGCTCAACAGCCCGCCGCTCGACCTGAAACAGCTGCAAGGCAAGGTCGTGCTCGTCGACTTCTGGACCTTCGACTGCATCAACTGCGCGCACACTATCCCGCACATCAAGGAGCTGGACGCGCGCTATCGCGACAAGGGTCTCGTGGTGGTCGGCGTGCATACGCCCGAGTATTCGTTCGAGCGCGACACCGGCAACCTGCAGAAGGCCATCAAGCAATACGGCATTACGTATCCGGTCGCGCAGGACAACGGTTACGCGACGTGGAATGCCTACGGCAACCAGTACTGGCCGGCGGTCTACCTCATCGACCAGAACGGCAAGCTCGTTTATACCCACTTCGGCGAGGGCGACTACGCGCAGACCGAGCAGAAAGTCCGCGATCTGCTGGGCATTCAGGGCAAGCAGGGATGATCGGCTGGCGCCACCGCTCCGGCTTGCGGGGCGGCGGCGCTCTCAAGGCGCTACGCTACGTATTCGCCGAAACCAGCAGCAGCATCGGACGTTCGAGTTCCTCCGCCAATGCGGGCGTTTGCTGAATCTGCCCGGGCGTCGGCGCGAATTCATTCACGCGCTGAATATGGAAACCCGCGTCGATCAGCGTGTTCAGCGTGGTGCCCAGCGTGCGATGGTATTTCAGCACGCCCTTGACGAACCAGTCGGTGCGGCGCTCGCCCTCCATGGCGTAGCCGTTGACAGGCCAGGTCTTGCGGCCCTGCTGGTCGCCCGCCTCGCCACTGATCCAGTGCGGGTTCGCCGCCGCCATGTACACCGGATGCTCGATCGTGAAGACCAGTTGGCCGGCGCCTGCGAGCGCGCCGCGAAGGGTGCGCACGAGGCGGCCGAAATCGGCGACGTAATGAAAGGCCAGCGCGCTGTACACGAGGTCGAACGCCTCGCCGGGCAGGCTCAGCGTGTCGAGATCGCCGATCCGGTACTCGATGGCGGGGTCCGCCGTATCTGCCCTCGCGCGCGCAATCATGCGCTGCGAAATGTCGATGCCGAGCACCGAGGCCGCGCCCTGCTCGCGCATCCAGCGTGATGCCCAGCCGAAGCCGCATCCCAGATCGGCCACGCGTTTGCCGCGCAAATCCGGCAGCAGCGCGCGAACTGCCGGCCATTCGGGCGCGCCTTCGAGCCCCAGCAGCTGGCGCGGGAGCTGGCTGTAGCCTGCGAGGAAATCCGGATCATCGTAAATATTCTGCGCCATGTTTTCCCTTCGAGATCGCGAGCGAAGCAACCGACTATACGCGTAACATGCGCACGTACCCGCATAAAGGGAGAAGACCGATGTCGACGGACTGGAAAGGCCGCTGCCTGTGCGGCGCGGTGCAATACAACGCGCGCGGCGGAGCGCTCGCGCAGCTCGTTTGTCACTGCCGTGATTGTCAGCGCGCTTCAGGATCGGCCGGGTTGCCGGTGGTCGTCGTGAGCGCGGATGAATTCTCGTTCGAAGGCGAAATCCGGTCTTACACGATGACCGGCGGCAGCGGCATGCCGACTACGCGAAATTTTTGTGCACATTGCAGCAGCCTGCTCTTTGGCACACCGCAGCATGCGCCGGATATCGTGACGATCTACGCCGGCACGCTCGATGAACCCTCACGATTCCACGCCGAATTCGTACAGTTCACGTGTGAACGGCATCAACTGGACGCCCGCGGGCCCAGCGTTGCCCAACATACGGGACGAGCGCCCTGAAACACTCAGAGATGCCGCGTTTCCCGAGGCGGATTGCCCCAGTCATTCGCGAGACCGTTGGCATAGTACATTGGTGCGTCGAGGGCTTCGTTCAGGTCGAAGTCGTCGATGCACATGATATTCACGTTGATATAGGGGTAGCCCGTTCCATTCGGCATATCGACGCGATCGAATACATGCACGCCGCAGTGTTTGCAGAACGGATGATGCGCCACCGGGTTGCTCCCTTCGTAATGCGTGAGTTCGCTTTCGCCCGAGAGCAGAACGAAAGCTTCCGGGCGAACCTGGACGAGCCAGAGGCGCAATTTTCCGCAGAAGCTGCAGTTGCATTTTCCCGTGCCCTTGCTGAAATCGATCAGGGCTTCGAACTTCACCGACTGGCAATGGCAACTTCCACGGTACGTCCGCTGCATGGGGCTCTCCCGATCAGTGTGAAGACGACTGCCGGATTATGTCACCGATCCTGAATCAGGAGCCCCTGCACCCTGTCAAGGCGCGAAACGCGTAAATACGTAGTCGCGATCCTTCACCTTCGAAGCGTGGCACGCAAAACAGGTTTGATGCTGCGCCTCGTTGGCCGGCACGCCGTTGATGAAGCGCCCGTACCCCCAGCCGCCCGTCGACGCATAGCGGCGCGAGTCCTTCACCATGACCTGCACGGTCGTGGGCTGGCCCGGCACCGTGGCCGGCCCGAAATCGTCGGACTGCTTACGCTTGTACGCCAGCTTCACGAGGATCGTGCCGTCGGGATACGGCAGCGTCGCATTCTCGATGGCCTTGATCGCAACCGGATTGCCGAGCACCACGCGCAGTTCGTCGAGCGGCGCGGCCTCCTCGGCCGGCGCGATCATTTCCCACTTGCGGTAGCCGGGCGGAATCGTCACGCCGTAGATCGGCGAGGCGGCCTGGCCCGGCGCTTGCGTACCTTGCTGGGCCCATGCGGCAGGCCCCTGCGCGAGACCCGCGAGCAGGGCGAGCGCGACGGGCGCGCGATGCCTGAGAAAACGTGCTTGCATCGCGGCCCCCGTCACAGATGCGTGACTTGCAGGATGGCCTGCGCGAACTCCTTGGGCGCTTCCTGCGGGAGATTGTGGCCAATGCCGCCGTCGAGATTGCGGTGCAGATACTTGCCCGTGAACTTCTTCGCGTAAGCGGCCGGCGCGGGATGCGGCGCGCCGTTGGCGTCGCCTTCGAGCGTGATGGTCGGCACGGTGATGGCCGGCGCGGCGGCGAGACGCTGCTCGAGGCTGTCGTACTTCGCCTCGCCCTGCACGAGCCCGAGGCGCCAGCGGTAGTTCGAGATCACGATGGCCACGTGGTCCGGATTCTGGAAGGACGCTGCGCTGCGCTCGTAGGTCGCGTCGTCGAAGTTCCACTTCGGCGAGGCGAGTTGCCAGATCAGCTTGTTGAACGCGTCGCGATTCGCGGCATAGCCCTGCGCGCCGCGCTCGGTCGAGAAGTAGAACTGGTACCACCACTGCAGTTCGGCTTGCGGCGGCAGCGGCTTGCGGTTCGCCTCCTGGCTGCCGATCAGATAGCCGCTCACGGAGACCATTCCCTTCACGCGCTCGGGCCACAGCGCCGCGACGATGTTCGCCGTGCGCGCGCCCCAGTCGTAGCCGCCCAGAACGGCCTGATCGATCTTCAGGGCGTCCATGAAGGCGATCAGATCGACAGCGGTGACGGCCTGCTGGCCGTTGCGCGGCGTGTCGTCCGAGACAATGCGCGTGCTGCCGTAGCCGCGCAGATACGGCACGAGCACGCGATAGCCCGACGCGGCCAGCATCGGTGCGACCTCGACATAGCTATAGATGTCGTACGGCCAGCCGTGGAGCAAGATCACAACCGGACCGTTCTTCGGACCCGCTTCGGCGTAGCCTACATTGAGCAAGCCAGCGTTGACCTGCTTGATCGGGCCGAACGAGACGCCGTTGCCCGTGCGCGAGTTGCCTTCCGTGCCGCCAGCCGACTGTGCGTGCGCGAGACCGCCGAATGCGAAGTCCGCGAGCGTGAGGCCGGCAAGCGACGTGCCGAGAAGGCGACGGCGCCGGACGTTGACGGGATCTGACATGACCATTTCTCCTTGTTGTGCATGCAGGCCGCGCCCGAACGGCTTGGCCTCGTTGATGAGCCGGCGGCAGCAGATCGTTCAACCGGTCGATCGCGCTCGCGGCGGCAGGCAAATGCCCCGGTGAATTTATAACCGGGCAGGAAAAGCGCCATGTATCCCAATGTGTCTGTTGCGAGCGCGTACACAAAACGAATCAAAAAAGCGTCGGCGTGCCAGGATCGCTGCGGCGCGAGCGGGATTGAAAGAGCGGCGAGTTTGTATCGCAATGTATAAGCGCCGACGACAGACACATACCCTTGCAAAACGCGGCGTTCATGAAACACGGCAGATACGTCCGGTGGTTGTAATGCATCAACGCCGGAACTTGCTGTTGACCGGACGGATTTCCGAACCCTTCCAAGGAGAAAGTCATGAACGTCTCGAAGCTCGCCCTCGCCTTCGCCGCCAGCGCCGCGGTCCTCACCGCCGCTCCGGCCTTCGCCGCCATGCCCGCTCAGTCGGTCGCCGCGCAACCCTCAGTTCAGCAAAGCCAGGCATGGATGCCCGCCAGCAATGCGGCCAACGCAAAGATCACGCGTGCACAGGTTCGCCAGGAACTGGTTCAGGCGCAGCACGACGGCCAGCTCGCCGCGATCCAGCAACTGTACCGCGGCAGCTAATTCATTGTCCCAACGACGCTAACCCTAGGAGATAAATACCATGAGTCAGGCAGAAAAAGTGCTGTACACCGGCAAGACCCACACCACCGGCGGCCGCGATGGCGCGGCACGCAGCGACGACGGGCGTCTGGACGTGAAGCTCTCGCCGCCCGGATCGAGCGCGCCGGGCACGAACCCGGAGCAGATGTTCGCGGCGGGCTGGTCGGCGTGCTTCATCGGCGCGATGGGCCGCGCCGCCACGAAGCTCGGCACGACGCTGCCGCGCGACGTGGCAGTCGACGCCGAGATCGACCTCATCAACGCCGACGACGCCTTCAAGCTGCGCGGCCGCCTGAACGTCACCCTGCCGGGCGTCGATCGCGAGACGGCGCAGCGCATCGTCGAAACGGCACACCAGATCTGCCCGTACTCGAAGGCGACGCGCGGCAACATCGACGTCACGCTGAGCGTGGTCGAGGCGTAATCGCGTAGCAGCAGGAAGCAAAAAAGCGGGGCGGCTTGTGCGCGCCCCGCTTTGCTTTGGCGTGTCGCCGCGCACGTGGCGCTTCAGCCGTGCGGCGCTTCCACGAGATTGCTGGGCGAGCCGTTGCGCCAGGCCTCCACGTTACGCAGCGTCGTTTGCGCGATCTCGCTCATCGCCTCGCGCGTGAAGAACGCCTGGTGCGATGTGACGATCACGTTCGGAAACATCAGGAGACGCGCGAGCACGTCGTCCTGCAGTGGCGCATCCGAGTGGTCCTCGAAGAACAGGCCGCCTTCTTCCTCGTACACGTCGAGTCCGAGATGTCCCAGCTGGCCGCTCTTGAGCGCATCGACGAGTGCGGTGCTTTCCACGAGCCCGCCGCGGCCGGTATTGATAAGCATGGCGCCGCGCTTCATCTTCGCGAGCGCGTGACGGTCGATCAGATGACGGGTTGCGGGCACGAGCGGGCAATGCAGGCTCACCACGTCGGACTGCGCAAGCAGCGTATCGAGCGGCACGTAGCGCGCGCCGAGCACCAGCAAGTCGGCGGCCGGCGGGCCCGGATCATGGGCGAGCACCTGCATGCCGAAGCCCGCCATGATGCGCGCAAAACACCGGCCGATGATGCCCGTGCCGATCACGCCGGCCGTCTTCCCATGAAGGTCGAAACCGAGCAGCCCGGCGAGCGAGAAGTCGCCTTCGCGCGTGCGCGACACGGCGCGCGGCAGCTTGCGGTTGAGCGCGAGGATCAGCCCGACGGCATGCTCGGCCACCGCATGCGGCGAATAAGCGGGCACTCTCGCGACGGTGATGCCACGACGCTGCGCCGCCCCGAGATCGACGTGATTGAAGCCCGCCGAACGCAGCGCCACGAGTCGCGTGCCGCCCTTCTGGAGGCGCTCGAGCGTGGCGGCGTCGACCGTATCGTTGACGAACGGGCACACCACGTCGTAGCCATCGGCGATCACGGCGGTATCGGCATCGAGATGCGATTCCTGGTAGTGCAGTTCGTACTGGAAAGCGGTGTTCGCCTCGGTGAACGTATCGACGTCGTACTGGCGCGCGCTGAACAGGATCATGCGCGGCCGAGCGGAAGGGGGGATCTGGGTTCCCGGCATGTTGACCTCGTGCGAGCTTCGGGGTGTGGGCGCGAAGGGCGCCGTGATGCGCATGGATGCGCCTTGAACTCGAACGTGAAAGCGTTCGCGTGTGCCGCGTAGCCACGCAAGCACATGGTAACAGCAGGTCGGCGGGGGATCGGGAACGAGTGGGCTGGGGCTGAGGCTGGTCCTGGACGCGGCAACGCCGCGAAGCCTGCCGGTGCGCGGCAAACTTCGCGGCGTGGTGCCGCGCGCATTACGAGTGCGCGTAGATCGGGCCGAGGCCGACGACATCCTGACCGGCCTCATCGGCACCGGCCGCGTTCGATGCGGCGCGGGCGTGCGTGCGGCTGCCTGCTGCGGATGCGCCATCGGCTACGCCACCGAATGACGACGCCGCTGCACCGCTTTCGGCGCTCACGCGCGAGAGCGCGGCTTGCAGGTTCGCGGGGTATTGCGTGTTGTCGCTCGCGGGGTTGTATCCTGCCTTCTGGAGTTGCACGAGTTCGGCCTTCACTTCGGCGCGGGTCACCGGTTGGCTCGACTGTGCGAACGAGAGCGCGGGAACGGCAACGAGGGCAGCAAGAGCGGCGGCGGCGAGCGAGTGTGCGAGCTTCATGGTGTTTCTCCTGACGTTGGTGAGTGGTTGCGCACTGTTGTGTATCAACCTTGCGTAGGAGACATTTGAACGCCGCGATGTATCTGGCTTGTTTGCGCGCGAGCCCGTTTTTGCAAGCGCGCTTGTCAGGCGGACGGCCAGACACAGTGCGATACAAGAAGGCGCCCGGCCGGGTGGGCGGGGCCCGCTAGTACACCAAAAAGGGGCGAATCGAAAGTGTTGCTGCACTGCACACTTAGCCCCCCGCGCCTTGCATTCCGCCCTGAAAACCCTATAATAAGGGTTATCCCTTAGGCACTAACCCTAGCAAAGAGGAAATCATGGGTGCAATCGTCGAAAAACTGACTCAAGTTCTGGCTGCACTGCGTCGTCTTGGCGCCGAAGCGCTGAACCGTCACCTCGAATACTGCGAACTGCTCGCAGAAGCTCAGCGCCGCTGGTACTAAACCGCGCCTGACTGCAGCAAGCGTCCCTGCCCGTACAAACGAGGGACGAAAAGTAATACGCGGCCGCATCGAGCGGTCGGGTTTCATGCGGCGCCCAGCCGTGCCTCGATTCGGGAGGCATCCGTGCGCGCCGCATCGGGCCGTGATCCCGGCGCAGCCAGAAGTTCGCGTGCGCGGTCATAGGCTTGCGCAAAGCCACGCAGTTCCCGCGTGACCGGCCGGTCGTCCAGACCCCGCCGGGGGTGAGCGCGTGGCTTTCACCATGGCCACCGCACCGAATCCTGGTAGCGCGTGAGCATCAAATGCGCGACCGCGTTCGAGCGGTACGCGGCTACGCCCTGTTCGTCTTCGGAGTTCGCTGCGTCGATGCAGCAAAGCTCGGTCCGTGCGTGCTTCCACATCCCTCTTGCCATTTAGTTGCAATAGCAACGACCTCCCCGGCCACCGGATGTTAGCCACAGCGCCCTGCGCGCCAAATCCCGATTCCTCCATTGCCTTCGGCGCCGCGGATTAAGTGTGCGGCGCAACGTTCGGCGCGTTTTCGCGCCATTCGGGCCGGTTCGCGCTTTGGGCGGAAAGCGCCTAATCTTGAGGTATCGGCTCTTGCCCCATCTGTGAGCCGGAACGTGCGCCACCTTCCGGACTTCCGATGCGCGATCATCGCCCCTCGCATGCCGCGGTGCACGACGCGCCGCACGCTCACCCGCACCACCCGCTCACGGCGCGGCTCGCTCGCGCCGTTGTGTTCGTCGCCTTGCTGGTCGCGTGGGCCGCCCTGGCGGCCGCGCTGGCCGTGCCGGCTGCGTTCGCGGCACCGAGCCCGCCCGTCGTCGTCATGACGGTGAACGGTGCGATCGGGCCCGCCAGCGCCGATTTCATCGTCCGCTCGCTGGAGCGCGCCGCGCGCGAGCGCGCGCCGCTTGCGATCCTCGAACTGGATACGCCCGGCGGGCTCGACACGTCGATGCGCCAGATCATCAAGGCGATTCTCGCCTCGCCGGTGCCGGTTGCGACGTTCGTCGCGCCCGGCGGCGCACGCGCCGCGAGCGCGGGCACCTATATCGTCTACGCCAGCCACTTCGCGGCCATGGCGCCGGGGACGAACCTCGGCGCGGCATCGCCGGTGCAGCTCGGCGTGGGCGGCGGCGGTGGCGGTGGCCTGCCAGGTGGCCCGCCAGGCGCCCCCGAGACAGCTTCCGGCGCCTCGGCCCCGCACGCCGACGACAACGAATCGACGGAAGCCCGCAAGGTCATGCACGACTCCGCCGCCTACATCCGCGGCCTCGCGCAGCTGCGCGGGCGCAACGCGGCGTGGGGCGAGCGTGCGGTGCGCGAGGCCGTGAGCCTCTCGGACGAAGAAGCGCGCGACCAGCACGTGATCGATCTGATCGCGCAGGACCCCGCCGATCTCGCGCGCCAGCTCGACGGCCGCACCGTCACGACCACGGCGGGCACGCTGCGCGTCGCCAGCGCGCACGCACCGCTCGAAGTCGTCGCGCCCGACTGGCGCAACCGCTTCCTCTCGATCGTCGCCGACCCGAACGTCGCGCTGATTCTGCTGACCATCGGCATTTACGGACTCTTCTTCGAGTTCGCCAACCCGGGCTTCGTGCTGCCCGGCGTGGCGGGCGCGACCTGCCTGCTGGTGGGCCTCTTCGCCATGCAGCTGCTGCCCGTGAACTACGCGGGCCTCGGGCTCGTGCTGCTCGGGCTCGCATGCCTCATCGCGGAGGCATTTCTGCCGACCTTTGGCGTGCTGGGCTTCGGCGGCATCGTGGCGTTCGCCATCGGCGCGCTCATGCTGATGGACACCAGCGCGCCTGGCTACGGCATCCCCATTCCGCTCATCGCGGGCCTCGCGCTCGGCGGCGCGGCGTTCGTCGCCGCCGTCTCCAGCGTGGCGCTGCGCGCGCGACGCCGGCCCGTGGTGACCGGCGCGGAGGCGATGGTAGGCGCCACGGGCGAAGTGATCGACGAGGGCCTGCACCCCGACCCGCGGCCAGGCCACGCAGCCTTAGCCACAGGCTGGGCGCGCGTGCACGGCGAGCGCTGGCGCGTGGCGTGCGCCACGCCGCTCGCCGCCGGCAGCCGCGTGCGCGTGAGCTCGCGCAGCGGTCTCACGCTCACCGTCACCCCGCTGCACGGCGCGGTACACGAGAAGGCAAACGACAAGGGAGAACATTCATGATCGGCTTCACGTTCGGCTTCACAGGTCTTCTGATCGCGCTGCTGGTGCTGATCGCGTTATCGTCCATCCGCATCTTCAAGGAGTACGAACGCGGCGTCGTGTTCATGCTCGGGCGCTTCTGGAAGGTCAAGGGGCCGGGCCTCGTGCTCATCATTCCCGTGGTGCAGGTGGCGGTGCGCATCGACCTGCGCACCGTGGTGTTCGACGTGCCTTCGCAGGACGTCATCACGCGCGACAACGTTTCGGTGAAGGTCAACGCCGTGGTCTATTTTCGCGTGGTGGACCCGGAAAAGGCCGTGATTCAGGTGGCGCGCTACATCGACGCGACGAGCCAGCTCGCGCAAACCACGCTGCGCGCCGTGCTCGGCAAACACGAACTCGACGCCCTGCTCGCCGAGCGCGAGCAACTGAACGCCGACATCCAGAAAGTACTCGATGCGCAAACAGACGCGTGGGGCATCAAGGTGTCGAACGTCGAGATCAAGCACGTGGACCTCAACGAAACGATGATCCGCGCAATTGCCCGCCAGGCCGAAGCCGAACGCGAGCGCCGCGCAAAGGTGATTCACGCGGAAGGCGAACTGCAGGCGTCCGAAAAATTGCTGCAAGCCGCGCAATGCCTCGCGAAGCAGCCACAGGCGATGCAACTGCGCTATCTGCAGACGCTCACCACCATCGCCGCCGACAAGAACTCCACCATCGTCTTCCCGCTGCCGATCGAACTGCTCAACGCGCTGATCGAGCGCTTGGGCAAGTGATCCGGCCCCTCGGTTTCGAGCCGCTTGCGCCTTCGGCAGTTCACCTGAATATTGCAGCGCAGCGAAAAAGCAGGCCACTGCACTGCGCGCGCTCGTGCACGCTTCTTTTGAGCTTGGGATTGGCAGAGCGCGGAAATATCGCCAATAATTGCCGAACATCCACTAACGGACGACGGCGGCCATGGATTACAGTCCCGAAGCCATCCGCACGATCGCTCTGGTCGGCCATGCCGGCTGCGGCAAGACCTCGCTTGCCGAAGCGCTCCTGCACCAGGGCGGCGCGCTGCACGCGCCAGGCAACGTGAATCGCGGCACCGCCCTCTGCGATTTCGATCCCCTCGAACGCAAGTACCACCACTCCCTCAACTCCGCCATCGCCCACTTCGACCACCAGGACACACGCATCTACTTGCTCGACACACCCGGCTACCCGGACTTCGCCGGCATGTCGATGAGCGCGTTGCCCGCGGTGGAAACGGCGGCCATCGTCATCAATGCACGCACCGGCATCGAAATGACGACGACCCGCATGATGGCGTACGCGCAGCAGCGCAAGCTGTGCCGAATGATCATCGTGAACGGCATCGACGCCGAAAAGGTCGATTTGCCGGGGCTGCTCGAGCAGATTCAGGAGACCTTCGGCAAGACCTGCCTGCCGATCAATCTGCCTGCGCAGGGCGGCAGCGAAGTGGTGGACTGCTTTTTCAACCCGGCCGGCGAGGCCGATTTCCATTCGGTGGAAGCAGCGCACAATGCGCTCGTCGACCAGGTGATCGAACTCGATCCCGAGTTGATGGAGTTGTACCTCGAACAAGGCGAAGCCATCAGCCCCGAGCAACTGCACGAGCCGTTCGAACGCGCGCTGCGCGAAGGCCATCTCGTGCCGGTCTGCTTCACCTCCACGGCGACCGGTGCGGGCATCGCGCAACTGCTCGACGTGTTCGTGCGGCTCTTGCCCAATGTCACCGAAGGCAATCCGCCGCTGTTCTACCGCGAAGTGGAGGGCAAGGAAGGCAAGGAGCCCGTGCGCGCGGAGCCGGATGCCGACAAGCACGTGCTCGCGCATGTGTTCAAGATCGTGATGGACCCGTATATCGGCAAGGTGGCCGTGTTTCGCATTCATCAGGGCACGGTGACGCGTGACAGCCAGCTCTATATCGGCAACGCGCGACAGCCGTTCAAGGTGGCGCATCTGCTGATGCTGCAGGGCAAGGAGCATACGGAGGTGCAGCGCGCGGGCCCCGGCAATATCTGCGCGGTGGCGAAGGCCGACGACATCGGCTTCGACGCCGTGCTGCACGACGCGCCCGAGGACGGCAACATCCACCTCACGCCGCCTGCGTTTCCCAATCCGATTTACGGTCTCGCTATCGAGCCGGCGCGGCCCGGCAATGAGCAGCGCGTGTGGGAAGTGCTGCAAAAGCTCGCGGCGGAAGATCCCTGCCTGCAGATCGATCACCCCGAAGGGACCAATGAAACCGTGGTGCGCGGGCTGGGCGAACTGCACTTGCGCTACATGCTGGAGCGGCTCACCGATCAGTACAAACTCGAAGTCGTGACGCGTCCGCCGACGATTGCGTGGCGCGAGACGATTGGCGGCAAAGCCGAGGGCCATTGCCGCCACAAGAAGCAGACGGGCGGCGCGGGCCAGTTCGGCGAAGTCATGCTGCGCGTGGAGCCCCTGCCTCGCGGCGCGGGCTTCGAGTTCGTGGATGCCGTGAAAGGCGGCGCGATTCCTTCGCAGTTCATGCCTGCGGTGGAGAAAGGCATCTTGCAGGTGATCGACAGCGGACCGCTCGCAGGCTTTCCCATGCAGGACGTGCGCGTGATCGTGTACGACGGCAAGCACCATCCGGTGGATTCGAAGGAAGTGGCGTTCGTTACCGCGGGGCGCAAGGCGTTTATCGATGCGGTGCTCAAAGCGCAGCCCATCGTGCTCGAACCGATTGTCGATATCGAGGTGATGACGCCCGAGGCCGCGATGGGCGACATCATCGGCGATCTTTCCGCGCGGCGTGGGCAGGTGCATGGCACGCGCACGGTGGGCGGCCAGGCCATGGTCATTGCGGGGAAGGTGCCGCTTGCCGAGCTCAACGATTACCAGTCGCGGCTGAATTCGCTCGCGGGCGGCAATGGGAATTACAGCATTCAGTTGAGCCACTACGATCCGGTGCCGCCGACACATCAGGAAAGGCTGGCGGCGCAGCATAAGGGGCGGGGGGAAAGTGTGGAGTGAGGGGGTTGGCTGGCCACTGCCTGACACCGCACCGATTTGCCGCAACAGAACTGCCCCGCTGGAACCACGTTCGGCGTATAAGTTACATCACTCGCCCCCCCAAAGCTGGCGAACGACACATGCTGTCGCCAGTCATGCAATGGCATCCGCGTTTTCGTCTGGCTCGGTCGCATCCGCTACGCTCCAGTCATTCGCAGGTTGATAACCCTGATTCCCGAAGTAAATCATTCTCCAGTTTTGTAACTTCGAGGCGTCCATGCCGAAGCCAGCCACGGAGTCATGTACAAGGTAGTCGAAGAAATCTAGCAACGCCTGGTGCGTCTCACCGGAGCCGGTGATCAAGGTCATGTCCTCGTACGCGCGCGCCAGCATCGCCTCTCGCAAGCTGAGCGACTTGCCATCGATTTTGCGCGTTTCCGCGTCTGCGGCCGCCACGTTCACGGCATTCCCCCCGGCGGTGATTCTGGCCAGTTCCATTTCCAGGGCATCTGCGAGTTTCTGGTTTCCCGTTTGCATAAGAACCCGCTTTGCTGCGGGCACGCGAGCGCGCGCATCCTCATCGGCCTTCTGTTTGGACAGGTAGCTACGCGCTAGATACAGCGGATAGAGGTGGCCCGCGACAGCATTTTCAACCGGGCCGGATGCGTGGGCAAGCTTTTGATAAGCGTCGAAAAGCGACGCGGTTTTCGGGGAAAGATTGAATGTCTCCTGAACCTTTCCAGCCATGGTGTTCAATGCCTGAAGCGGTACACCAGCGGCGATTGCGGCTCGATACATGTGCAGCAGCGGAACCTGGCTCAGTTTTTCGTCGTCTTTCAGGGTACGGGTTTGCTCACCCGGCGCGTATCCGCCACCAACATCGGAGTGCACACCGGGATAGACGATTTCGACACAGTTGGGTGGATAACTCTTGCCGTCACGCACCGAATCGAGTGGGAATGAATCCCGAACCTCATGTGCCGCAATGTAGTGGACGCATTGCTCAACCATCGGTGGAATCTTCAGGTCCTTCGCCCAGGTGTAGTGCCCATCCTTTGGGACATACACCAGAGCGGAACTCAGGACTGCGGAAACCGTAGTAGTCGCAATCTGGATCATCGGACTGCGATCCAGAAGCTGGAAGCTCGCCGGTAGTCCGGCCGACGCGACTGTGTCGAACATGCCCATGAAATACAGGCGAATTGGGTACCCTTGATATTGCCAGTCGTCTCCCACTTTCCGACACTCCTTGGCAAGCCTCACAGCGAAGGCACGCGCGAGCGCCGAGCCTCTGGAAAAACCAAACAGGGCGACATTGATTATTCGAATTGGCTGCCTTGGATTCCTTGCCCGAGCCTTCGCCTTTTGAATGCGATCGTCAAACTGCTTACGTGCCCATTGCAAGCGCTTTTCGCCACCCACTCCGAATGCCGAACCGATGGGGCTGTACGCATGCTCGCCGATCTCTGGAAATGGTGTACCAAGGCCGTTGATATAAATCGGATATCGACCGCTAGCCCCCGTATCTGCTTCGTGCGCGAAAAAAAGACGTGCAACGTTACTATGCTTCGACTTGGAGGTGTCTACGAACCGATTATTTCCAGTACCGTCGAAAAAGATAGAAATCCAAATCGACTGCGAACAATCTGCCATTCCTGGTTTCTTTGCGGGGTCCATACAGGCCATCGCAGCAGCGCGCGCCTCTCGCTCAGGCAAAGTCAGGGAGCGCAGACCTGCGATGTGCGGAACTTGGGTATCGTCAAGCATGACTATCCTCTATCGGACGAAAGGCAAGCGGCGTTCAAGCTTCAGTCGCGGCGGTGACGGGCCATCTCGGCCTGATAGGGCGGCCTCAATATGGCCATCCGGATAAAAGTGAATCTCGAGGTAGCTTGGGTCGGACGGTATGTGGCCTGTTACCTCAACCCTCTTTTCTTTGTATGGTCCTGCTGGCTCAATTACTTTCCGTGGCGGATACGCTTCGAGTGCATCCATTTGAAACTCAACGTCGACCGAAAATGGTGTTTTCGTGTCGCTATTCATAAGGACGCAACAAGATTCCTTTCCTCCGCCAGCGTAAGGTGTACTAAGTTCTACGTTGCTACCTCCCTGACCATTGACTGCGAAATCAGCTATAGCGCGGTCGGTGTAGTTATAGCCGATAACGGCAAGCATATAAGGCTCTTTCTTGCAACCCTGAGTTAACAGAACCGGCAGCACGCAAAAAATAAGAAGCAGAACGGAGTTCTTCGTTTTCACTTGATGTCTTTGTGTTTCAGCGAACGAAAGGTAAGCGGCGCTCAAGCTTCAACCGCGGCGGTGAAGGGCCGTCCCGGCCTGATAGGGCCGCCTCGATATGACCGTCAGGATAAAAAATGAATCTCAAGGTAGTTTGGATCTTGTGGAATGGGACCGGTCACCTGAATCCTCGATTTTCTGTATAAGCCATCTGGCTCAATTACCATGCGTGGTGGAAAGGCTTCAAGTGCATCCATCTGATATTCCACATCAACCGAGAACGGCGTCTTCGTGTCACGGCTCATAACTACGCAACACATGGTGCTTCCTCCACCGGAGGTTGGCGTACTTAGCGCGAGATTTGCACCCCATTGACCATTCACCGAAAAGTCAGCAATTTGCCGGTCTGTATAGTTGTATCCAACCAACCCCAGCATGTAGGGCTCTTTCTTGCAACCTTGGAGCATAAATAAGAGGCAGAGTAAGATGCCGGTCACTCCTTTCTTTGAGAAAGTCCGCATTCTCTTGCCTTTTTAAACAAATTGATTTCGCAGCTGTTTTTTGGGAAACGTGACCAAGATCTGGATCGTGATCTGGGCTTCAGAAGACAGCGAAGGTGTTCACTCTCGAATCATTCCGGTTATATCGTGCGGACGACACGGCCTCAATGAGGTATAGACCGAAAACTGGAGATCTTTTGACGCATCTCAGTGCTAGCGTGTCAAAGACTGACAAATGGAGGCGTTGATTAGCCTGCGAAACATGGCGCCGGCTTAGCGGATGAAATCCGGCGAGCGGTGTCGGCAAACCGCGGTAAGGCCTTCCAGTGTGCAACAACAGGGTGGAATCCCCATACCCGTTTTATCTTGAATTGCTGTCAGAAAAATCCCTTGATTAGGAAATAAACATTTCCTATAATCACCCCCATGGCATTCGAGCACCCATCCCAACCTCTGGCCCGCAGCCCCGGCCGCCCACGCGAATTCGACATGGCAACCGTCGTGGACGGCGCCGTGCGCGTCTTCCGCGAGCGCGGCTATTACGCCACCTCCGTAGGCGACCTCAGCGAAGCAACGGGCCTGACCGCAGGCAGCCTCTACAAGGCCTTCGGCGACAAACGCGGCGTCTTCCTCGCCGCCTTCGACCACTACGTCACCACGCGCAACGCCGAATTGCGCCTTCGCCTCGACAAGCAGTCCAAAGCAAGCGAGAAGATCCGCGTCATCTTCATCTTCTACGCCGAGTCGTCCCACGGCAGCGAGGGCCGGCGTGGCTGCCTCGTGGTTTCCAGCGCAACGGCGCTCGCCACGTTCGACGACGAAGTCGCCACGCGCATCGAAGCCGCCATGCGGCGCACCGAAGAGATGCTGCGCGAACTCCTCCAGCAAGGCCAGCAAGACGGTTCGGTTGCAGCGGAAATCCATGTCCCGGCCATGGCGCGCACGTTACTCGCCCTGCTCCACGGTTTTCGTCTGATCGGCAAATCCGGTCGCACGCAGCGCGACATGCTGGCCGCCGCCGACGAAGCCATGCGTCTACTGCGTTGAAATTTTTTTGGCTAATTTGGAAATTATTATTTCCAATCGATGCCTGCGTTCCTCAAACCCACTGGAGTGTCACGCCATGAGTACGCCCTCACGCATCATCGACCACGGTCCAGCGTCGCTGGCCGACTCCATCCTGCCAGGCTTCACGCATCGCTTCGAAACCATCGAAGGCACACGGCTCCACTACGTGATCGGCGGAAATCAGGATGGCGAAACAATTGTGCTGCTGGCCGGCTATCCGGAAAGCTGGTTCGCGTGGCGCAAGGTCATGCCGCTGCTCGCCGAGCGTTACCGCGTGATCGCACCGGACCTGCCCGGCCAGGGCGACTCCGACCGCCCACAGGGCGGCTACGACACGCAATCCGTCGCAACCGCCCTGCACGCGCTGCTCGGTAAGCTCGGAGCACGCCGCTACCACCTCGCCGCTCATGATGTCGGCGCCTGGGTCGCTTACCCCTATGCGGCACTATTCAGCGATGAAGTGTCGAGCCTCGCGTTGCTCGACGCCGGCATTCCCGGCATCACGCTGCCGGAAGCGCTGCCCGTCGCGCCCGAGCGCGCGTGGCGCACCTGGCACTTCGCCTTCCATGCGGTGCCCGATCTGCCGGAGCTGCTGATAGCAGGCAAGGAGCGCGTGTATCTGGAGTGGTTTCTGCGCCGCAAAACGGCGAATCCGCAAACCTTCACAGATGCCGATATCGACGAATATCTGCGCGTGTTCACGAAGGAAGGCGGCTTGCGTGCGGGGCTGGCCTACTACCGCGCGGCCGACGTTTCGGCGCGTCAGAATCGCGAGTTGGGCTCACGCGGCAAATTGCGAATGCCCGTTCTCGCGCTGAGCGCCGATCAGGGCTCGATTGCCGACATGGCCGGTCCGCTGCACCTTTACGCCGATGAGGTGCAAGGCGCGACGCTGGCCCACTGCGGTCATTTTCTGCCGGAGGAGCAACCCGCGGCCGTGGCCGAAGCACTGCTGCGTTTCTTCGGCCAGACCTGACCAGGGCCGGCGTTCCTCCGGCGTTCCTCGGGCGTTACTCCGGTGCTTCGACCGTGGTCACCGCCGAGGAAAACACATACCCCTCGCTGCGCAGCGTCTTGATGTAACGCGGCTCGCGCGCCTCGTCGCGCAGGCGCTGGCGCAGCCGGCTCACGAGCAGGTCGATCGAGCGGTCGAACGCGTCGGCCTGGCGGCCTTGCGTGAGGCTCAGCAACTGATCGCGCGTGAGCACGCGCTGCGGATGGTCGAGAAACACGCGCAGCAGCCGGTATTCCGCACCGCTCAGCGCGACGATCGTGCCCTCGGCGTCGAGCAGATGCCGCGCCGTCGTGTCGAGCCGCCAGTCGCCGAACGCGAGCAGTTGCGCCGCCTCGCTCACTTCCATGCCCGGCGGCAGCATGCGTGTGCGGCGCAGCACCGAGCGGATGCGGGCGAACAGTTCGCGCACGGCGAACGGCTTGGGCAGGTAGTCGTCGGCACCCATTTCGAGGCCAACGATGCGATCCGTCTCCTCATTGCGCGCAGTGAGCATCACCACGGGCACGGCGCGGAACTTGCCCGCACGCAGCTCGCGGCACAGCACGAGCCCGTCGTCGCCGGGCATCATGAGGTCGAGCACGATCAGGTCGGGCGCGCCGCCCTCCAGCACCGAGCGCATTTCGCGCCCGTTCGCGGCCAGCGACACGCGCATGCCGTTCTTCTCGAGGTAGGCCCCGACCAGTTCACGTATGCCGCGATCGTCGTCGACGATCAGGACGTGATCCATCTTTTCCGTCATTGGTGTTTTTCTCCTTGCGCGCGGGGCGTGAACGGGTTTCTGCGATGCACGAACAGTACACCGGATGCGCAATCTCCGCAGCCAGGCCGCTCGCCGCGAAGAACAGGATGGCGAGCAGGCGTTTCATGCGTCCTCCACCAGGGAAAGACTAGCACCGTCGGCAACCGACGCTTCGAGCGCGTAGACGTCCACGCCTTCCAGACAGCCGAGATTGACGCGCCAGCGCGCCGGGTCCCTGCGCGTCTGGTGAAACGGATAAATGCCGCAGTGCCTGCAGAAATAGTGCTTCGCCACGCGCGTGTTGAACTGGTACAGCGTGAGCGCGTCTTCGCCCGCGAGGATCGTCAGTTCGCGGGCCTCGAACGGCGGGCTCATCAGCGCGCCCTTGCGCCGGCACAGGCTGCAGTTGCAACGCCCGGCCGGCTCGATCGCCGTGTGAACTTCGAACTCTACCGCACCGCAATGACAGGTACCCTTCCAGCGGGTCGTGCTCGTCGACGTGCTCATCTTGCTCTCCATTGATTTCGTTGGGTGATGGATAGCGCGCCATCCGCCGCGTACAACCTGGAACCGCCCCACCCGATTCGGGACGACAATGACCGCTAGCGCCCATCCGGCGCGACGCATATCGACCTGAAATGGCCGGCGATGACCACAGCCGGGCCAGCCACAAACCGGCATTGTTTATGCTCGCAAGCTGATAGCGAGCGAAACGCAGAGAACGGCTCCAGGAGGTCCCCATGAAATGTCTGCGCATCTATGCCGACGCCCAGGGCGAGTCCCATTTCGAGGACATCGATATCCCGCTCACGCCGCTCGAACTCTTTCCCAACATCCCGCCCATTTACCTCTCGACGTGGGAGCCGGCAAAGGCGGTGCGCTTCGGCTGGGTGCCGGCCGGCCTCAAGGAGGCGGACTGGCACACCACGCCGGTTCGTCAGTTCGTGATCTGGATGACCGGCTGGGTCGAGTTCGAAACGAGCGACGGCGACACGCGCCACTGCGAGCCGGGCACGGTCGTGCTGTGCGAAGACACCATTGGCAAGGGCCATCGCTCGCGCCACCCCGAGGAAGGCCAGTTCAACGTGTTCATTCCGCTCGCCTGAGCAACCGCTTGACCCGCACGACCGGGCGCTCGTGGCGCGCCGCCATTCACGCCTCCGCGCCGCCCAGCACGAGCCGCCCTTCCAGCCCGCCTTCGGGCCGGTTGCGCAGCGTGAGTTCAGCGCCCATCGCCACGGCGAGCTGGCGCGAGATCGCGAGGCCCAGGCCCGTGCCGCCCGTGCCCCGGTTGCGCGAGGTTTCGAGCCGGTAGAACGGCTCGAACACCTTTTCGAGCGCTTCCTCGGGAATGCCGGGGCCGCTGTCGAGCACCGAGATCGTGACGGTCTTGTCCTGCGGCGACGCGCTCACCTCGATGGCCGCCGTGCTCCCATACTTCAGCGCGTTATCGACGAGATTGCCGACGATGCGGCGCAGCGCCTGCACGCGCGTGACGATCGCCACGTTCAGGCGGCGCTCGAAGGTCACGGGCGAGCCCGCATCCACGTAGTCGCATACGAGGCTGTCGAGCAGCGCATCGAGGTCGACGCGGGCGGGCGCTTCGCCGGTGCCGTGCAGCGTACGCGCGTAGGCCACGCCCTCCTTCACCAGCTGCTCCATCTCGTGCAGGTCCTGGGCGAGCTTGCCCGCCTGCGCTTCGTCGTCCATCTGGTCCACGCGCAGCCGCATGCGCGTGATCGGCGTCTGCAGATCGTGGGAGATGGCCGCCAGAATCTGCATGCGCTCGGCCACGTGCGCCGAGATGCGCTGCTGCATCGCGTTGAACGCGCGCGCCGCACGCGCCACTTCGGAAGGCCCTTCTTCCTCCAGACGCTCCGCCTTCAGGTCCGGACCGAGCGCGTCGGCCACGCGCGCGAGTTCGTGCAGCGGCCGCGTGGCGGTGCGCACCGCGAACCAGCAGCATGCCGCCAGCACGACGAGCTGGGCGACGAGCACGGCCGGCAGCCAGCCCGACAGGGGCAGCGCGGGACCCGGACGGTAGTCGATGGTGAGCGGCGAGCCATCCGACAGTCGCAGGTGGATCTGCAGGCGTTCGTGCTTGCCGGGCACCGAATTGGTCGTGAGCGCGTACTTGTCGCCGAGGCCCGCCGCGATGGCCGAGGCCACGTCCTTCGAGCGGCTCGCTTCGGGCGGCTCGCCCGGCGTGCCGGGACCGAGGATGAAGCTATAGGTACGCCGCGCGAGTTGCGGCAGCCACGCGGCGCGTTCGGCCGCGGGCAGATGGTCGAGCAGCGCCACGGAGATGGCGACTTCGCGCGAGATGTAATTGGTCATCATGTTCGCGGTGGCGTCGTTGCGCTCGGTCATCGTGAGCTTGAACGACAGCCCCTGCGCGAGCGCGAGGCCGACGCAAAGGATCAGGGCGAGGCGCGCGAACAGCGTGCGCGGCCAGTGCAGCGCGCTCATTGCCGCGCCGCCCGCTAAAACCAGCGGTGTGCGGCGGGCCGCAAGTCCATCGGCGTGCATGTTCGGACTCCGTGTGCAGGGAATGATGCGTTTATACCCCATGCCGCGACAGGCTTTGTATCTCACTGTATCGGCGCGGGCGCGGGACACAATACATTGCAGGCTTGTTCGTTTCAGCGCGTCCGTTCACGTTTGCGGCTTGCGCTGCGGTGCGGCATCGGCCCATTCGCGCACGGCCTGCGCGAACAGGCGCAGCGCCGCGGGCGGATGCCGATTGGCCGGATAGTAAAGGCAGAGCCCGGAAAACACCGGCCCCCACTCGGGCAGCAGGTGGACGAGCCGCCCGGCGGCCACATGCTCAGCCACGAGCGTTTCCGGCACCCAGGCCACGCCCACCCCCGCGAGCGCCGCCTCGACCATCAGGTTGAGGTTGCCGAGCGTGAGCGGGCCGTCCACGTCGATGCTGGCGCTCTTGCCGCGATGCGCGAAATCCCAGCGGAACAGCGCACCGCTCTCGAAGCGAAAGCGGATGCAGCGGTGCTGCTCGAGGTCGTGCGGCGCGCGCGGCGGCGCATGCTGCGCCAGATAGTCGGGCGAGGCCACCGCGCCAAAGCGCATGTCCTGCGTGAAGCGCACGGCGATCATGTCGCGCGGCACGTCTTCGAGCACGCGCACACCGGCGTCGAATCCGCCCGCCACGATGTCCACGAGCCGCGAGTCCGCCACGAACTCCACGCGGATGTCCGGATAGCGGGCGAGGAACCCCGGCAGGACATGGCGAATGAGGGGGCGCGCGCCCGACTCCGAGGCGCTGATGCGGATCGATCCCGAAGGCCGGTTGCTCGCGGTCGCGACGTCGTTGACGGCGTCTTCGAGATCGGCCATGGCGGGCCGCACGCGGCTGAGCAGTTGCTCGCCCGCCTCGGTCAGCGCCACGGAGCGTGTGGTGCGGTTCAGGAGGCGCACGCCGAGCTTCGCCTCCAGGTTGCGCACGGTATGGCTCAGCGCGGAAGGCGAAACGCCCAGCACGCCCGCGGCGCCGCTGAAGCTGCGCTGCTCGGCGATCGTCACGAAGGCCGTCAATTCGGATAAGCCGGTGCGCACCATTTGTGAATTTTCCTCAATACCCCATGCAAGTTTAGCGGGATTGTTGAGCGCCCTGCAGCAACCTACACTCGATCGGGTAGAAGGCGGGGCCCACGCGAACGGAGCGCCGCTCATTTCAGTTCACGCAAACAGGAGCAAGACATGCAAAAGCGCACACTCGGCAAGAACGGCCTGGAAGTTTCCGCGTTGGGCCTTGGCTGCATGGGCTTAAGCTTCGGCTACGGCCCCGCCACCGAAAAGAACGACGCGATCCGCCTGATCCGCACGGCGTTCGAGCGCGGCGTCACGTTCTTCGACACGGCCGAGGTCTACGGGCCCTTCGTCAACGAAGAACTGGTTGGCGAGGCGCTCGCGCCGATTCGCGATCAGGTGGTGATCGCCACGAAGTTCGGCTTTCAGGACGGCGACTCGAAGAAGCCCATGGACAGCCGCCCCGAGCGCATCCGCGCCGTGGCCGAAGCGTCGCTCAAGCGCCTGAAGACCGACCGCATCGACCTGTTCTATCAGCACCGCGTCGATCCGAACGTGCCGATGGAAGACGTGGCCGGCACGGTCAAGGACCTGATCCGCGAGGGCAAGATCAAGCACTTCGGCCTTTCCGAAGCGGGCGAGCAGTCCATCCGCCGCGCCCACGCCGTGCAGCCCGTCGCGGCGCTGCAGAGCGAATATTCGCTCTGGTGGCGCGAGCCGGAGCACAAGGTGATGCCGGTTCTGGAGGAGCTGGGCATCGGCTTCGTACCGTTCAGCCCGCTCGGCAAGGGCTTTCTGACCGGCGCGATCGACGAGCGCACGTCGTTCGACCAGAGCGACTTCCGCGCCATGGTGCCGCGCTTTACGGAGGAGAACCGCAAGGCGAACGCGGGGCTGGTCGACGTGCTCGGCCGCGTCGCCGACGGCAAAGGCGCGACGCGCGCGCAGATCGCGCTGGCCTGGCTGCTCGCGCAAAAGCCGTGGATCGTGCCGATTCCTGGCACCACGAAGCTTGCGCGCCTCGACGAGAACGTGGGCGCGGCCAGTGTGGAGTTGAGCGCGGGCGATCTCGCCGCCATCGAAGCGGCACTCAACGAGATCCAGGTCGCGGGCGACCGCTATCCGGCGCAGTGGCAGCAGCGCGTGGACCGCTAAGCCTGCGCGCGCACGGCCAGCTCACACCCACAACCGGTACATCCAGAACGCCTCGTCCTCGACATAGCGCTGCGCGAAGTCGGTGGGCGAGAAGCCCGTCATGCGGCGGGTCGTGCGGCTCGAGTGCGCCTGTCCGCGAAGCCTTCGTCCTGGGCGAACGCCGCCCAGTCGAAGGCCTGACCGTTGGCGAAGCGCTCCGTGGCCGCGAAATACGCGCCCTCGGCCTTCACGAGCGAGTGCCACTCGCGCAGCGAACGGCGCGCATCGCACGTGCCGTGTCGGGAAGCACCATCTTTTTGCACCATCTTTACAGGCTTCGTTCTACGCTGTACGGAGGCGATCACGGGATCGGTCTCCGCGCTTCCGTGCGTAGGCGGTAACGCTGAGCCCCATTCTCGTCGTCGATGCCAGCCATCCCGGCATGTTCAGAAGACCTGGCCGCTGCGCGCAACACCCGTTACGCGGCCGCATTGAGGCGCCGGTTCTCCTACTCCAAAGCCGAATCATTCATGATCGCAACAGAAGAACACGACGAATGGCTCAGCCTGGATCCGTCCGAAATGGTCCGGCTCCAGATCCGGCGGTTCGACATCCATCGCGATTCATCGGAACTGATCGCGAAGCTGCTTCGCAGCGCCGTCTCGAGCCTCGACAGGAAAGAGGAAATTAGCCGCTACTACGTGAGTCGCGAATCCGGCCGGCGGCGAAGCGCGAAAGCAGAGGCGTGCTTTATCGCCGCGTGCAACGGTCAGCTCGTGGGAACGCTGACCATCGAAGCAACCAACCCCTCCTCACCGTGCCGCCACTACCGGCGCCAGGACGTGGCAACGATTCACCGGTACGGCGTCGATCCGCGTTGGCAACACCTGGGCATTGGCCGGGCATTACTGTCGTTTGCCAATCGGTGGGCAGCAGCCCTGGGCTATGCGCAACTGGCTCTCGATACGCCGGTTGCCGCGGGTGGTCTTCTCGACTTCTACCACACGCTAGGGTTCAGGCTCGTCGATACGGTCCACTTCCCCGGTTGCCCCGATGACAGCGCCGTACTCAGTCGTCCTACCTTAATTGGCTGGCGGCACGCACCTGCGACGCACGCTAACCGTCGCTTGCAGAACGACCGATAACGCCTATATGGTGGAGCGGCACTGAATTCACTATCCTGTGAACGCCTTTACGCTCTTTTTACTTGCCGCAAAAAGATAGCGCATTAAAATATTGCGGTAATCCAATACGGAGATGTTCCATGAACATCCGATGTCCTCGTCCCCCTGGTTGTTCCTTGCCTGACTGACAAGACGTCTGAGCCTTCTCCTCAAGCCACCGTCTTGCCAGCAGGCGAACGGTGCGCGTCCCGGCAGCAATTCCGCACGACCCTCATTGTCATCTGAACACCGCGATTGCGGTTGATCAGCCGTCGGCTCGTACCCGATCGGTTCGCACGTCACTGCAATGCGGAAAGCACCCTAATCCTGTTCGGCCATTCGCCGAGTGGATATCAACAGCAGTCGATTCAGGAGTTTTCCATGTTTGAGATTAACAAGAACTACACACGCGAATTCATCCACCAGGTCTGTGGCGGCAACAAGCAGGCATTTCTTCCCATGAAGAACGGCAAGGTCGTCGCCGCCTGTTTGCGGACGGACCTCAATCCGCAAGCGCCCGAAGTCATCATCTGCAACAGCAGTGCTTCTGCGTATGCGGCGGGGCGAACGCTGTCGGGACAACGCGATGCCATCCCCGTATTCATCAAGACGGACACGGACGCCTACCGGTTTGCGGGGCTGTATGCTCCGGACGAGTCCTTCGTCACCCCGCTTTCCTGCGCGCCGTATGTGCAAAACTGTGGATTGACGTCCGCGCAGGTTTCGCGCGTCATCAAGATGCAACGCCGTTAAAGCAAGGCACCTGACAAAACCGAAGCCCCCCGTTGACGCAGGTCTCGGGGGTTCGCGCTGCTCAGTCGGGTTTATATTCGCGAGCGAGCGAGCCAGAACGCACTCAGAGATCGGTGGCCGCCAGTGTGATGCGCTCGTTGACGAGTAGAGGATATCGATGCTCGATTACACGAACGAGCCTCGATTTATTGAGTGCAAATGCCAGCATGAGTTGTTTCGGGGACTCGTCCGTCGCACCCAGCTTTTCACAAAGCACCTCGCAAGGGAGTGAATAGGCGCAATATCCCCACCCAAACCGGTAGGCCGAAAACCATACGGACGAGTCCGCGGCCAGGATGGGCTCAGTGAGTTGAGCAGTTGGCTGAATCATGGTTGTTGTACCTCCCACGCAAGCGTCGTTACTAAAATTGCGCCGCCGCTTCGGATGCCGGACTACGCGGTTGGACGGGGAATGCCGTCTTGATCACGCTTACGCGATCGGCCACGCGCCGCGGGTAGTCTTTAGCGCCACCACTATAGCGCAGAAGCGCGTCGTGAACGTCCCCATCGGACGCCTCGATGTAGCCGTGCAGGATCGACGACCCGATGCTGACGTTGGTGCCCGCGTCGGTCAGATCGGAAGCACGAAGCACGATGTCCCTGTGCTGCGACGGCAGGATCTGCATGAGCCCCCTGGCGCCGGCGACGCTCACGGCGAAGCGGTCGAAATTCGATTCGACGGCGATGACGGCGAGCAGCAGAATCGGCGAGATCGTGTCGCGTCGTGCAGCTTGCAGCACCGCCTCGCCGATTTTCAGCGCATCGTGCAGGCCGATATGAAACCGCAGGTTCAACATCGTCGCGATGTCTTCGGCTGTCGGTATGCCCTGTGGGACGGCGTCATAGGCGGGCTCGGTCGGCACAACGACCGATGCGTCGGCGCCATAGGTCATGCCGTTGAACGAACCACCCACCAGGAGCGCCGCCAGAACGAGCGCGCGAAGGCCACGCGAACGAGCGCCTTGCCGATCACCGGGATTGTTGTTCATTTGCGTTAGCGCTTTACTTGTCAAACTCCTTGAAAGGCTACGCCGGTCGACCGAACAATTTCAGAAAAAGGTGGCGCTCTTACGAAAAATTTGCGTAAACACGCGTGGGCAGAGCGCGGGGACCGCTCAATGCGAAATGCTCTCCAGCGACTTGCCGAGCGTGCGGGGACCCATCAGGCCGATGGACACCATCACGAGCGCCATCGCCCCCGCGATGAAAACGAACACGCCTGTCACGCCGAACGCCTTGAGCGTAAACGCAATGGCGAAGGAACTGAAAACCGCCGAGAGCCGGCTCCACGAATAGACGAAGCCCACGGCGCGCGCGCGAATGGCCGTGGGGTAAAGCTCCTGCTGGTAGGTGTGATAGGTGAACGAAATGATGTTGCCGGCGAGCGTCAGCAGCACGCCGAGCGTCACGATCGCGACCGCCGCCGACGCCTGGCTGAACAACAGACCGCTCACGATATTGATCGCCGCCATGCCGACGATCACATGCTTGCGCTCGAAGCGGTCGGCGATCCAGTAGCCGAGCAGCGGACCCAGCGGCGCAGCGAGACCGATTACCGTGGTGTACATGAGGCTCGACGTGACCGTAATGCCCTGCTTCACGAGCAGCGTGGGCACCCAGTTCGCAAAGCCGTAAAAGCCCACCGTCTGGAAGATATGGAAGACGATGAGCATGACGGTGCGTTTGCCGTATGGCGGCTTCCACATGTCCGCGAATCCCGCTTTGCGCGGCACCGGGTCGGCCGGGCCTACCGCAGGCAGCGGTGCACCATATTGCCGCGCCACCTTTGCTTCGAGGTCCGCCAATACCGCTGCGGCTTCTTCGGTGCGGCCTTGACTCGCGAGCCAACGCGGACTCTCGGGCAGATTGCGCCGGAAGTACCAGACAAAGAGCGCGCTAATGCCGCCCAGCAGCATGACCCAACGCCAGCCATCGAGCCCCAGCGGCGCACGCGGCACCAGCAGCCACGAAAGAAACGCCACGACCGGCACCGCCGAAAAGCCGATCGCCTGGCACACGGCGAACGCCCTGCCGCGCAGGTGTTTGGGCGCAAGCTCGGAGAGGTAGGTGCCGATCGTCACGAATTCGACGCCGATGCCCAGTCCCGAAACGAAACAAGATCAGCTTCCATACCGCGCGCGTGGCCGGAAGCCGGTCGAGACGGGCCGATATCGCGCCGTACTGCGCGCTGCCGTCGGCAACCGTGTTCGCATCGGCGGGTGCTCCATGGTCAGCGGCCCGCAGATTCGCCGCGCCCTCCAGAATGGCCATGTCTGTCTCCAATGTAGTAGTTGGCATCAATTGTTCGTGGCACGTGGCTTACGGATATCGCGCTTTCAATTCGTCAAATGAAGCGATCTCTCCCGCGAGCGCGCTCGCCGCGACTGTCGGCGGGCTCGCGAGCCACACACGGCCAGGCCCCGAGCGCCCCGGGAAATTGCGGTTGATCGCGCTAATCGTGACCTGGCCCGCGTCGACGGAAACCCCCGGTCCGCAATTGGCGCACGCACCGCATGAGGGCTGCAGCAGTATGGCGCCCACCTGCTCGAAGGCCGCGATATAGCCGCGCCGCACGCAATAGTCGCGCACGTCGGACGTGCCGAATTGCAGGTAGAGCTTCACGTCTGTGGGCACGCGTAGGCCGCGCGCCGCTGCCCACGCCAGCACGTCGTGGTAGTAGTCGAAGTCTTCGCGCTTGCCCGCCGTGCACGAGCCGCCATAGGCGATGTCGATGCGCGGCCTCGCTTCGAGTTCATGCAGTGCGATGCCGTTGCCGGGGTCGCCAGGCGCGGCGAGCATGGGCGAGACGTGAGCGCAGTCGATGTCGATGACTTCGGCATACACAGCGTCCGGGTCGCTGCGCATCCACGGCTCGATGGCGAATTCGATGCCGCGCCGCTCGCGCAAAAAACGCACGGTTTCTTCATCGGGCGCGACGATGCCCGTGAAGCCACCCAGTTCCGCCGTCATGTTCGTGAGCGTCGTGCGCTCGTCAGTGCTCAATCGCTCGATCGCGGAGCCGGCGAACTCGAACACTTTTCCCACGCCCGCGCCGGCGCGAATGCCGGGCTGCGCGAGCAGGTGCAGCACGAGGTCTTTCGCCGTCACGCCCGCGGGAACAGGACCGTGAAAATTCACGCGCAGCGACTGCGGCACCGCCATGCGCACCGCGCCCGTCACGAACGCATTCGCCATGTCGGTGGTACCCACGCCGAACGCCAGACACCCGAGCGCACCGCTATGCGGCGTATGCGAATCGGTACCGACGACGACCTGCCCCGGCAGGGCATAGCGTTCAGCCATCATCGCGTGCGAAATGCCTTCGGAGCCTTCGCGGATGCCGCCGTCCAGCTCGCTCAAATAGCCGTGAATGCGCAAACCGTAGTCGTGCGCGAATTGCCGGTGCGCCGCCGAAAGCTCGCGCACATCGGGCAATAGTCCATTGCGCACATGCAGCTCGCTCTTATGCGCATACGAAAGATGGTCTTCGAACGCGAGTAGGGTTTCGGGATCGTGCAGCGAGAGCGGCTTGCCGAACGCGGCATGCAGCATGTGCGCTGCCATGCCCGTGTAGTACTCGTGGATGAAACGCCAGTCCGCACGCACGAAAACGCCCGCGCCCGGCGTGAGCGATTCGCCCGTGCGCTCCGTGCGCAAGACATGGCGCGCGAGGATTTTCAGTGCGAACGTAAACGGCGGGTTCTGTGCTCGATGCGTGGCATGCGCAATCTGCCGCATGGATTGCGCGCCGTATCTCAACAATCCGCCGCCGCGCAGAATCGACGCCGCGAGGCCGTCGCGAGAGGCAACCAGCTCTTCGATGTCGACCGGTTCGCCGCGCTGGATGCGCTCGATCAGCCCGAAGTCGGTCGACGTGAACAGGCCGATGTTGTCGGCGTTCTGTCGATAAATGCGCTCGAAACTGCGCGCGATGACGAGCCGGATGCCCGCACGGAATTCGGCCAGCGGGCTGTGCTCGCGCGACGATCCCTTGCCGTAGCGATTGCCGGCCACTGTCACGCTGAATCCGCCATTTCGTACGGAATCCATACCAACAGGATTGCGCCCGCCGGCCTGAAAGCCAAGGTAGGGCACGCGGCCGAGGCGCTCGTCGAAGCGCGTGAGTACGCTCATCGGCGTGATCTCGTCGGTCGAGACGTCGTCTCTCAATGCGTCCGGCGTGACGCCTTGCAGATCGGCGCCGTTCAATTGCCGCTCGACCTGCTCCGGGTCATTGCAAAGAAACAGTACGCGCCCAGTCAATTCCAGTGTTGCCATCCAATTTCTCCTTGAGGGGAAATCTTGACGGCGCCGGGCGGCGCGATGAAGTGCTCGATCGGCAAAGGGGGCATCGCCGTTCGCGATGCCCTCGTTAACCCTCGCGCTGGACGAGCGTGTCGATCAAGGCTTGCACGGCCCGCAGGCGCGGCGACTTGCGCAACGCGTGCAGTTGCAGACTGCGGCTCGTCGCCCAGGGCTCGTCGAGCGGCCGGCGCACGAACCCCTGCGAGCCCGCGAAGGCCGAGGCCGCACTGGTCGGCACGATGCCGATGCCGAGCCGCGCCTCGACCATGCGGCATTGGGCGTCGAAGCTGTTGACCGTCACCGGAATCTTGAGCGGCACGCGCGCAGCGGCGGCGCGCTCCTTGAGGATCTGGTCGAGAGAGCCGCCCGCCTGCAGGGCCACGAGCGGAAAACGCAGCACGTCCTTGAACGTGAGTGCGGACATGGCGGCCAGCTCGTGCTCGGGCGGCAGCACGACCATGAGCGGGTCGTCGGCGAAGTGCCACGAATCCAGCCCGCCAGGAATCCTGGCGCTCGCGGAAATCCCCACGTCCGCGCGATCTTCCATGCAGGCCCGCACGACCTCGTCGCTGATCTGTTCGGTCAGGGCGATCTGCACAAGGGGGTAGCGCGCCTGAAAGACCTTGAGCCGCTCCGGCAGAAAACCAACGATGGCGGACGCGTTGGCGAACAGGCGCACCACACCCGCCACCTCGCCGCTGAGCGACTGGACTTCGCGCGCCAGCGACTGCAACTGGTCGTGCACCGCCACCGCGCGCGAAAACGCGTGACGGCCCGCCTCGGTCAACTCGACGCCCGACGACGAGCGAATGAGCAAGGGCAGCCCCATCGCCGCTTCCAGATCCGCCATGCGGCGGCTCAGAGCCGAAGGCGCGATGTGATTGCGGCTGGCCGCTCGCGCAATGGAGCCTTCCTCCACCACCGAAATGAACAGCTCGAGGCTATAGGGATCGATTCGCATGGCCGCAATAATATCAGCAGAGTCAATTAACGTCCGACCCGAATAAATCAGAAAGGAAATTAAAAGGGAAATATAGACCAAAGAATTAATTACGTTCGCGCACTTCAGACCATCCCAGAACTGCCGATATTGCGGGCAATAGCAGGCGAAACACGCAATTCATGCAGTAAGCATTACCTCATTGATTTGATGTAATTAATACCTTGCTATTGGCGGAAATTGACTAAGTTTCGGTAATTGAAACTGGAGACAATTCGTGTGACATTTTGTTACGTCTGATTTTCACATGCCAGGGGGAATTATCGGTAATATCCGCCGCGCGTCTGACTTCAAGCAGTGACTTCGTAATCTTCGTCCGAAAAAATTGCGCACGTCTCCCCTCCTTCAGGGATCCAGCGCAGGGTCGAAATTCCCGACGAGGCAGCCGTAGCGAGGGCGCAATATTTACCCGCGCGAAAGCAATAGACAGATACGCAGGTTCGCGCATTGGCGCGGGCCGAGCGGCGCACGTAGCGGGCGCAGGGCTCATCGAGCCGTTGTCCAGCGTCCGTTAAATCTCATTCTTCAGACCTTAGCCAGCATCTGAGCGCGCATCGCGCGCCGTCGCCGGCTGGGCGTCGTTTTGTCTTTTTTCTTCGATCGATGAAACTCTTCTATCTCTTGCTGTCGTCGTCGCTATTCCTCGCGGCGTGCGGCGGCGGTTCCGGAAGCTCCGGCACGGAAGCGACCAATGCCTCGGCCACGACACAAAGCGCGAGTGACGCGACTGCTGCGGACGCCATCGCGAATGCGGCCACCACCACGCGAGGCACGCTGCACTGCGGCTCCGCCGTGAAGTCGAGCGCGAGCTCCGGCAGCGAGCTGGTGAGCGTCGATACGCCGACCACGCAGAGCGGCCGTATCTTCGCCTCGGGCGCGGCGTTTCCCCTCGCATTCACCACCAATGCACCCGCAGCCGACACGGTGAACTGGTCGATCAGCGACCATCTGGGCAAGGTGGTGACGAGCGGCAGCCTGCGCGTGACGGCAGGCCCGGTGACCACCACGCTGAGCTGCACGTCGACGCTCGCAGGCTACTTTTCCGTGACCGCCAAGCTCGCCACCGCCGGCGGTCAGCTCCCCGAGCTGGGCACCCGCCCCGCCGGCACCGCGACCTTCGGCGTGCTGCCCAATCTGGCCGGCATCGTGCCGACGGTGACGTATCCGCATCAGGACCTGCACCGCTTCGGCATGCAAGGCGAAGACGACAACACGTCGGTGCTCTCCTCGCTCGGCATCTCGTGGACCTATGACCACCGCGAGCTGTACAACATGGAGGCGAACGGCCCCAACACCTTCAACCCGAACGCCAACAACCTCGACCCGTTCTACACCGCGGGCAACGTGATGCGGCTCGTGCGTCTGGACGGCATTCCCGCCTGGGCGAGCCCGACCGGCGCGTTCGAGGACGAAGCCCTGCCGCCGAGCAACCTCTCGTACTACCAGAACTACATGAGCCGGATCGGTACGGAATCGAACCTCATTCGGACGACTTACTTTCCGAAGCAGGCGTCGAACTACTACCAGCTCACCTGGGAACCGGACGCCCAATGGCAAGGCAATGACACCCAATTCGTGCAGCTCTATCAGGCCGTCTATCAGGGTATTCACTCGACCGATCCGCATGCAGTCGTGATGGGGCCGACCGATACGGCGCCGTCCGGCACCGCCGATCACCTCAAGGCCCTCGCGCCGCTCGGCTACGCGCAGGACATCGACGGCGTGACGACGCACGGCTACTACGACATCAACGGCAGCTCGCCTTCGTTCCCGCCCGAGCGTCAGGAAACCGATCCGGCCAACGCGTCCGGCTCGCTGATGGGGCAAATGCGTGCGCTGCGCAGCGAGATGGCGGCTGACTACAAGCCGGGCATGAAGCTGTTCAGCACGGAGCTTGGCATCAGCTACGACAACGGTTCGTCGTACGGTCCCAACTATCCGACCGGCAATATCCTGTACGCACAAGGCGCAGTGGTGGCCCGCAGCCACCTGATCATTCTGGGCGAAGGCGCTGATCAAACCTGGATCTTCTACGGTGCGGACTTCCCGGGCCTCGTGGGCTACGGCACGTTCTTCGATCTCGCCGACGCACAGGGTCAGTATGGCGCGCAGAACATCAGCCCGAAGCCTGCGGCGATGTCCGTCGCGGCGATGACGCGTATTCTCGACGGCACCAACACGCTTGGTCCGGTGAAGAAGACGCCTTCGGGTGTCTACGCCTACGCGTTCCAGCAGCTCAACAACGGCGCGGTCATCACGGCCCTCTGGACGCACAACAACAGCGTGTGGAGCGCGAGCGCCGGCTACAGCTCGACCTATAGCGTCGGCTACAGCCTCGCGGTGGATGCACCCGGCACGAGCGGCACGGTCACCGTGCTCGACGAAATGGGCAATCCGACGACGAAGAGCTACACCAACGGCAAGGTCGCGCTGAGCCTGACCGAATCGCCGGTGTATGTGATTTCGCAGAACGCTTCGGTGGCCAGCGCCAATGCGACGCTGCCCACGGGCTACGTGCCGAACTGAGCGAACTTACCGAACTGAGCGAACCGGGCGGCCGCCTGGTCGCACGAAAACGCCGTACCCTGAGGCGCCCGGCCCGCGGACATTGTTCCGCGGGCCGGGCGCCTCTTCCGTTTACCGCGTGCGGGGCACGCTTGTCCGAACCCTCGCGTGAGACGACACCGCGCTTCCGAATGCCCAAATTTTCGACGCAGCGGCAGAAATGAACGAAAATGCTGCGAACCCACTGGAAAGCAACATGAAACGACTGTTACTCGCCGCACTTACCGCCGCCTCGTTCGTGACCTGCGCCCATGCGCAAAGCGACGCGACCGGCTCGTTCGCCACCCCCGCAGGCACGGTGCAATTCGTGCGCGACGACCGCGACTTCGTGGCGGTCCTCGGCAAGGATGTCTTCGACCGCTTCGACGCGAAGACGCTCGCCCATTTCGACGAAGTGGGCCACGACAACAGCACGATTACGCGCATGCTCGTGCAGACCGCCTACGGGCCGGTGCTGTATGACTTTCGCCACAATCCGCCGCTCGTGCAGCGTGTGACCACGCGCATGACGATCAAGCGCGTATTCTGGCAACCCGACGAAGTCGTGATGCAAGGCTCGGAGGGCTGGTTCCGGCTCAAAAACGGCGCGCTCACGAAGCTGCAATCGTCGACGACCACGTACCGCACCAACTAGTCCGGTTAGACGTCTTTCTCGTCCTTGTCGTCGCCCTGCGAGTCGCGATCCGCGATCTTCAGCTGACGCAGCTTGTGATACAGCGTTTTCTTCGGCATCCCAAGCTCCTCGCTCGCCTGGGCGACGTTGCCGTGATGGCGGCGCAGCGTGTTCTCGATCAGCATCCGCTCGAAATACGCTAGCTGGTCCGCCAGCGTCTCCCCTTTCACGGTAGCCGCGCCCGCGGAGAGCAGGCTGTCGCCGGTCAGCCCGAGCACGAAGCGGTCGGCGACATTCTGCAGCTCGCGCACGTTGCCGGGCCACGCGTGCGTCATGAGTTCGGAGACCTGTGCAGCCGTCACGACCGGCGCCGGCGTGCCGAAGCGCCGCGCCGCCGCGAGCACGAAATGCTCGAACAACAGCGGTACGTCCTCGCGGCGCTCGCGCAGCGGCGGCAATTCGATCTGCGCGACGTTCAGCCGGTACAGCAGGTCGGCGCGAAAGCCTCCTTCCGCGGACACTTCGGCGAGATCGGCCTTCGAAGCGGCAACGATCCGGCAATCCACCGGAATCAGCTCGTTTGCGCCGAGGCGCTCGACCACGCGCTCCTGCAGCACGCGCAGCATCTTGATCTGCAGCGGCATCGACATCGTTTCGATCTCGTCGAGAAAGAGCGTGCCGCCATTCGCCCATTCGATCTTGCCGACGCGCTTCTTGATCGCGCCCGTGAACGCGCCCGCCTCGTGACCGAACAGTTCGCTCTCGAACACCTGCTCGGGCAAACCGCCGCAATTGAGCGCCACGAAATGCGCGTCGCGCCGCGCGCTGAAGTCGTGCAGGCTGCGTGCGATCAGTTCCTTGCCGGTGCCCGTTTCGCCCGTGATCAGCACCGACACGGAGGTATCCGCGAGACGCAGAATCTTCTTGCGGACCTCCGCCATGGCCGGCGACTTGCCGAGCACCAGCGCCTCGATGCCCTGCCAGTTGTGCAGCGAAGCGCGCAGGCCCTCGACTTCGAGCGTGAGCCGCCGCTTCTCGACCGCGCGCGCCACGCGGCCCGCGATCACATCGGAGGAGAAGGGCTTTTCGATGAAGTCGTAGGCGCCCACGCGCATCGCGCTGACCGCGGTCGATATGTCCGCATGCCCGCTGATCAGCAGCACTGGAATCTGCGGGTCGATCGCCATCACGTGATCGAGCAGTTGCAGGCCGTCGATGCCCGGCATGCGCACGTCGGAGACGATCACGATTGGCGCGCCCGGCGCGATGTCGGCATACGCATCGGCGGCAGACGCATAGGCGTTCACCGGAAAGCCCGCCAGCGCCACCGCCTGCTCGACGCCGATGCGGACGTTCTCGTCATCCTCGACGACCAGCACGCGAATCTCATCTGCCATGTTCTGTCCTTTGCGGCTCGGCTGCCGCGAATTCGATCGTGAAGCGGGCTCCGCCTTCGTCGCCATTCGTTGCGGTGATTTTCGCGCCAAAGCCTTCGACGATGCGCGACGTGATCGCGAGCCCGAGCCCGAGGCCTTGCCCGCGCGGCTTGGTCGTCACGAACGGCTCGAACAGGTGCGCCAGCACATCCGGCGCGATGCCGGGGCCGCTATCCTCGACCGTGAAGCGCACGCGGCCTTGTGCGTCAGGCTCACCTGCCTCCATCGCGATCGCGCGCGTGCTCGCGTCGCGCACGGCGTCGAGCGCATTGCCGAGCAGATTGACGATCACCTGTTGCAGTTGACTCGACTCCGCATACACCGTCGTGCCTGGCGCGATGCGCACATCGAGCCGTACCGCTTCGTCGCGGATGCGCGACTCGTAGATGAGCCGCGCATGCGCGACGGCTTCGCCAAGCGACACCGCCACGCGCTCCACTTCCGGCTTGCGCGCAAACGCCTTCAGCTCGCTCGTGAGCACCGCCATGCTGTCCACGAGACGCCCGACGCGCTCGAGATTGGCGATCGCCTGTGCGCTCTGATTGCGCTCGAAGAAGGTACGCGCATTGTCGCAGAGCGTGCGGATCGCGACGAGCGGCTGGTTCAGTTCGTGCGTGAGCCCCGCCGCCATCTGGCCGATCACCGCCAGCTTGCCGGCATGCACGACCTCCTGCTGCGTGGCGCGCAGGCGCTGCTCGGTGCGTTCGCGCTCGGCGATCTCGCGCTGCATCTGCGCGTTCGCTTGCGTGAGTGCGGCGGTCCGCTGCGCCACGGTCGTTTCCAGCTGGTCGTTCGCGCGCCGCAACGCTTCTTGCGCCTTGAGCTTCTCCACGATCACGCGGCGGCGCTGCACCGCATACAGCGCGTAGAGCGCGGCGATCAGAAACACGCCCGTGACGAACGCGAATGCGAGCCGTTGCTGGCGCCGCGCGCCCGCCGTGTCGAGCAGCACCATGATCGTGTCCTGCCCTTGCGGCGCGGGGCGCGACATCACGAGAAAGCGGGCCGTGCGGCCCGCGCGGCGCAGGTCGGGAAAGAGGCCGATCCACGCGTTGTCATTCCAGTCGCCCACGCGCCGATATTGCAGCGCCTCGACGATGCGGCCCGCGTATTGGCGCGACGCCTGGATGTCGCGCTGCTGCGGCTCGGTCATCGCACGCATGGCGCTGAATTTCCATTCGGGCTGGGTCGAGATCACGATCACGCCGTTGCTGTCGACGACGATGGCGGCCTCGCCAGGCGTGCGCCACGCGGATTCGAGCGCGTCGACGCTGACCTTTACCGCCGCCGCGCCGATTGCCGTGTCGCCGTCGTGAATCGCACTCGCGAAGTACAGCCCCGGAATGCCGGTGTTCGTGCCGATGCCGAAGAAGCGGCCGCGGCCCTGCGCGAGCGCGTCCTTGAAGTACGGGCGATACGACACGTTGGTGCCGACGAAGCTGACCGGCTGATTCCAGTTGCTCGCGGCGACCACCGTGCCCTGCGCGTCGATCACGTCTACCGCGCCGCTGCCAACATCGCTGTTGACCGCTTCGAGATAGGCATCGACCGCGGGCAGCATGCCGTGCGCTTCAGCGGGCGGCGCCTTGAGCAACGCGCGCACGCTGTCCTGGCGCGCCACGAGCGCGGGGACCATCTCGAAGCGTCCCAGCTCGCTTTTCAGGCTCGCCGCGTAGAGATCGAGCCGATGCTCGCCGACGTCGGCCAGCGCGTCGATCGCGCGGTTCCATGCGAACTCCACCGCGGCGGCGGCCGCACCGACATACAGCACGGCCGCCGCCGCCCATCCCCACCATGGAATGCCCTTGTAACGCATCTGCACGTTCGCCCTCGTCGATTGGCTGCCGCCAGACGGCGGGTTCAGCGGATACCGCGCGCCGGGTGCACCGGCGCCACGATCGCGAAGGCGCGCGCAACGGCGCGTCATGCGCCGAAGTGCGCGAGCAGGATGAGCGTCACGGTCACGACGATGGCGCCGCCAATGCGCGTGGCGATCTGCGCGAACGGCATGAGCTGCATGCGGTTCGCGGCGGTGAGGATCGCCACGTCGCCGGTGCCGCCCTGGCCGCTGTGGCACGCGTTCACGATTGCGGTGTCGATAGGGTACATCTTCATCAGGCGGCCCACCACGAAGCCCGTGCCCATGAGCGTGACCACGGTCGCGGCGATCGTCACGACATTGACGAGCGTGAACGCGGCCATGAGCTTGTCCCACGGTGTCATCGCCACGCCGATCGCGAACAGCAGCGGGTAGGTGACCGCGGTCGAGAAGAACTTGTAGACCACGAACGCGCCTTCCTGCAGCGGCGGCGAAACCGCACGCGCGAGCTTCACGAGCACGGCGAGGAACAGCATCGCCACCGGCGCGGGCAGGCCGAACAGCTTGTTCGCCATCAGGCCGATGAGGTACAGCGTGATCGCCGTGATGCCGGCCGCGGCGATGTGGCTCACGTCCACGTGCCCGCGGGCTTCGTCGTCCGACGACGCCAGTTCATCGGTCGCGCCGACTTGCAGACGGCCGTTGCCGGTGAGATGCGGCATGCGCTTGCCCAGCATGTCGAGCATGCCCGAAAGGATGATCGCCATGAGGCTGCCGAGCATCACGGGCGGCAAGACCTGCGCGAACAGGTCGCCTTGCGCGACGTGCATGATTTCCGAATAGCCCACGGAAAGCGGAATCGCGCCTTCGCCCACACCGCCGGCCATGATCGGCACGACGATGTAGAGCAGCGTGTGCTTGACGCCGAGACCGAGCGCCGCGCCGACCGCGGTGCCCACGATGGTCGCCGCCACCGTGCCGGCCGCCAGCGGAATGAAGATCTTCAGGAAGCCTTGAATCAGCACGCGCCGGTCCATGCTGAGAATACTGCCGACGATGATCGAGGCGATGAAGAGATAGAGGAAGTTGGTCTGCTTCGTGAACTCGACCGTGAGGTGCTGCACGGGCGTGGGCAGCACGTGGTAGTACACGAGCGCCGAGGGCACGAAGGTCGCGAGAATCGCCGCCGCGCCGATATTGCGCAACAGCGGCAGGCGCTTGCCGAGTTCGGCGCACGTGAAGCCGCAGAAAGCGAGCACGGCGATGGCCATCGAGATCTCGCCGGGCACCTTGCCGGTGACCGCGAAGCCCGCGATCAGCGCAAACAGGATCACGTAGATCGGCAGCGGAATGATGCCGATGCGAATTTCCATCAGCTTCCACCAGCCTTCGGGCCAGAAGCGGGTTTGCGTCGTCGGGGATGACTCGGGGACCGCCTGGGTCACTTGCGAGGCGGCGGATGCGGATGCACTGTTCTGCACGGGATGTCTCCTTCGTTTTCGCGACCGGACTGCGTCGCGTCTCCGGTGCTTGTTTAATGAGGGCTGCGGACTATCGAGGGATAGGCCGCCGGGCCTCTATAAAGCAGTAGCCGTGCCAGCGCGCGCCGGCGTCCCGAATGATCCGCAACCCGTTGATTTATATGGACGTTTCCGGAACGCCCTCAACTCGAATCCGTCACCGATCCGAGATTTCAGAATCGGCCCGAGCCGCAGGCTGAAATCTCGGCCTGCCACTCGGCCCGACCGTTGAGCGCATGGCAAGAGTGATTTTCAGAATTCGCTCTGGAACGACGCCGATCGTTGGCAGAAGATGGATCACCGCAATGTGAGGAGCGAGCCATGAAAATCGTCTTGCCAGGATGCGCCGTCGTTTGCGCCGCGGCGCTGTGGAGTGCTGGCGCGCTGGCCGCGCCGCCGGGTTCGGCTTACCAGACCCCCGTGCAGTTATCGAGCGGAAGGAATCTGCTTTGCAGCGTGAACGAATCACAGCCCGCCGGCGAAACGGCGGCGCTCACGCGTCGCGAGCAGGTGGAAGCCGATGTCCTCGCCACGCAGCGTTTGAGGCTCGTGAGCGGACCGGAATCGCCTTATCCCTCTGCCTATACGGCGCCGAGCGTTGCCTGCGTGGACGCGGGTTGAGGCCGCAGAAAGCACCGCGGGGCTCGATTCGCCTGACGAATCGAGCCCCGCGTGCTGCGAAGTTGGGTGAGAAGACCGATCAGAAGCGCGTGCGCACGCCCGTCGTCACTTCGACCTGGTTGGTCGCACCGAAGGTCGTGCCCACCGTGTAGCCGCCGTGCAGCTTCATGTAGTCGCCTGCCAGATACACTTCGGTGCGCTTGGACAGGTGATAGAAGATCGAGCCGTAGAGCGTTTCCTTGAAGCCGTTGTGCAGCCCGCTCGTGGGATCGAATGCGCCGATGTTGGCGTTCGGAATATCGCCATCGACGTTATACGCGGCGTTGTGCGTGCGCATTTGCTGATAGCCGAGTTCGTAGTCGAGCGCGCCCTTCGGCACGAGCTTGAACGAGACCGTCCACGCATTGTCCTGACGCTGGCCGAGCGCTCCCTGATTGCCCCAGTAGCGGAAATAGCCCGCATTGGCGCGCACGATGCCGATCGTGTAGTTGCCGCCGACCGAGAACGCCTGGTTCGTGTTGCCGTCGCGGTTCACGTGGTTATAGAAGGTCGAGGCCGTCCACGTCGGGGCGTTGTAGCCGAGTGCGAACTGATAGTTCGCGTTATTGCCGAAGCTCGTCGAATTGCCGAACGCGTAGCCCGCTGCCGCGTAAATACCGTTATCGAAGACCTTCTTCCACGCCAGGCCGTTTTCGTAACGCGTGCCCGTTGCGCTCGCCGCGTAGAAAATCATCTGCTTGAAGTTGTTGGCGTTGGTCCAACCGCCCTCTTCCGTCGTGAGTTTCGCGTTGCCGTACGGGTCGCCGTAGATGGCCGCGGCGTCACGCGCGATGGTGTTCTGGAAGCCCGCCGTGAGCTTGCCGAAGCGCTCGTCTTCCACGCCGACCCATGCGTCACGGTCGAAGATCTGGCCCGGGTCTTCCATCTGGCCGTCGCTCACGCGGTATTCGCTTTCGAGCCGGAAGATCACCTTCGTGCCGCCGCCGATGTCTTCGGCGCCCTTCAAGCCCCAGCGGCTGCCGCTGAACCACGGTTCGCCGGCAATACCCATGCCGATCACGTGATTGCCGTTGGCGTCCGCGTGCGATTGATACGTGGGTACGCTCAGGTCGATGAGGCCGTAGAGTTGAACGCTCGATTGCGCGTGTGCGCCGCTCGCCGCGAGTGCGCCGAAAGTCGCGCCAACCGCAGCGACAGCAAGTTGTTTTCTCTTCAAGATCGTCTCCAGGGGGTACTTCGTTGGAAGTTTTCATGGACCCGCTGCCATCACTCACCGGTTGCGGCGAGCCGTGTGAATCAGCGGGTGAGACGAATAGTAGAGAGGTGAATCCTTCGCGATTCTTTCACGAACGATGGGTATTCCTAAGTACATCCACTAATACCGCAAAAAAAGCCGGCCTGCTCAGGCCGCCACCGCCTCCTTCACGCGAAGGATGTAGCCGAGGCCGCGCAGCGTGGTGATCTGCACGCTCGATTCCGCCAGATGCTTGCGCAGACGGTGGATGTAGATATCGATCGCGTCCACACTCGGTTCGTCGCTCAGGCTGCAGATGCGCTCCAGCAGCGCCTGCTTCGGCACCGCCTTGCCCTGGCGCAGCATGAGTGCTTCGAGAATGGAATGCTCGCGCCGGCGCAGGGCGAGCGGCGCATCCTTGTGGCGAAACTCGCGCGTGTCGCAAACGTACTGGAGGTCGCCGCAGGTCAGCCAGCCCGACTTCTCGCCCGTCTGCCGCCGTATCAGCGCCTTGATGCGCGCCACCAGTTCGCGGCTGTCGAAAGGCTTGACCACGTAGTCGTCGGCGCCGGCGCCGAAACACGCCACCTTGTCGTCTATCGAGCCATGCGCGGTCAGCATGAGCACGGGCACGTCGTTGCGCCTGCGCCGCAAACGGTTGAGCACGTCCTTGCCGCTCAGCCGCGGCAGGCGCATGTCGAGCAGCACGAGATCGTAGCTCTGCGTGAGCAGCACGGAATCCGCGGCTTCGCCATCGGCTACGCAGTCCACCGTGAAATTCTCGGCGCGCAGCAGGTTGACGATCCAGTGCGCGAGTTCGGCGTTGTCTTCTACGAGCAGCAGCTTCATGGTCCCTCCTCAACCCCCATCATCCAGGCCAGACGGGTAAGCGCACCGTCGCGACCAGACCCACCCGCTCGGCCCCCGCGGCAACGCTCACCGAGCCGCCGTGCGAGCGCGCGACCTGATGCACGATGGCAAGACCGAGCCCCGTGCCTTCGGTATCCGCCGCGACGCGATAGAAGCGCTCGAACACGTGCGCACGGGCCTCGGCGGGAATGCCGGGGCCGTTGTCGACTACCTGCAGCATGACCTGCTCCCCTTCGCTGCGGCACACGGCCGTCACGCGGCCGCCCTTGTGCGTATAGCGGATGGCGTTGTCGATCAGGTTCGACACGAGCGAGGCCAGCAGGCCCGTGTTGCCCGCCACCTGCACGTCGTCGTCGAGTTCGGCGCCGAGATCGATGCCGCGCCGTTCCGCGGCCTGGACCATCTCTTCGAGCACGGAAGACACGACCTCGGTAAGATCGACGCGCGTCTGGCTGGACGACGATTGCGTCATCGATTCGGCCTGTGCAAGCACAAGCAGTTGATTCGTCAACTCCGCCATTTTCTGGCTGGTGCGGCGCACGCCCTTGAGTGCGTCGAAAAGCGCGGGATCGCCCGCGTCGCACTGACTCGCGAATTGCGTTTGCGTGGTGAGCAGCGTGAGCGGCGTGCGCAGCTGGTGCGCCGCGTCGGCGATGAACTGGCGCTGCATGGCGGCATGCACCTTGAGCCGCGCGATGCACTGGTTGATCGCCTCGACGATCGGCCTCAGCTCCGATGGCAGATGATCCGGGCGGATCGGCTCCAGTTGCACGGGCTCGCGGTCGGCAACGTCGTCCTTGAGCTTCATGAGCGGCCGCAGTTCGAGCGTGAGCCCGAGCGGCACGAGCAGCGCTACGAGCGCCAGCATGAACCACTGGCGTGCGAGCTGCGGCCTCCATAAGGCGTTGACCATCGCCTCGCGCGACGCGATCGTCTTGCCGACGATCACCATGACGCGCTCGGCGCGGCCCGAGTCGTAGAGCATACGCTCGTAGGCCACGGCGCGAATCGGCAAACCCGCATAGGTGGTGTCGTAGAACACGGGCGCCTCGGCTGTGTTCGCGCGCGGCAGCGGCAAGTCCGGCGCGCCGCCCAGCAGGCGGCCATTAGCGGCGAGCACCTTGTAGAAGACGTGATCCTGCCACGGCGATTCGAACAGTTCCAGCGCCGCCGGCGGGATCGTCGCGCTGAGGGAGCCGTTGTCCCAGTCGACGTCTTCGATGATCGTGCGCGCCGAATCCAGCAGCGAGTGGTCCTGCACAAGATCCGCGGTCTGCCGCGCGGCATCGTACGACTCGCAACTCGTCACGACGACAAACGCGGCGAGCGGCACCAGCAGCCACAACAGCAATCGCCCACGCAGGCTATGCACCATGTCGCGCTCTCTCAGGTACCGAACCGCGAGGCTCGCGCAGGACGGCGGCTGCGGGCGTGCTTCATTTCGCGCTGACGAATTCGTTCGTGTACGTGCCGGACAAATCCACGTGCTTGCCCTTCACCGAGGGATTGAAACTCGAGAGCACCTTCAGCACGGTCGCCGGACCGTCGGCGGGCATCTTGCCGTCCGCGGTGTACATCGGCAGCGAGGCCTTGAGTGCGCTCACGTAAAGCGCCTTGTCCTTTTGATAGTCGGCGGGCATTTGCGCGGCGATTTCCTCGGCGCTGTGCGTGTGAATGAACTGCATCGTGCGCACGAACGCGTGCGCGAGCTTCACCGCCTGAGCTTTGTGCGACTCGGCCCATGCGTCCTGCACGTACAGGCTTGCGGCGGGATAGGTGCCGCCGAGCGCGGCGCGCGTGCCTTCCACCGTGCGCATATCGACGAGCACCTTCGCGTCGCCGGCTTTCTGCAGCGCCGAGACGGTCGGCTCGGTCGTCATGCCCGCGTCGATGCGCCCCTGCTTGATGGCCGCGATGAAGCTCGCGTCCGCGCCCACCGGCAACATCGTGTACGCGCTCGAGGCGATGCCATGCTGGCTCGCGAGATACTGCGTGAGAAAACTGGTCGAGGACCCGAGGCCCGTAACGCCGAGCGTTTTGCCTTTGACGTCGGCCATCGACTTGATCGTGCCGGCCGCTTTCGACGACACCATTTCCACTTCGCCCGGCACCTGACCGAACACGACGATCGCCTTGACGTCCTTACCCTTGGTCTGCAAGTCGATGGTGTGATCGTAGAAGCCCACGACGGCCTGCACCGCGCCGGCGAGCAGTTCGTTCTCCGCATCCACGCCCGCAGGCTGCGAGAGCAGTTCGACGTTCAGCCCTTCGTCGCGGAAATAGCCCAGCTGCTCGGTGAGGCGCGCGGGCAGGTAAATGAGCTTCGTAATACCGCCGACCATGATGGTGATCTTGTCGCCGGCATCGTCGGCGGCATGCGCGCCTTGAAGCGCCATGGCAAACAGCAGGCCACCAGCGAGTGCGGCTCGCCGCAGCGCGCCAAAACTGGATTGCATTGATTGTCTCCGTCAGGATGGGTAGGCGGCGCGATGCTCACCGCCTCGATCGTTCCGGGAATTCTAGAGATTCGAACCCTTCCCGAAGCTTTCGCGGGTCACGCGGATTTATACGGGATTTCCATGAGCGGCGGCATTATTTATGCTTTTAATCGCTCTGAATGATAATGGCTTTTATTCAGAATGCCGGTCGAGCCGCCATCGATTCAAACAGGATTCCTGATCGATTGCGCGCAAAGCAGCAAGACCCGGATTATGGGTCTCTGCCAGCGGAAACTTGCCAGCCAAATCGCGCTTTAACTCGGCAGCGCGCCTTTCATGACGCGCACCACATCGTTTGGCTCGATGCTCGTGACGTCGGTCTGGCCGATGAGCGGGGTACACCTGAAGAAGTCGTTCTCCACGTACCGGGTCCTCGGGTCGATATCGTCGCTGAACAACGCGACGGTCGGCACGCCGGCCGCGTGCGCGATATGCAGCAGGCCGCCGTCCGCGCCAACGAACAGCTTGCTCTGACCGATGAGCGCATAGCATTCGTGGATCTTCAACTTGCCGACCAGCGAGTCGAGTTGCAAATGCCTGAATGACATGGCAGTGAGATCGTTGGCTTCCTTGAGCCCGTTGTCCGATCCGATCAGCACATATTGATAGCGCGACAACTCGGGATCGTCATCGAGCCGGGCAAGAACGTCGGCCCACTTGCCGTAGATGCGGTTCGATTCCCTGCCCCCGACCGAAATCGCAATTCTGCCGGCCCACGCTTGCGCCGGAAAATCCTGGCTCTGTGGCGCATCGAGAATCAGCCGCGAGTTCCTGTACAGCGCGGCTTCTGCGATCCCGGAATTCAGAATCTTGTTGAACGAGTAGTAGCTGAACTGGATATGGTTGAAATTGCGCCCGGCATACCATCCAATCAGGCTCGTAAATCTGGCCTGACCGGCATAGCGGATTTTCTCTTTAATGACGCGAATGCCGAGCTTGTTCAGAATAATGAAATCGTATTCGCCGAAATCGATTTCACGATAATCCGTATAGACTTTCGAAAAATACCGATCGTGCCGGAACAGTTCGGCCAGAGACGGATCGAGCACCACGTCCAGCTTGTACGACGTGCCGCTGAGGAGCGCACGCCCGGAAAGGTCCATCAGCGCGTCGCCGAGGTTGTTGACGCCGCTGTAGAACAACAGGATCCGGGCGCCCGGGCGCAACTGCGCAGATTCCGTATACAGACCCAGTTGCCGGTTCAGCGAAAGTATCGACCACTTATGCAGCTGCTTCTTCAGAAGCGAAAGCTTTTTATAAGCGGAAAGGCTCTCGACCTCATCCTGGACGATTTCCGGATGGGGAACGCGAAGACTCTTGCTGATAAAACCGCGGACCGTATCGACTTTCATTGTTTACTCAGCAGGAGCCCTGTCCAGCCCATCCGTAACCTTTGACCGAGCGGCTATTATGCCACCCGGCGCGAAGGTCACAGAACGCGCTGGACGGCCCGGGCGGAGTCCGTGATGTCCTGCCCGAAACCGGCGACCGTGTTGCAGCCCGCCAAAGCGGCCAGTGCGCCGACCATCGATATCACCACCAGAATCCGTCCGATCATGTTCAACTTCCCCTAAGCTCGATTTTTGATTGTTGCGCGGGCGGCTGCTCATAACCTCTTGCCCGCGGAATCCAGCCCCATTTGAGATGGCCGGAATTTCGTATTCTGCCTGCGCTGGGTCCGCGCGCGCAACCTGGCGGCGGGTGCGGTTGCGCGCGGGGGCTTTGCGCCGCCCGCGCGAGAAGGCTTACACGTGTAAAGCGTGCCGAGCCGGCATATCGTGCGAGCCGGCCAGTCTGAACATCGAAACGGAGCCCTTGAGGTCCTTCGCCTGGGCGGCGAGCGCGCTTGCCGCCGCCGCGGCCTGCTCTACGAGCGCCGCGTTCTGCTGCGTGACCTCGCGCGCCGCTTCGACGGCCGCATCGCCGCCCAGCGAGCGCAGGATGCCACGGTTCACCACTGCCACGACCGCCGAGAGCGCCAGCGCGATCGCCGCCAGAATGCCCAGGCTCCAATAGAGCGTCACGCGAAACGCCGCGTCGATATCGTCGACATAAAGACCGGTCGTGAGAATCCAGTCCCACGGCTGGTAGCTCACGCTATAGGAGATTTTCGGCGCAACGTCGTTCGAGCCAATGCGCTTGAACGAATACGACACGAAGCCCTGACCTTCCTGCTTGATGACGGCAACGATCTCCTTGAACAGATAGACGCCGTTCGAAGCAAGGGTTTCCGGGCCGCCTCTCAGTCCCTGTTTATATTTTTTAGGCACGTTCTGCGGCCAATTAGCACAGGGCCGGAATGCGTCAGAGCGTTATCATGATCAAAACATTCATCAACGGTGAATGTTTTCTAGCATCCCATCCGCATATAGTTGGTTATCCTATCGTTTATCTCGAGTCTTCCATGAACACGACCCGCCTCAAACTCGACGAAACAGACGAAGAACGCGAGGTCCGCGACGCGCTGCGCTGTGTGATCGATCCCGAAGTGGGCGTGAACATCGTCGACCTCGGGCTCGTGTATGGCGTAGAACTCGGCAACGAAGGTCTGAAGATCGAAATCACGATGACCTCGCCCGCGTGCCCGATGGGGCAACTCATCATGGACGAGGTGCAGGCCGTGGCCGAGGAGTCGGTGCCCGAGGGCGTACCCATAGAAATCGCGCTCGTGTGGGAACCCGCATGGGAGCCCGCCATGATGAGCGAGGCGGCGCGCGCCGTTCTGGGCTGGGAGCCCGACTGACTGACTGCACAAGCGCCGTAGTCAGGCTCGCGGCACGCAGGCGCACATCATGAACATTGCCCCATCACTGCGCCATCTCGGCAAGCTCGTCGCCGCGCTGACGATCGTCCTCGTACTCGTTTGCGCGGTGATGGCGGGACTTGCGCGCCTCGGCGTTCACGTAACCGACCACGCGATGACGAGTGTCGCGTGGCACGGCGTACTGATGCTGCCGGTCTTTTTCGGCGCGCTCGTCAGCCTCGAACGCGCGGTCGCGCTGCAGCGCGCGGTTTATCTGCTGGCGCCGGCCAGCGCGATCGCTGCGGGCATCGTGCTGATCGCAGGCGCACCGCCCGTGGCCGCACAATGGCTGCTCATCGCGGCGGCGAGCGTCTCTCTCGTCGCGAGCCTACAGGTGTTGCGCAAGCAACCGGCCCTCCATCTGGGCGTGCTCGCGCTCGCGGTGCTTGGCTGGTGGTTCGGCAATCTGGTCTGGGCAATGACGAACGATGCGTCGTCTTCCGTGCCGTGCTGGCTCTCGTTTCTGGTTTTGACCATCGCCGCCGAGCGGCTCGAACTCACCCGCATGCTGCGTCTGCCGCGCGCAGCCCGCCATGCGTTTTTCGTGCCGCTCGCCTTGATGATCGCGAGCCTGCCCTGGGCGTTGTGGAAGCCCGAATATGGAACGCGCCTTTTCGCGGCGGGAATCGTCCTGCTCGCCATGTGGCTGGCCAGATATGACATTGCACGTCGCACGGTGCACCAGCGCGCACTCACGCGCTTTATCGCGCTGTGTCTGCTCGGCGGCTATGGCTGGCTCGCGCTGAGCGGCGCGCTCGGCCTCGCCGGCGCACTGTTGCCGGGGCATCCATGGCATGACGCGGCGCTTCACGCGCTCACGCTCGGTTTCGTGTTTTCGATGGTGTTCGGCCACGCGCCGGTCATCGTGCCCGCGCTCACGCGGCTGCCCGTGAAATACCATCCGTTGTTCTACGCGCCGCTCGCCGTGCTCCACGCGGGACTCGCCCTGCGCGTGACGGGCGGGCTCGCCGAACTGCTCTGGCTGCGCAAGGCAGGCGGCATTGCGGGCGCCGTGGCGCTGGCGCTGTTCGCGTTGACGCTCGCCACTGCCGTGCTCGCGGCACGCCGGGACCGCGCCCGGCGTAGCGGCGGTAGACGGATTTCGAACCCGACGCATTCTTCGTAGTCCACGACACGAAGGTGTTTCGATGAAAACGCGGCGTGCATCGCTCTCCTAACGTTCAACCGTTCTTGACGGCAACCAGCAAAAGAACGCCCATCGGACGATACGGATAGAATTCACGACAATCCGGCAGTGGCTCCAATGCGGCGGAATCGTGACGAAGCCATCGAGGACAGCGTTCGCTTCGGCTCTGACTGAGCCTCAAGACGCACGGCGAAACGCCGCTTTTCCATGCCACGCGGTTCAAACGGCTCGCTACGCCCGCGCTGTTGATCGAGGCGGGAGCCGATCCGTCCGTCGCCGATCCGCAAGGCCGCGATAGCATGGCGATTGCACGCGAACGCAAGCTGCCGGCGGGTATCATTAACACAACCACGCACCACACCGGGCCCTCTCGTCCATGCGCATTTTCGGAATCAGCCTTTACGTCATCATCGCGCTGCTCTTTGCAGTGCATGCCATCCGCAACCAGCAGAACATGTACTGGCTGCTGATCCTGTTTCTGTTCCCCGGCCTCGGCAGCCTCGTCTACTTCTTCGTCATCTATCTGCCGAGCCTGCGCCAGTCGCGCGGGGCGAGGGCGACAGGCCGGGCCATCTCGCAACTGGTCGATCCCAACCGCGCCGTGCGCGAAGCGCGCAACGATTTCGACCGCGCGCCGACCGTCGCGCACCGTATGCGCCTGGGCGCTGCGCTGCTCGACGCGGGCAACGCCGTCGAAGCGCTGGAGCACTACCAGGCGGCGGCCACCGGGCCGTTCGCATCCGATCCCGCGTTGCTCGAGGGCCTCGCGCGCGCGCAGTTCGCCAACGGCCATGCCGCGGCCACCCAGGAGACGCTCGAAAAACTGTTCGCCGTCCAGCCCGTCGCCCGCCAGCAGCCGGATCCCTCCTTGCTGTATGCACGGGCGCTCGCCGCGAACGGCGCAGCGGGCACGCGCGCCGCGTTCGAGGCCGCGCTCTCGTGCGCCAGCGACGCCGCCCCGCGTTGCCTGTTCGCCGACTGGCTGGCAAAGCAGCCCGGCGACGCCGACCGCCAGCGCTCGCGCGAGCTTTACGCCGAGATCGTGCACGACGCGAAGCACTGGCCGCGCCACGCCCGCGAGCACAACAGCGAGTGGCTGCAACGGGCTCAGGCCGCATTGAGCCGATAGCGCAGAACTACCCGCGAGGAGCCGCCGTGCGAGAAACCACCGTCAAGTTCAAACGCGGCATGTTCACCGGGCTCTTCACGTTCGTCGCGCTGATCTGCGTGCACCCTTTTACGGCCCGCTATCCGTCGCTGGGCATCGCCGCGTTTGCCGGCGGCGCTTGCGCATTCGTCGGCACACAACCGGCGAGCTGGTTATACCGGCCGTGACACGAACGCTGCGCGATCACAGGCGCGAACGCATACCCGTATGCGCCAGCGCGCGGCGCCGCACGGCCATCAGCGTGCAAATCCAGATCGAGGCAGCGAGGTTGACGGCCGGATAAAACGCGACGGCCACCGTCCACTTTTCCAACGCCAGCACCGCCAGCAGATATTTGAGGACGCACAGCGCGAAATAGAGCAGGCTTTCGCTCCAGGGATCGCGGAGCGTCTTGCGCATGGTCGGACCGAGACCCGCGAGTTCGATCAACGTCACGATGACGACCGAAAGCGTGGGGTCGGCCGTGAGCAGCCAGACGGGAATCGCCGAAAACGCGGCGCCGAGAAAGAACCAGTCGGTTTTCGTCCAGTTTCGATCGCCGCGAAAAATGCTCGCCACGAACGTAAGGAAACACGTGAAGGCGATTGCCGCGGTACACCACGCGGAAGGCCCGGCGCCCGCCACGAATTGCGCGGCGGCGGCAATGGCCGTGACGACCGACCAGACGAGCCATGTAAAGAGATGCGGACGGATGCTGCGCCGGTAGATCGCGAGTCCGTACGGAATGGCCGCGAACAGCGAGATGGCCGTACCCGCCGCGCCAAAGAGCGCTGCGGTGTCGTGGTGTGCGCCGGTCATCGGGCCTGGAATCGATATGACATGGCCTGCAGGATGCGTTTAGTCCGGCGTGTCCGTGTCCATGCGCGCGCACATGCGCCGGTAGGTGGCCGGCGTCATGCGGTACGCGCGGCGAAACCAGCGGCCGAGATGGCTCTGGTCGGCGAAACCCACTTCCGCGGCGACCCGGGCCGGCGTGTGACCCGCCGCCAGCAGCCTGCGCGCGGCGCGCAGGCGCAAGCGCACCAGGTACGCATGGGGCGACGTGCCGAACTCGCGCTGGAACAGGCGCGTCAGACGAAACCGGTCGATGCCCGAGCTGTCGACGAGTTCATCGAGCCCGATGTTCGCGCTCATGTGTTCGTGCAGCAGATCGCGCGCACGGGCCAGCGCGGGCGAAGCGGGGGGCGCCGCCGCGGTCGTATCGAGCAGATGGCCGCCCAGGTGCTCCAGCAAGCGGTCGAGCGCCACGTCGCGCGCGAGCCGGCCTTCCTCGCCGTATAGCGCGAGAAACGCACGGCGGATCGCCTCGATCAGGCGCGGGTCGTCCACGAGCGTCTGGCCGAAAGCGGCCGCCACGCCGCCCAGGCCCGCGATGTTCAGCCTGCGCGCCGCACGCTCGACCCACGGCTGCGGCAGGTACAGCATCGCGTAGGTGAAGCCGCCCGGCTCGGGCGCGTGGCCGTCGTGCAGCGCGCCCGGCTCGATCAGGATCGCGCGGCCCGGCACGCTCGTATGCAGCGACCGGTGACACTGAAAGCGCTGCACCCCCTGCTCCGTATAGCCGATCAGCATGTCGTCGTGATCGTGGGGGTCGTACGCGTGGCCGCTGAAATGCGCGCGCAGACTCTCGATGCCCGTCTGCGGATCGCGCCGCGCGACGAGCCAGTGATCGTTCCGGCCCTCAGTCACCGTGGCGTTCGTCATGGCAAGCCTGGCTCCCTGATCCCGATTCCTTTCCCAAGGGCACGAGTGTACGCCAGCCCTGCGCGGAGGACAGAGCGTGCCCTCGGTCTCTTCGGGGCCCGCTCTATCGGGTTCAGTCGTCGAACTCGCCGGCCTGCAGCGCTTCGTCGAAATCCGTGATCCACGGGGCGAAGTGATCGGTGTCGTAGGTGGCCGTCTTGCCGTTGGCGATCCGTGTGACGGATACCTGGCGAATCGCCGCGCGCTCGCCGCCGTTGGCCGTTTTCTCATGGTCCGAGATGCGGAACTCGCGCAGGTCGAGGCCCCGGCTCGCGAGCACAGCCTTGACGTCTTCCTGCTCGTCCCAGGAAAACTCGGCGAAGTCGTGGGCGGTCATGTTCGTCTCCTCCAGGCATCATCAGGGACTGCACGGCGCGACGGGCAATCCTTCGGCCTTCCAGCGCAACATGCCGCCGGCGAGATTGGCCACCTTGCCGAAGCCCGCCTTGCTCAGCAAAACGCTTGCCTGCGCGGAGCGCACGCCGGAGCGGCACACCGCCACGACCGGCCGGTCGCGATCGAGCTCGTCGATGCGCGCCGTCAGCTCCGAGAGCGGCACGAGCTTCGCATCGGGCAGATGGCCGAGATGGTCGATGAACTCGGGCGCCTCGCGCACGTCGACGATCTGCAGCGCGGCCGCATGCTCCAGCAGCGCCATGGGCTCGATTTCCCATACGCCGCTAAAGCGCAGCGTGAGCGGCGCCCAGTCGGGCGTTTCCTGGATCGGCGCGTCGCCTTCGGGCTTGCCGCAGCGCAGGTTGGCGGGCACCGCGACGGCCATCTGCTTGGGGTGCGGCAAATTCAGGTTGTGCATGTAGCCCGCGAAGTCGCCGAGATCGACGTCGCCGCCCAGGCGCGGATTGAAGCGCCGCTCTTCCGCAACGCTCGTGACCGTGATGCCGCGATAGTCGTGCGCCGGGTAGAGCAGGCAGTGGTCGGGCAGCGTGAGGATCTGCTCGCGTACCGAGGTGAACAGCTGTTCCGCGCTCCCGCCCTGAAAATCGGTGCGGCCGCAGCCGCGTATCAGCAGGCTGTCGCCGGTGAAGGCCATGCTCGCGTCGTCGAGCACGTAGGTCAGGCAGCCGCTGGTGTGGCCGGGCGTGGCGCGCACTTCCAGATACCGCTTGCCGAAGGCGATGCGATCGCCGTGCCGCAGCGCACGGTTCACGCCCTCGGCGCCCACTACGTCGGCGAGCGCGATCTGGCTGCCGCTGCGCTCGCGCAAGCGCCACGCGCCCGTGACATGGTCGGCATGCACATGGGTGTCGAGCGTCGCCTGCAGGCGCAGGCCCAGCTCCTGCAGCAGCGCGAGGTCGCGCGGCACCTGCTCGTAGACCGGGTCGATCAGCAGCGCCTCGCCGCTTGCGGGGTCGCCGAGCAGATAGGTATAGGTGGACGATACGGGGTCGAAAAGCTGGCGAAAGATCATCGCGGCTCCCTGTTTGGGCAAACGCGTGGTTTGCTTTCCAGTATGCCGCATCCGGTTTCGACCCGGCGGCTCGACGTGCGCGATCTACCCGCATTTGTTCGGCAGCGAACCAAAGCGCGGGAGGCCGGCAATGCGAACGCCGCGCCAGGTCCGCGCCAGGTCCGCCCGAGCTTCTGCAGCACCGAAGCGACAATGCGATCGCAGCATCCCCCGCCGAATTCGAACAACTCGGGACCCAGCCGGTCGACCTCCTCGGCCAGCGCTTCGCGCAGCAAATTCCTCGCGCGGAAATGACGGCTGCGCACCGTGGCCTCAGGGATATTCAGCACCTGCGCCGTTTCCTCGATGCTCATTTCCTCGACGGTCCTCAGCACGAAGACCGTGCGAAAACCTACGGGCAAGGGGTGCGCTTCGGCCAGCGTCGCCTCCTCATTCGTCATGGTCCCGGCTCCACGATCACGGTGCCATGCATCACCGGATGAAACTGGCACGAGTAGGCATGGCGTCCCCGTTTGCTCACGACATATCGCCATGATGCACCCGGCGCAATGCTGCCGGAGTCGAACGTTTTGGCGTCGGCGGTGACCGTGTGCGCCACGAGGTCCTTGTTGACCCACACGACGCTGTCGCCGGCGTGAACCGTCACGCTCGGCGGATCGAAGCGCATCTGCTCGATGGCGACGACGTAGCGGGCGGCCGCCGCTGGCCCGGCAGCGGCCGCACACACGATTGCGCACACGCCCAGCGCAACACGGCGCAAGCGGCTCATTGCGAAGTCGCGAGCGACGCCTGCACGCGCTTCGCGTGCTCCAGATGCGCGACGAACGCCGGGCGGACCTTCACGAGCAAGGCCTTCAGCTCGGCGTTTTGCGCGCTGGGAATGAGCGTCTTGTCGAGCGCGTCGATGACCTGTTCGTGATACGTCACTTCATGGTCGATATACGCGCGATCGAACGCCGCGCCTTTGAGCGTCTCGAGATTCGCCATGTTGGCCTCGCCACCCTGCTTCAGGCTCTCGCTGGTCGGATTGGCTTCGGGCGTGACACCCAGCTTGGCACGAGTTTGACGGCTGCCTGATTCACGAATCGCGAGGCTGTTCCCATTGGCAAACCGAAAATGGAAGAAAGGCCGCTGTCAGCCGTTTAACACATATCCCGGCGGGGTGCTTAAAAGGACTGAAATCATGACCAGAATCTTGTTGTGCGCCATGGCTTGCCTTCTGCCCATCGCGGTGTTCGCGGAAGCGCCGAAAGTGACCAACGGCATGGTCGTCGACGATGACGGCATGACGCTCTATACCTTCGACAAGGACACGGTGCAAGGCAAAAGCGCCTGCGCCGGTGCGTGCGCAAGCATGTGGCCGGCCGCGCTCGCCGACGCCTACGACAAGGCCAGCGGCGACTGGGGGCTGATCGCTGCCGAAGACGGCAAGCATCAATGGACCTACAAGGGCCACCCCCTCTATCGCTACTCGAAGGACACGCACGCCGGCCAGATGAACGGCGACGGCTTCAAAGGCATGTGGCACACCGTAAAGCCCTGACATTATTTCGGTTAGCTAATCGACTGTCATTGCCCGGGCCGCCCCGGTGTTTCGGGGCGAGCCGAGGAAAGTGACGTTGCATTGTTGTCGATCAGTTACCCGTGCGCAACGTCCAGACCGTTGCCGCATTGGTGCTGTCGTCTACGGCGGCAAACTGCGAGTGGTGCTGGCTGTCCATGCCGAATGCGAGCCCGAACGCGGAACCCGCCGTGGGATCGACCGACATCTGCGCGACGAACTGCCCTTCCACGGTGAATTCGACGATCTCGCTGGGCTGTTGCGGGTCGGCGTTTACGGCGTCGCCGTTGGCCGTGACGAGATGCCCGTTCGGGGCGAGCGCAAGGGCAAGCGGTCCGTGCAGATGGGTGTTGTCCTGATAGATCAGCCGCCCCACGCCGCCGCCATGATTCGCACCCGCCGCGCCGTAGATGGCGAACACCGCGTTGTCGCCCGTCGAGGCGACGTAGAGCACGTCGTGCTGGCCATCATAGGCGAGGCCCGTCGGGCCGACGACGAGTGCAGCCGGATCGGTGCGATGCAGGTAGCCCGAAGCGACGATCGTCGAGGAGGGCAACTCCGTCACGCCGTTCTCGCCGATCGCGAGGTCGATCCGGGCGACGGTGCCATTGAGCACATCCGAGACGAAGACCTTCACGAACTGCCCGCCGTCGAGCACGGTGAGGTCCCAGGGGCCGTCGAGCAGCCGCGCATCTTTTAGTTCCTTAACGAGCCGACCCTGCGGATTGATGACGAGAAGCGAGCCCGGCGCGATGACGTTCTTGCCGTCGGAGGTCGGCACATTGCCCACCAGCACGAAGCCGCTTCTCAGCACGGCGAGCGCCGTCGTGAGACCGAGGTGCGCGCCCTGGAAGAACGTCACCGGCTGGCTATTCGGAACGAGCTTGACGATCGTCGTGCCGGTGCCTTGCAGATTCGACTGCGCATTGAAGTTGGACACCACCACGTCGCCGGGTTTGAGCGTGCTCCACGAGGGCACGCCGAACGGTACGAATGCAATGCCATACGGATTGACGTCGCCGTTGGACGGCACGGTCGACGAAGTCGCGAAGGCCGGCGGCAGGATCGCCTGCAGGGCGTCGGCGCGGACGGTTCCCAGCGCAAGGGCGAAGAGCCCGGCGCCCAACGCCAGGTGACGCAGTCGCGGCACGAACGCCGCCCGGTTCCGGCCGAAGTATGAACGACATGCAGACAACGAGCGAGAAGCTTTCATCTGACACCTCCTTCTCGCGGGGACGGTCCGGAGCGCCAGGACGACTCGCGCGGCCAGTGAACGCACCATGCTTCGCGCGCCCCGCGTCTTGCGTAAACGATCCGCAGGCGGGGCTATTCCGCTAAACGCGCTTCAACGCTTTGCCACGCCGATTTTCGCTTTCGGCGCAAGCGCAGGCGCCGCCAGTTGCTCCACCAGAAAGTCCACGAACGCCCGCACCCGCGACGTCAGATAACGCGCGTGCGGATACAGCAGAATGAAAGGCCGGGTACGTCCACCCTCCTCGCGCAGCACTTCCACGAGCCTGCCTTCGCGCAGGTCGTCGGCCACCACGAAGCGATACGTCTGGAACAGCCCCGCCCCCGCGCGCGCGAGCGTCACGCCGGCGAGCGCGTCGCCCAACGTTCCGTAACTTCCGCTCGTGATCACATCGCCGTCTTCATTGGCATTGCCGTCGAACGTCCACGCAAGATGGCGACCACTACTTGGCAGTTCGAACTGTATGCATTCGTGCGACTGCAGATCCGCCACGGTCTTCGGCACGCCCGCGCGCTTCAGGTAAGCGGGCGTTGCCACCACCACCATCTCCGCGTCTTCGAGCTTGCGCGCCACCAGGTTGGAATCGGCGGGCGCGCGTCCGCGAATCGCCAGGTCGAAGCCTTCGTCGGCGAAGTCGATATTGCGGTTGCTCAGATGCGTGTCGACCTGCACTTCCGGATAGCGCTCGCGAAATGCCGGCAAGAGCGGCAGCACGCGATAGTGCCCGTAGGGCGTGGGCATGCTGATGCGCAGCACGCCGGCCGGCGTGGTCTGTTCGCCCGTGACTTCGCGCTCCGCATCCACCAGTTGCGAGAGCGCCTGGCGGCACTGCTCGAAGTAGCGCCGTCCCGCATCGGTCAGTCGGATCTGGCGCGTCGTGCGCACGAACAGGCGCACGCCGAGCCGCTCTTCGAGCCGCGCCACGGATCGGCTTACCGCGGCAGGCGTGACGCTCGCCGCATTGGCCGCCAGCGTGAAGCTGCCCAGCTCCGCCGCCTGGCAGAACAGTTCGATGCTGCCCAGCAGCAGATCGTCGAATTTGCGTTGCATGCCCGTTTTCTCCTGATTGCTCCCGTTCGCGCCCGATGCTTTAGTTCTATCCTGAAGCGTCCCACATAGGCGAATACTCATCACCCCTGGAGGAGAACATCGTGTCCGTCGAACAAAAACTTGCCGATCTCGGCCTCGCCCTGCCCACCGCGCCGCAACCGCTCGGCAACTACAGAGCAGCTTCCGAGGCGGGCAATCTGCTCTTCATCTCCGGCCAGGGGCCGCTCGTCGACGGCAAGCTGCGCTGGAGCGGACGCGTGGGCGCGGAGCTGACGCTCGAACAAGGCCGCGAGGCCGCGCAACTCACCGCCTTGAACGTGCTCGCGCAAATCAAGCGGCACCTGGGCAGCTTCGAGCGCCTGCATCACATCGTGCGCATGGAAGGCCACGTGAGCAGCGCAGAAGGCTTTCTCGAGCAGCCCGTCGTACTCGACGCCGCGTCGGATCTCTTCGCCGCCGCGCTCGGCGAGAAGGCCGGGCACGCGCGTTCCGCGTTCTCGCATGCGCGACTGCCCCTCGATCTGCCCGTCGAACTCGTGGTGATCGCGCAGATTCTGCCTGCCTGAAGCGGTCTATGCCGCCATCTAAAGGAACATCGGCACGCGCATCCATCGCGCGTGCCGATGTTCCCGTTTGCGTTTATCGAATGCCGCTCAAGCGAACACCGACTGCAACCGTGCGATGCTCTCGCGCGTCTCGCGCTCCAGTTGCGCCACCAGCTCGGCCGCCGGCAACGCGCGCGCGAGCGGCGCGGCCTGGCCCGCCCACTGCGCACCGTAGCCGGATTCTCCCTTGGCCTTCGCAGCCGCGATCAGCGCCTTGCCCGCGTCGTACGTGATCGGATAAGACGGCACGCGCGGCGCCTTGGGGTCCTCGCCAAGCGCGGTGAAGCGGTTGACGATGCTGCGCGCAAGCCGCCCCGAGATCGCCGAGGTGAAGGTGGTATGGCGCGCCGCGTCGCCGAGCAAAGCGGCCCGATAGCCTTCGTCGGCCGCGCTCTCCGGGCAGGCCACGAACGCCGTGCCCAGTTGCGCCGCCTGCGCGCCCAGCGCGAGCGCGGCAGCAATGCCCGCGCCGTCCATGATGCCGCCCGCCGCGATCACGGGCACGTCGAATTCGCTCACCAGCAGGCGCGTGAGCGCGAACGTGCCGAGGCCGTCGTCGCGGGCATTCTGGTCGAACACGCCGCGATGGCCGCCCGCCTCCACACCCTGCGCGACGATCGCATCCACGCCCGCCTCCACCGCTGCGGCCGCTTCGTCGAGACTGGTTGCGCTCGCAAACAAACGGATACCCGCATGCTTGAGTTCGGCGATCACCGCATCGGGCGGCAGGCCGAAATGGAAGCTCACCACCGCCGGCTTCTCTTCGAGCAGCATGGACTGCATGACCTTGTCGACGACGAAGCTCGTGTAGATCTCCGAGAGCGACGCGGGCGCCTTCGCACCGTATTGCTCGAACACCGGCGCGAGCCAGTCGAGCCACGCGCGCTCCACGGCCGCGTCGGGCGTAGCCGGGCGATGGCAGAACACGTTGACGTTGAAGGGCTTGGCCGTCAGCTCGCGCGTCTGGTGGATCGCGCGGCGCGCGTTCTCCGCGTTCATCGCGGCCACGCCCAGCGAGCCGAGCGCGCCCGCATTCGACACGGCGGCGGCCAGCGCCGGCGTGGTGGTGCCCGCCATGGGCGCCTGGATGATCGGCTTCTGAATGCCGAGCGAGCGCAGCAACGCCCGCTGGTCCACTTGAGTGCTCATGTTGCGTTCCCTCCGGATCCGTTCCCGTTTCAAGCGTGAGCGCGGCGCTGCGCCCAGTGCGCGAGTCCGCCGCATGCGACCAGCAGCGCACCGGTCGCGAAGAACACGGCGTGCAGGCCGAAGTGAACGCCGATCACGCCGCCGATCACCGGGCCCACCACCTGGCCGCTGAATTGCGCCGACTGCAAATAGCCGAGCATGCGGCCCGTTTTGCTTTCGTCCACCGACTGCCGCGCGAGCTTGCCGATGGACGGCAAGAGTCCCGCGAGCGTCATGCCCATCACCACGCGCAGGCCCGCGAGCTGCCACCAGTGGGTGACGAACGCCTGCGGCACCATCGCGAGCCCCGTGAGCACGAGGCAGGCGACGATCACGCGCCAGCTCCCGAAGCGGTCGGCCAGCGCGCCGAGGCGCGCCGCCGTGAGCATGCTGCCAAGCGCCGAGCATGCCATGACCACGCCCGCCACGCGCGCGAGATGCGCCGCGCCCACACCCAGACTGCCGATATACACCGTGATGACGGGCTCGATCGACATGTTGGCGAGCAGCACCATCATCGCGGTCACGAGCAGCGCGGCCAGCACCGCGTAGTCCGGACGGCGCGCGCCGCTGCCCGCACCGGCCGCCGCATTGCGTGCGTGCGGTTTCGCGTCGCTTTCTGGATGAAACTCTTCCTTCACCACGAAGATGGTCAGCAGCGCCGCCACGGCGATCATCGCGCCGCCGGCGAAAAAGGTGCCGCGAATGCCGATCCAGCCGGGCAGCACGCCGCCCACCAGCGGGCCGACGAGATTGCCCGCGAGCGCGCCCGTGGAAAGAATGCCGAGCGCCCAGCCTGCGCGCTCGCGCGGCGCCTGGGTGCCGACCATCACCGTGGAAGCCGACGCGTAGCCACCCACGAGGCCGGCGATCAGACGCAGCGCGACGAGCTCGTACACATTGTGCGCCACGCCGATCAACGACATCACCACGGCCATGCCGATGGCCGCGCGCACGAGCATGGGCTTGCGGCCATAGCGGTCGGCGAGACGCCCCCAGACCGGCGCGGTGAGCGCCGTGCCGAGGAAGGTCGCGCCGAATGCCACGCCCGACCACTGGATCACGGCGGACTGCGAGCTCACGCCGAGCTGCCGCACGTAGAGCGGCAGGAACGGCAGCAGCATGCTGAGGCTCACGAGCGTCGTGAACGAGCCGATCACGCACACGACGAGATTGCGCCGCCAGTACTGCGCGTTGCGCTCGGAGTAGCCACGCGGCTGCGGCTTTGTCTGCTGGAGTGCAGCCACGGGAGAAGAAACAGTGGTATTCACCTGGCCCTCAACGCGGAGAAGAGATCGACGAAGAGCGCGAGCACGAGCGCCGCGGCGCCGATCGCGAACAGCACGAGGTAGTTGCCGCCGCTCGACGAGAACACGAACGACAGCCCGTAGGCGGCAACCGCCTGCATCACGGCGAAGCTCGTCGTGGCGCGGCTCCACGCGCCCTTCACGGCAGATGGATGGTGCGCGAGCAGCTCGTTCACGCGGCCCAGCACCAGCGGCACGATGCCGGGCGTGAAGGCGCCCACCAGCACGGCGGAAACCATGAGCCCCGCCGGACCGAAGAGGCCGAGCGCCGGAATCGCGACCGCCACGGCCTGCACCAGATACGCGGCGCGCAGCGCCGGACCGAAGCCCGCGCGGTCGGCGAGGTGCCCCGCCGCGAGCGGGCCGACGATCGCGCCGATGCCGTACAGCACCCAGAACTCGGCGCCCGCATCCACGCCGCGGCCCAGCCCGCGCGCCACATAGTCGACGAGGAAGATCATGTGCGGCACGAGCCCCACGGCATTCAGCCCGTATTCGGCATAGAGCGCGCGCAGTTGGGTGCGGGGGTAAGCCTTGGCGTGCTCGAAGCGCGAAGGCGCGTGAGCGTGCGCCGGCGTGCCGTGCTCGGGCCAGCCGTTCCACGCCACGGCCGTGAGCAGCAGCGAGACGACGGCAAGCCCGAGCCACGTGGCCGTCAGGCCCTGGCGCAGCAGAATCGGCACGATCGTGCCCGAGGCGGCAATGCCGAGCCCGATGCCCGTGAAGATGCCGCCGCTCGCGAAACCGCGGCGCGCTGCCGGCACGTGCGCGAGGATCGTGGGTGCGGCGAGCACCATCAACGCGCCGCCCGACAGGCCCGAGGCGAAGCGCCAGACGAAGAACCAAAGGAACGAAACGGGCACCGCGCAGGCGACGAAGGCGAGGGTCGCGAGCAGCATCATCGCGCGCAGCACGGTGGCGGGTTTGGCGGCGCGGACCATCGCGCCCGCGAGCAGCGCGCCGGCCAGATAGCCGCCCAGGTTGGCGGCGCCGAGGTAGGCGGCAGTCGAGGCGGGGAACCAGTGGGCGCCGATGATGGCGGGCAGCAACGGCGTATAGGCGAAACGCGCGAGGCCAATACCGATGAGGCTTGCGCTGGCCCCGGCGAGCGTGCCCCGCCAGACGTTGTAGGCCGCAGGCGCGGACGGATTCGAGACGGCTTGATGCATGACGACTCCCGGGAGCGCTTGCAATGAAGCACGCGCTGAACATGGGAGCCAGTCTAGGTTAGATCGTGCAGCGAGAGAATCGCCGCGATACGTAAGTCATTCTTCCGCGTGGCGAACGAATGGCGAATATCGCTCAATCGGCGTCGGTAATGCGCCTGGCCTGCTCGAAGTACTCGCGCAGCCGCGGCGTGGCGAAATCGACGAAGCTGCGCACCTTGGGCACCGAAAGGCGCCCATGCGGCGTGACGAGATTCGCGGGCAGCGGCGCATGTTCGCTGTCGCGCAGCACGATCCGGAGCCGCCCCGCCTCGACCTCCTCGGCCACGTGATACGAAAAGAGCCGCGTGACGCCGTGCCCCGCCACGGCCGAAGCCCGCGCCGCACGTATCGTATTCACGATGAAGCGCGGCGAGAACTGCACGACCTGAGGCAGCGCGGTCTGACGCGCCGCCGGGAAGCTCCACGAGTCGAGCCCGAAATGCGTCATCGAGATGATCGGATGGCTCGCGAGATCGGCGGGCGTCTCGATGGCGGGATGCGCGGCGAGATAGTCGGGCGAGGCGACCACCACGCGCCGTACCTCGCCCACCGGAATGGCGACGAGCGTCGAGTCCTGCAGATGCGCAATGCGCAACGCCACGTCGATGCCCTCGTCGATGAGGCTCGCGGGCCGGTCGAGCAGATGCAGGCGGATCGACACCTCGGGGTGGCGGTCGATGAACTCCTCGATCATCGGGCGCAGCACCTCTTCGCCCACGGCCACCGCCGCCGTGACGCCCAGCAGCCCGCGCGGCGCGGAGCGCTCGTCGGCGGCGAGCAGGTCGGCTTCTTCGAGATCGGCGAGGATGCGCCGGCACGCCAGCGCATAACGCTCGCCCGCCTCGCTCAGGCGGATCGTGCGTGTGGTGCGGTACAGCAGCGGCGTGCCGGTGTGCGCCTCGAGGAACGCAATGGCCCGGCTCACCGCCGCGGGCGAGCGGCCCAGCCGGCGGCCCGCGCCCGCGAGACTTCCCTCGTCGAGCGTGGCGACGAAAACCTTCATGGCGTCGATTCGGTCCATTGCGCGTTCTGGCGTGCGGTCGCTTCGCTCTGTGAATTCCGCGTCGATCTTAGCGGATATCGCGCAGGCGTTAAAATCGGCGCTTCCCCTTTTGCGGCAATCGATCACTCATGAAGTGCCTCACCCTCTCGCCGGCCCTCGCGGCCCTCGCGGCCCTCGCTGCCATGGCGCTGGCCGCCACTCCCGCCCTTGCCCAGACGTCGTCGGGCGATTCGAAGCGCGACTGCGCGATCGGTTATGTGACGGGCGTTGCCGGCTCGGCGCAAAGCGTGCGCGACTATCTGGCCACGCCCGACCGCGACCGCATTCGCTACCTGAAGGACAACGAGATTCAATGCAAGATCGCCGACGACGACAGCCACGCGTCCGGCTGCACCGGCGTCACGCTGCTGAAGAACGAGAAGGTGAGCGTGTACGACGATAGCGACCCTGCCACCACCGCCATCGTCGTGCGCGTCGAACTCGATCGCGGCACCTACCCGGTGATCATCGTCGCGCCCAAAAACGAAGTGAAGTGCGACGAGTGAGCGGCGCGTCGTTAGCCTCGTAGTTAGCCTGCTAGTCAGCGCGAGCTACGCTCGCACGCCGCGATGTCCGCCTCGGTCACGCCCGCCATGCGCGCGGCATCGACGATCTGCGACCAGCTCGTCGCATCCACGGGAATGCCCTGCGCCTCGCGCGTGCGCCGCGTCGCGTCCTCGCGCTCGCCGGGCAGCAGGATCTCGTCGACGCCCGCCACGCGCCGCGTGGCCTTCAGCCATTCGACGAACGCGAGTGCTTCCTGCTCGCGCGAGGGCGCGTCGAACGCCGCCGGATCGACGATCACCGACGTCATGCAATTGACGATCGCGTGCGAGGAGACGATGGTTTGCTCGCGCGTCGTGAAGCCGCCCGAGAGCGCGCCCGCCAGGATCTCGCACATCGCGGCGAGCCCCGAACCCTTGTGGCCCGCCACCGCGCCGCCGAATGCGCGCAGCGCGCCGTGCTGGGTGTCGCTGAACAGCGCGCCCGGATCGCGCGTGGGGTGGCCGTCGCTGTCGATCAGGGCGTCGGCGGGCACATCCACGCCCTTGTTGTACGCCACGCGCACTTTCCCCGCGGCAATCGCGCTCGTGGCGAAGTCGAGCACCAGCGGCGAGCGCCCCTCGAGCGGAAACGCCGCGCAAAACGGATTGGTGCCGAAGCGCCGGTCGATGCCGCCGAACGGCGCGACGAGCGGATCGCCCGCGACGTTGACGAAGTGGAACGACACGAGCCCGGCGCGCGCACATTGTTCGGCCCAGTGCCCGATACGTCCGATGTGATGCGCGTTGCGCAGGCCGAGCGCACACACGCCGAGCGACTTCGCACGCTCGATGCCGTGCTCCATCGCCTCGAACGCCGTGACTTGCCCGAAGCCGCGCCCGGCTTCGATCGTGAGCACCGCACCGGCGTCGCGCGCGACCTGCGCGTGCGCGTTCAGTTTGAGCTCGCCTTCGCGGCACGACAGCATATAGCGCGGAATCATGCCCACGCCGTGCGAGTCGTGCCCGGCGAGATTGGCTTCGACGAGATGGTCGGCGACCAGCGTCGCCTCGCGCGCCTCGCTGCCGGCCGCGCGCCAGATGGCGACGACGAAGGCGTGCAGCGCGCGAGCCTCGATAACGACTTCTGAACCTTTTGCAGCAGTGGCATTCGACATGTACGTGACCCTGTGTGTGGCAGCGAAACAAGAGGCGGTGCTGACGCGCTTACGTGCGCGGCGCGTAAGCCGGTTCGTCGACGCCGCTGGCCTCCGGCGCCCGGAGCGGCTCGACGCGTCCGACAATCACAAGATAGCTCACGGCGCCGAGCACGCAAAACCCGCCGGCGACCACGAGCGGGATCGTGAACGAGCCGCGCGTGAGCTGCAGCATGACGCCGGTAAACGTCGTCAGCGCGATGCCTGCGAGATTCGACGCGAAGTTCTGAATGCCCGCCAGCGAGGCGACATGCCGCGGCGTGGGCGCGACGTCGGCAGGCAGCGACCAGATGCTGGCCGCCGCGGCTGCGAGGCTCCCGTATGCAATCGCGAAGAGCGCGAGCATTACATAGACATCCTGAACAACGCCGGTGAGCGTGATCACGGACGAAAGCAGCATGCCGCCGACGATGCACGTCTTGCGCGCGGCAGTCAGGCTCCAGCCGCGCTTGACGAGCGTGTCGGAAAGCCAGCCACCCAGCCAGCCGCCAGGGATCGAGGCGATCGCGGGCAAAGTCCCGAGCGTGCCGAGCGACTTGAGCGAGAAACCGCGCGCCTCGACGAGATAGCTCGGGAACCACGTAATGAAGAAGTAGATGACGAAGTTCAGGCAGAAGAAGCCCAGCATCATGCCCCACACGGTGCGGTAGCGGAACAAGGCGCTCCAGCGTATCGAGGCGGCGGCCGGCGCGGGGGCGCGCGGCTGCTCGAGTGCGGCCCGCGCCTCGGGTTCCCGGTACATCACGACCCAGCCCAGGATCCACACGAGCCCGAGCGCGCCGGTAATCACAAACGACGCCTTCCAGCCCCACGCGGCCATGATCGCGGCCACGAGCGGCAGCGAGAGTGCGGAGCCCACGCGCGAGCCGCTGTCGAAGATGCTCGTGGCGAGCGCGCGTTCGTCGCGCGAGAACCACTGGCTCACGAGCTTCGCGCATGACGGATACGCCCCTGCCTCGCCCACGCCGAGCATGAGCCGGCAGCCGAACATCGCCGCGAAGCCGCCCGCGACCGCGGTGGCCGCGGTGAACACCGACCACCAGCCGACGGCGAACGGCAACGCGATGCGCGCGCCGGCCCGGTCGACGAACCAGCCAAACGGCAATTGCATCACGGCGTAAGTCCAGAAGAAGCCGCTGAGCAGCAGCCCCATGGCGGCAGGACCAATGCCGAGGTCCTTCATGATGTGCGGCGCCGCCACCGCGAGATTGGCGCGGTCGATGTAATTGACCGCAATCGCCAGAAAACAGAAGAAAATGACCAGCCAGCGCGATTTTTCCTGCATCGAAAGCACTCCTTCTGAATGTGGCCACCCTTTCTGCTTCGATTAGCGGCGACCGTTCGAATGTCTCCCGCTACATGACCGCCCCCAGATGCCAGGGCACGAATTCGTTCTGGCCGTAGCCGTGCAGCTCGCTCTTCGTGCGCTGCCCGGAGGCCGTCGCGAGCATCAACTCGAAGATTGCGGCGCCGGCCTCGTCCACGCTTTGCTCACCGTCCAGAATGCGGCCGCAGTTCAGGTCGATGTCCTCTTCCTGGCGTCGCCACAGCGCGCTGTTGGTGCCGAGCTTGAGCGACGGCGAAGGCGCGCAGCCGTAGGCCGAGCCGCGGCCCGTCGTGAAGCAGATCAGGTTGGCGCCGCCCGCCACCTGGCCGGTGGCGGACACCGGGTCGTAGCCCGGCGTATCCATGAACACGAGCCCCTGCGCACGCACGGGCTGCGCATACTCGTAGGTTTCGACGAGCCGCGTCGTGCCGCCTTTCGCGACCGCGCCGAGCGACTTCTCGAGAATGGTCGTGAGGCCGCCCGCCTTGTTGCCGGCAGAGGGGTTGTTGTTCATGTTGGCTTCCATGCGCGCGCAATACGCTTCCCACCAGCGAATGCGCGCCACCAGCTTTTCGCCCACTTCGCGCGATACCGCGCGCCGCGTGAGCAGATGCTCGGCGCCGTAGATTTCGGGCGTTTCGGAGAGGATCGCCGTGCCGCCGTGTGTGACGAGCCGGTCCACGGCCGCGCCGAGCGCCGGGTTCGCGGAAATGCCGGAGTAGCCGTCCGAGCCGCCGCACTGCAAGCCGACCATGAGGTGACGCGCATCGACCGGCTCGCGCGTCACGCGGTTCGCATCGGCCAGCAGCGCGCGCACCTGTTCGATGCCCGCTGCCACCGTGCGCGCGGTGCCGCCCGTCTGCTGGATCGTCATGGTCGAGAGGCGCGTGCCGCGCTCGAGCTGTTCGGCTTCCACGAGGCCGTCGATCTGGTTCGTCTCGCAGCCGAGTCCTACGATCAGCACGGCATAAAAATTGGCGTGCCGCGCATAACCCGCGAGCGTGCGGCGCAACACCGTGATCGGCTCGCCCTCGGCCGCCAGCGCACAGCCTTCGCCGTGCGTGAGCGCCACCACGCCATCCACGTTGGGGAACGCTTCCAGCGCTTCCGGGTGGATGTCGCGGCGAAAGTGATCGGCGATCGCGCGCGCGACCGTGGCCGAGCAGTTCACGGATGTGAGGATCCCTATGTAGTTGCGCGTCGCAATACGGCCATCCGCGCGCCGAATGCCGAGAAACGTGGCAGGCTGTGCAGCGGCGGGCGTGTCGTGCGCGTCCACGCCGAAGGCGTAGTCGCGCTCGAAATCGCCCATCGAGAGATTCTGCGTATGCACGTGTTCGCCGCAGCGGATCGGCCGGCTCGCAAAGCCGATGATCTGCCCGTAGCGTCGCACCGGTTCGCCTGGCTCGATATCGCGCAGCGCGACCTTGTGGCCAGGCGGAATCATGCCCGCAACCGTATGGTCGCCATAGAGTGTCGAGCCGGGCATCAACTGCCCGCGCGCGATGGCAACGTCATCGCGCCGATCGAGGAGAATGAGCGCGGACGAAAGCGAGGCGGGGTCGAGAAGTGTCATAGCCGGTCTCCGTAGGCAGCGCCGCGCACGCCAACGTAAAGCGAGTACAGCGACGTGCTGGCTGCAATGAAAAGGCGATTGCGATTCGGGCCGCCGAACACGAGATTCGCCACCGTCTCCGGCACGAGAATCTTGCCGAGCAGCGTGCCATCGGGCGCATAGCAGTGAATGCCGTCGCCCGCGCTCGTCCATAGGTTGCCATGCTCGTCCACGCGCATGCCGTCGGGCACACCCGGCGCAACCTCCGCGAATATCCGGCCGTTGTGCAACCCGCCTTGCGCGTCGACATCGAATACGCGGATGTGATGCGGGCCGTTCTCGATATGCGACGCACCGGAGTCGGCCACATAGAGCCGCATTTCATCGGGCGAGAAGGCGAGCCCGTTGGGCTTCATGAAGTCGTCGGCCACGCGCTGCACCACGCCCGTAGCGGGCGCCACGCGATACACATGACATGCGCCGATCTCGCTCGGCGCGCGAAAGCCTTCGTAGTCGCCGAGAATGCCGTAGTCGGGGTCGGTGAACCAGACCGAGCCGTCCGAATGCACGATTGCGTCGTTGGGCGAATTCAACCGATGCCCTTCGTAGCGGTCGGCAATGACGGTGATGCGCCCGTCGTGCTCCGTGCGCGTGACGCGGCGCGTGCCGTGCTCGCAGGTCACGAGCCGGCATTCGCGGTCGAGCGTGTTGCCGTTGCTGAAATTCGAGTTCGCGCGGAACACGCCCGTGCCGATGCCGGGCACCCAGCGCATCATCCGGTTGTTGGGAATGTCGCTCCAGACAAGAAAGTCGCCGGCGGGGAACCACACCGGTCCTTCCGCCCACATGCAGCCGTCCGCGAGCTTTTCGAACTGCGCGTTGGGCTGCAGCAGCATGCGAAAGCGCGCATCGTGGATTTCGTATTCGTGGGGATTCATCGTTCCGGCCTCGTACCGTCAGGGTCAGGTCACGGCGATGCGCGTGACCGATCGCTCACTGCCGCGCCGGGTTATTAAATACTAGTTGAATAGGCCTGTGAAGATTTTCTTCAAGCGCCTGGAATGTGGTTTACCCGTGTTTACCCGCGAGCCTGGATAGCAATCAGGTTTTGTCGAACACCTGGTCCAGGTCGTAGACGAGCAGGAACACGCAGCCCGTGTCGCTATGAAATCCTGCATCGACAGTGCCCCGTTCGGCGACGCCCGCGTATCCCGCAGTGAGCCTCCTGCCGTTTTGCACGGCCTCGCCTTCGAGTACGTAGATGAACTCGGGGCCCGTATGGCGGTGATCGGGGAACGTTGCCCCTGCAGCGAACCGGACTAGTTGCATCGCGCGGCCGTTCGCCTTGCCGAGGTTCTTGACCTCCACGCCGTGTGCGAAGCGGGAGGGCACCCATGGCAGGCTCGCTGAATCGATGCCTGAGAAGCCGGGCGCGAGTGGCGGGTCGTTTGCCATGACGGTGCCCTTGTGTGCGCGGGTGCGCGTTATTGCGCCTTCGCGTCGGCAGCGGCAAGCATGGCGTCGGCAATGCGAGACTCGCCACTCGATTTGAGCGCTTCGCCCGCGCCGCGAATATCGCGCTCTTCCTTGTTCTGGCTGAGCTTGCTCTTGCCGACCAGACGCGTGATCTCGATCTCCACGCCGACGATCGCCTTGACGAGCGTGTCCGTGTAGTCCTTCGGCGCGTCGGCCATCTTCCACGGCTTGGGCTGCGTGGCTTCGTGCGTGCGCGTCAGGCGGCCAATCACGCCGCGCACGTAGCGCTCGTCGTCGAGAATCCTGACGCGCCCGTGTGCATGGACCACGACGTAATTCCAGGTCGGCACCTGCTTGTGCGCCTCGTGCTTGCTCGGATACCAGTTCGGCGAAATATACGCGTCGCCCGCGCGGAAGATCACGAGCACGTCGTCGCCGTTCGCCACGTCCTGCCAAACCGGGTTGGCGCGCGCGACGTGCGCGCGCAGAACGCCCAACTCGCCCTCGCCCGCTGCGAGCTCGAAGGGAATGTGATTGGCGTCGAGCCCGCTCTTTCCCCGCGTGACCAACGTGCCGAACGGATGTTGGGCGATGCAGTCGTGCAGGACGTCCTTGCGGTTTTCGGCGAAATGGGCTGGTACGTACATGCGTTTGTCCCTGCTCGTAAGGTGATGGGTTAGCGCGGCCGATGCCGCCACAGACCCGAGTCTGCCGCAAAAGTGGTTTATTCTATAGATCCAGTTTATTTATATTCCAGTGAACCAGAATCATGCCAAGAACCGCGCAGGCCGCCGAGATGCCATCGTTCGGCACGCTGGACCGGGAGGCCGGCAATCTCAGCCGCCAGGTGGCCGAGGCGCTGCGCGAAGCGGTGCGCAAAGGCGATCTGCGGGCCGCCGATGCGCTGCCGTCCACGCGCGCGCTCGCCGCTTCGCTCCAGGTGGCGCGCGGCACGGTGGTCGAGGCCTACGAACAGCTCATAGCTGAAGGCTTTCTTGAATCGAAGGCCGGAGCCGGTACCCGCGTGGCGCTCGCGCTGGCGGAGCCTCCCCCCGCCCGCGAGCCCCGCGCGGCTTCAGCGCAGGCGGCACAAGCCGTGCTGCCGGAACGCGCCGAAGCGTTCGCCACGATCGGACGCGAGTTCAAGCCGCTTCCTCCAGTGCCGTTTGCCATCTCGGTGCCAACGGGCATGACCGCGCCCGGCGACGTCTGGCGCCGGCTCGGCAACCGCCTGCGCGCGCGGGGCCCCGCCTCGCCGACCGGCTATGCCGACCCGCAAGGCGCCCTGGCGCTGCGCGAAGCGATTGCCGATTATGTGCGCAAGTCCCGCTCGGTGCGCTGCGAAGCGGATCAGGTGATCGTGACGAGCGGCACGCAGCAAGGGCTCTTTCTCGCAAGCCAGGTGCTGCTGGGGCCGCGCGACCAGGCATGGGTCGAGAACCCGGCCTACCGGGGCGTCACCGCCATCCTCGAAAGCCTGCCCTACCGCGACGCCATGGTGCGCGTGCCCGTGGACGCCGAAGGTCTCGACGTCGAGGCCGGCATTCGCCTGGCGCCGAAGGCGCGCGCGGCGTTCGTCACGCCTTCGCATCAGTACCCGCTCGGCATGCCGCTGAGCATGGCGCGGCGCGCGGCGTTGCTCGCGTGGGCGCGCTCGGCGCATGCCTGGGTTGTCGAAGACGACTACGACAGCGAACTGCGCTACGAGGGCTATCCGTTTCCGGCGCTGCAGGGCCTCGCGCCGGATCGCGTGGTGTATCTCGGCACCTTCAGCAAGATCCTGTTTCCCTCGCTGCGGCTGGGCTATGTCGTCGTGCCGCCCAATCTCGTGGATGCGTTCTGCGGCGCGCGCGTGCTCATGGACCGCCATCCGCCGACGGCCGATCAACATGTGCTCGCCGCCTTCATGACCGAGGGGCACCTGGAGCGACACGTCCGCAAGGTGCGCAACGTCTACGCAGAGCAGCGGCTCGGCCTGATCGAAACGCTCGAAGCGCTTTTGCCCCGTGAGCTGGCGTGGATCGAGCCCGGCGATCAGGGCATGCATCTCGTGCTCTGGCTCGCGGCAAGGCTCGACGATCGCCGGATCGTGCGGCTAGCAGCGGACGAAGGAATCGCGGTTCGCCCAGCGTCGCCCATGTTCGCCGCGGGCACCGAGCGGCCAGGGCTCATCCTCGGCTTTGGCGGCTTTAGCAGCGCGCAAATGAAAGAGGCCGCGCGTCGCCTCGCTGCTGTGATTGCCGTGGCGGAGAAATGAAGCGAGGCTAAACGCTTCGGGCTACTGGATATCGTTGCGACTTGCTCAATTCGACAGCGAGAAAGTCGACGAACGCCCGAATGCGCGTGGAAAGCTGGTGCCGCTGCGCATACACGGCGTAGATGTCCGCGCCGGGCGTTTCATACTCGGGCAGCACGACCACGAGCCGCCCGTCAGCCAGATACTCGTTGATGTCCCATTCCGCGCGCATCAAGATGCCGTGCCCGTCCAGCGCCCACTTCACGGCAATCTCGCCGTCGTTGGTCGTGAGATTGCCATTGATCCGGACTGCTTCCGATTTGCGCGTACTGCCGCGCTCGTGCGAAAGCCGCCACACGCCATAGGCTTCGTCGCCCTGGCGAATGCTGATGCAGTTGTGTCTGGCGAGGTCGTGCGGCGTGGCGGGCGTGCCCCGGCTCGCGAGATAGGCGGGCGAAGCGCACAGCAAACGCCGGTTCGCCGCGAGACGCCGCGCGATCACGCGCGTATCGGGCGGCTCGCCAAAGCGGATGCAGACGTCGTATGAATCTTCCGTGAGCGGCGGCGGCATGACCGAAAGCTGAAGCTGCACGGAAACCTGCGGATACTGCGCGACGAAACGCGAAAGCGCCGGCCCGATATGGCTGCGCCCAAAGCCGAGCGTCGCGTTCACGCGCAACAACCCCTTGGGATGCTTCTTCGAGCCGCCCAGCAGCTCGCCCAGCTCGTCGATCTCGTCGAGAATGCGGCGCGCGTGCTCCAGGTACACCTCGCCTTCGGGCGTCAGCATCATGCGGCGGGTCGTGCGGTTCACGAGCGGCACCCCGGCGCGCTCCTCCATTTGCGCGAGCCGCTTGCTCACGGCGGCGGGCGTGAGGCCCAGTTCGCGCGCGGCGGCGCTCAGGCTGCCCGAGGACGCGAGCGTCGAGAAAAAGCCCAGATCGGCGGGTAGAACGGTGTCGGTCACGGTCGCCACTTGTGAATTCAAGTTAAGGATGCTTTGAGTCTAGCACCGGTTTTTGAACCGGGAGTTCGATAAAGTGAACCCACACTGGCCTCACTTCACAGGAACGAGACATGAAGACCTATCGCATCGCAACCATTCCCGGCGACGGCATCGGCAAGGAAGTCGTGCCCGCGGGCAAGGAGGTGCTGGAAGCGCTTGCGAAAACCACCCAGGGCTTCGCGTTCGAATTCGAAAACTTCGACTGGGGCGCCGACTACTACCGCCAGCATGGCGTGATGATGCCGGCCGACGGGCTCGACGCCATCCGCAACAAGGACGCCATTCTGTTCGGCTCCGCGGGCGACCCCGACGTGCCCGACCACATCACGCTCTGGGGCCTGCGCCTGAAGATCTGCCAGGGCCTCGATCAGTACGCGAACGTGCGCCCCACGCGCATCCTGCCCGGCATCGACGCGCCTTTGAAACGCTGCAAGCCCGAAGACCTGAACTGGGTGATCGTGCGCGAGAACTCCGAAGGCGAGTATTCGGGCGTGGGCGGGCGCGTGCACCAGGGTCATCCGCTCGAAGCCGCGACCGATGTCTCGATCCTCACGCGCGCCGGCGTCGAACGCATCCTGCGCTTTGCGTTCTGCCTCGCGCAGTCGCGCCCCCGCAAGCTGCTCACGGTCATCACCAAGAGCAACGCGCAACGCCACGCCATGGTGATGTGGGACGAGATCGCGCAGCAGGTTGCGAAGGAGTTCCCGGACGTGAAGTGGGACAAGGAACTGGTGGACGCCGCCACGGCGCGCATGGTCAACCGCCCCGCTTCGCTCGATACGATCGTCGCGACCAATCTGCACGCGGATATTCTCAGCGACCTCGCCGCCGCGCTCGCGGGCAGTCTGGGCATCGCGCCGACCGGCAACATCGACCCCGAGCGGCGTTATCCGTCGATGTTCGAGCCGATCCACGGGTCGGCCTTCGACATCATGGGCAAGGGGCTCGCCAATCCCATCGGCACGTTCTGGTCGGTCGTGATGCTGCTCGAGCACCTCGGCGAGACCGAAGCCGCCGCTCATGTGATGCAGGCCATCGAGACCGTGACCGCCAACCCCGCGCTGCACACCGGCGACCTGGGCGGCAAGGCGACCACGGCGCAGGTCACGGCCGCAGTGTGCGAACTCGTCGAGAAGGCGGCTGTCGCTGCCTGAGCGCTAGCGCCGGTAAAAGCAGACACGGGGGCGTGACACAAAAAAACCCGCGCGCCCCCGCCAAAACCCTCCAGGGAGGAGACACGTGAATTCGGATACCGAAGCAATCGTCACGCGCAAGCTCATGTGGCGCATCATCCCATTCGTCATGCTGCTCTATTTCGTGAGCTTTCTCGACCGGGTCAACGTGGGCTTCGCGGCAATGACGATGAACAAGGCGATCGGCCTTTCGCCCACGGCGTTCGGCCTGGGCGGCGGCCTGTTCTTCATCGGCTACTTTCTGTTCGAAGTGCCTTCGAACCTCATCTTGCACCGCGTGGGCGCGCGCATCTGGATCGCGCGCGTCATGGTCACGTGGGGCATTGTCTCGGCGGCGTCCGCCTTCGTGACCGGCCCCACCAGTTTCTATGCGCTGCGCTTTTTGCTCGGCGTGGCGGAAGCGGGCTTTTTCCCCGGCATCATTCTCTACCTGAGCCTCTGGTTCCCGACGAAGCAACGCGCGGCAGCCGCGGCGTGGTTCATGGCGGCCGCGCCGATTTCGACGGCGCTCGGCTCGCCGATTTCCGGCGCGCTCATGCAATTGCCGACCCTGTTCGGGCTCGCCAACTGGCAGCTGCTTTACGTGATCGAAGCGGTTCCGGCCGTGCTGCTAGGCTTCGTGGTCCTGAAAGTTCTCACCGATGTGCCCTCGAAAGCGCAGTGGCTCAAACCGCAAGAGCGCGACTGGCTCATGGCGAAGCTCGCCGATGAAGCAAGGGCGCGCGAAGGGCACGCCGGCCATACGGCGGGTGCGCTGAGCGCCCTGCGCGACCCGCGCGTGCTGGCGCTCGCCCTGATCTATTTCGGCACCTCGGCCGGCCTGTACACGCTGGGCCTGTGGGCGCCGCTCATCATCCGGCAATATGGCTTCAGCTCGCTCGAAACCGGGCTGCTGAACGCGATTCCGAGCATCGTGGCGGTCGTCGCCATGATTCTTTGGGCGCGGCACTCCGACCGCACGACAGAGCGCACCTGGCACGTCGTGATTCCCTGCGTGCTCGCATGTGTGGGCTTCATCTTCGCGGGGCAGGCCAGCACCGCCCTGATGATCGTGCTGGCGCTCGTGGTGGTCAACATCGGTATCAGTGCCGCGAAGGCGCCGCTCTGGGCGATGCCCAGCATGTTTCTCTCCGGCGCGGGGGCGGCAGCGGGCATCGCCATGATCAATTCGATCGGCAATCTCGGCGGGTTCGTGGGGCCCGCCGTGATCGGATGGCTGAAGACCCGGACCGGGAGCTATGCCGCGGGCCTGTATGTGGTTGGCGCGACGCTCGCGCTTTCCGCGGTCGTCACGTTGATGCTGAGCCGCAAGGCGAGCCAACCGGTGATGGCGCAGGTGAGGCACGATCACTGAAGGGGCGGGCTTGCGCGGCTTCGGCCGGGTGCGTCAGGCCTTGCCCGCTAATCGCACCGCCACCACGCAGGCGGCCAGCGAGATCAGCGAGACGATCAGCACGGTCCATTCCACCGGCACGTAGCTTTCGCGCAGGGCCCAAAGCGCCGCGCCCGCGATCGGGGCAATGCCTTTGGCGATATTCGCGGGCATCGACAGCAGGCCGCTCACCGCGCCATAGCGAGCCCGGCCCGTATTGCCGATTCTGGCGCACGTCGAGTGCGCTTGCACTATGTGCGCTAGCGCACGGAGCAGGCCGCGCGGAGTCCCTATGCTCGCCGGGTGCCCGAGAGACCCGGCGCGAGCCCTCACGTTCGTTTCGCCAAACGGTATCGCCAGTGCGTAGCCAAGCCATCCAATATGCCTTGCTTCTCGCCTGCGGGTGCCCGCCAGTCATCGATGCGCACGCAGCCGATGCAATTGGCATAGTCAAGACGATCAAAGGCTCGGTGCATGTCGAGCGTGCGAGTCAGCCGGTCGGCGTCGCGGTCGGCAGCGAGGTGTTCGCGAGCGACCGCGTCCTGACCGGCCCCGCGTCTTCGGTCGGCATCACGCTGCGCGACAACACGCTGCTGACCGAGGGCGCCAACTCCGTTCTCGATCTCAACAAGTTCGCATTCAACACCACCACTTACGACGGCGCGCTCGACGTGAGCATCAAGCGCGGCTCGCTCGCCGTGGTCGACGGCAAGCTCGCAAAGGCCAATCCGGAAGCCGTGCGCTACAGCACGCCCACCACCACACTCGGCGTACGCGGCACGGAGTTCATCATCGAGGTGGGAGGAAGCGGGGAGACCGATCATTGAAGACGACGAACCGCGCACACCGGCTGCCGCGATACATGGCACTCACGCTGTGCGTGTGCCTCTGCGCGTGCAGCACGCCCGACAAGATCACGCTGCTGCCCAATCCGGACGGCAGCGTCGGCAACGTGATCGTGCATAGCGGCAGCAAGACGCAAGTCATCGACAAGGCCTACACGCGCGCCGATGTCTCGAAGGGCGGCGCGATCGAGCAGACCGCCGGCAACAAGGCCGCCGTGGAGACCCAGTACGGCGACCTGCTGGCCGCCGAGCCGCCCAGGCCCCGAACATTCACGATCAACTTCGTATTCGACTCCGCCACGCAGCTTGCGCCCGAGTCCACGGCCACTGTCGCCGAGTTGAAAAAGGTCTTGGCGAGCTGGCCCGCGCCTCACCTCACGGTGGTCGGCCACACCGATATGGCGGGCTCCCAGGAATTCAACGACCGGCTTTCCATGCGCCGGGCGCAAAGCGTGGCGTCGTTTCTGGTCAAGTCCGGCATACCCGCGCAGCAGATCGAGGTTGCAGGCCGAGGCAAGCGCGAGCCGCTCGTCCATACCGCGGACGGCGTGCCCAACCAGGCAAACCGGCGCGCAGTCATCACCGTTCAGTAATCCGTATCGATACGCGTCACTCTTCAGCGATCCCATGCCACCATGAAACGCTACCGCAACTCATGCATCGCCTTTCTCAGGCGCATGATGCGGGCGCGCAAAGGCCGCCCCTGGGCGCTCGCGGTGCTCTTGACGCTTCTGTTCATCAACCTGTGCAGCGAATGGCCCGGCGACGTTGCGCGGCCAGCCTTGCTCGACACGCTCGACACCGTGTTGCCCGACACCTTCGGCTCGGCACGCCAGCTTCTTTTCGACCACTACCAGCGTCGCTTTCCACGCGTGCCGACCACGCAGCCGGTGACTATCGTCGAGATCGACGACAAGACGCTCGAATCCTTCGGCCAATGGCCCTGGCCGCGCAACCGCCTCGCCGGGCTGGTCGATGCGATCGAGGCGAACAGACCGCTGGCGATCGGCCTCGACATCTACATGCCCGAGCCCGACCAGACATCGCCTGGCAACGTGGCCGACAACCTGCCCGCCTCGGAGACCGCCCTCGCCACGCAACTGCGCGCGCTGCCCAGCCATGAGCGCATTCTCGCGACCGCGCTGCGCGCATCGCCTTCGATCCTCGGCGCGGCGGCCTTCGACTACGCGACCTCCACGACGCGCACCGACATCCTGAGCGCCCCCGTGCTCGTGCACGGCCCGGACGCCCTCGCGAACGTGCACCGCTTCAATTACGTGCTCGCGAGCCTCCCCGAGCTGCAGGGCGCCGCCCACGGCCAGGCGATGCTCAACGTTGCGCAGGAACAGGGCACGGTGCGGCGCATTCCGCTCGTGCTGGGTCTTGGCGACAAACTCGTGCCGAGCCTGCCCATCGAAATGCTGCGCGTGGCCACCGGTTCGCCAGCTATCGAGGTGTTCGCGGGCCCATCCGGCGTGCGCGCCGTCGGCGTGGCGGACGTGCGGGTGCCCACGCAGCCCGACGGCGATATCTGGCTGCATTTCGCCTCGATTGCGCGTACGCAGCAGCGTTATGTTTCCGCACGCGATGTGTTGCAGGGCAAGGTCGATGCGAGCCGTATCCGCAACAAGCTGGTTCTCGTCGGCCTCACCGGAACGGGCCTCACCGACATGCGCACAACGGCGTTAGGCGAACTGGTGCCCGGCATCGAGATTCAGGCGCAGGTCATCGAAACGATTTTCGAGGGCAGATTCCTGCAGCGCCCGGACTGGCTGATCTGGTGTGAGACGGTTTTCATCCTCGCGCTCGGCCTGTTCTTCATCTGGTATGTGCCGCGCAACGATTCGCGGCTTGCCGTCTTCATGCGCGCAGTGCCGAAGGCCTCCGCGATCATCGGCCTTACGCTTAACTTGTTGACGCTTTCGATTTGCTTCCTCGTATTCCGTTATTTCGGCTTCCTCGTCGATGCCGCATCGATCTTCATCATTCTTTCCGCGGTCATGGGCAGCTTCTTCACCATCTCCCTCATGGAGCCGGAAGCGCACAACGCATCCACCTCCGCCAAGACGCCCGGTTCGAGCGCGACGACCAACACTTAACGATTGCTTCGGTTGCCTGCATGGCTTCGACCTGGCAACCTCGGTGCTACATTACGATCCTGATTGCCCGACAACAGGACGTCATCCAAGGCACGGAGCGCGAATGACCCCATCGGAACGGATTGACCAGCTAATCGCGGAACTCACCGACTGGCGCCGCGAAACCTTCGTCGCGATGCGCGAGGCCATTCTCGGGGCCGACCCGGAGATCATCGAGGAATGGAAATACATGGGCAGCCCCGTGTGGTATCGCGACGGCATGATCGCCGTGGGCAACGCGCACAAGGGCAAGGTGAAGCTCACGTTCCTGTACGGCGCGAGCCTGCCCGACCCGCAGCAGCTGTTCAACGCCGGGCTCGACGGCAACGCGCGACGCGCCATCGACTGGCTCGAGGGCGACAAGGTCGACAAACGCGCGCTCACCGCGCTCATTCGCGCGGCGATCGAATTCAACCAGGGCAACGCGAAGAAAAAGGCGCCTGCCAAACCGCGCGCCCGCAAAACGGCCTGATGCGAGCGCGAGGCGCCTTCGCCTCAGGCGTCGGCTTCGCTCACCTCGCGAATGGGAATCACGGTGCGCGCGCCGCAATCGCGCAGCAGGTCGCGCAATTCGTTGATGACGGGAAACACTTCGTGATTCCAGTCGGCGCCCTGGTTGTCGTGCGCGGCCTGTTCGAGTTCGACGATGGTGCGGTCTTCCTTGAAGATGCGCTCCGTGAACCAAACCAGCAGCGGCCACGCCGCGTCGAGCAGGAATGGAATGGCAGGCCTGCGGACTGAAAGGAGTCCGAAAGTCCGGTTCGTGCGCTGACGCGCGTCGAGCGGCACATAAACGATCCACAGGTCCATCAGGAGCGAGTCGTCGCCCGAGCGTATTTTCAGCGTTTGATACGGATATTCCGTGCGGATCGTCATCACGCTCTGATCGCTCGGGTCCGCGCGGTTCCTGCTCGCGCCGAACACGAGCGCCTCGCCCGCGGGCTGCTTGCCCGCCATGCGCGCGAACGTATAGTCCACTTCGATGGAGCGCTCGCCGCGCCGCCGGCCGAGCGAGCGCGCCCGCATCTGGCCCATCTGGCGACGGTGCAGAAACTGGTGATTCATGTCCATCAGATTCTCGTGCATGAACGAGTAGTGGCACTTCACCTCGCGCCCGAAGCGGCGCGTCTTGTATGCCTTGTCCGTGACCGAATCCAGCACGGGCAGCGGCGTTTCCCCGGCGAGCGTGGTGTTGCCGGGAAAGACGAAGATCATGCCGTGCGCCTCGCGGCACGGATAGGCGCGCACGCCGTTGGGCAGGCGCTCCCTGCCGAGGTAAGGCACGTCCACGCACTGGCCCGAACAGTCGTAGGTCCAGCCGTGGTAGCCGCAGCGCAGCGACTCGCCATCCACCACGCCCGCATGCAGCGGCACCTGGCGGTGGGCGCAGCGATCTTCGAGCGCGTGCACCGCGCCCGACGCGGTGCGAAACAGCACGATGGGCTCGCCGGCGAAATGCGTGCCCAGCGTCTTGCCAGGCTTGAGTTCGCGCGACCAGGCAAGCGGATACCAGTGATCGGGATGAATGGGCACCCGGCGCAGGTCGCGCGGCTCCTGCAAATGTGACTCGATCGTATAACCGTCGGGGAAAGGCATTGCGCGCATACGGTGAAACTCCTTGTCGAGTCCGTCGATATCGTCGTTATGGTCGTTATCGTCGTTCTGGGAAATCGGTAATTCGACGCAAATCTCGTGCCCGATCATTCAACGCGATTGGCGCCCGGGTGTCGATCAGTGTTTTGCCGGAAAGCACGCGATGATGGCGGCCTGAACCTTGACGATGGCGGCGTCGCGCAGCGAACTGTTGCGCCACCCGAGTTCCACGGGATAGCGCGGCAGATCGAGCGGACACGCGAGCAACTTCAGGCCGGTCACGCGTGCGATCGCCTCGGCCGCGTGGCGCGGAATCGTGGCGACGCTGCGCGTGCCCTTGAGCAGAAAGGGCAACGCGGCGAAATGCGTCGTAGAAGCCACGACATTGCGCTTCAGGCCGCGCGCGGCGAGCCCTTCATCGACGATCCCGACCACGCCGCCCGACGACACCAGGATGTGCCCTCTCGACACGTAATCGCCGAGCGTCAAACGCCGCAGCGTGCGCGGCGCGTCGTCCACGAGGCACGCGTAGCTGCCCTCGCCGAGCACCCGGTGGCTCAGCCCGCGCGAAGCGAAGCCGCCCGCCGCGACAGCGAGATCCATGTCCTGATTGGCGAGCGCATCGGCGACGATCTGGCTGTGCGTCTGGCGAAAGATGATGCGCAGGCCCGGGGCGCTGGTTTCCAGCGTTTCGATGATGCGCCGGCCGAAAGCCACTTCGAAGTCGTCCGAAAGCCCGATGGAAACCGCGCGCCCATGAAACGTGGTGGCATCGGGCGAAGCGATCGCGAGGCTATGGCGGCAACGGTCGAGCGCTTCGCTGATCACGGGCTTGAGTTCCTGCGCACGCGAGGTCGGCGCGAGCCCGCGGCCGGTGCGCACGAACAGCGTGTCCGCATAGAGCGCGCGCAGACGCCTGAGCGCCGCGCTCACGGCCGACTGCGTCATGTCGAGGCGAATCGCGGCGCGGCTCGCCCCGCCCTCTTCGAACAGCGCCTCGAATATCTTCAGCAGATTCAGGTCCACGCCGGCGATATCAAACTGGTTCATATCACTTAGTATCGATATACGTTCTCGCGATTTTATCGCCGTGGAAAGATGTGGGCAGTCCAACCCCGTGGGAGCACGTCATCATGGCCAAGTCGAAAGTCGCCGCGCTGCAGATCGGTTCGTCCGCCGCCGGCAAAGCGCAAACGCTGGAGCAGATTCTCTCCTTCGAAGCGCAGATCCGCGCTTCGGGCGCGCAGCTCGTCGTGATGCCCGAGGCGTTGCTCGGCGGCTACCCGAAGGGAGAAATATTCGGCACGCGCCTCGGCTACCGCCTGCCCGAAGGCCGCGAGGCATTCGCGCGCTACTACGAGAACGCGATCGACGTGCCCGGCGCGGAAACCGAAGCGCTCGCGGAGCTTTCGACGCGTTGCGGCGCGTCGCTCGTGATCGGCGTGATCGAGCGCGACGGCAGCACGCTCTTTTGCACGGCGCTGTTCTTCAATCCGGGCGAAGGGCTCGTGGCGAAGCATCGCAAGCTCATGCCGACGGGCACGGAACGGCTCATCTGGGGGCAGGGCGACGGCTCGACGCTGCCCACCGTGCGCACGGAATCAGGCGTCGCGGGCGCGGCCATCTGCTGGGAAAACCACATGCCGCTGTTGCGCACGGCGATGTACGCGAAGGGCGTGCAGATCTGGTGTGCGCCCACCGTGGACGAGCGCGACATCTGGCAGTGCTCCATGCGCCATATCGCGCACGAAGGACGTTGCTTCGTGATCAGCGCGTGCCAGGTGCAGCCTTCGCCCGCGGCGCTCGGCGTCGAGGTGCCGGGCTGGGACGAGAACCGGCCGCTCATCAATGGCGGCAGCCTGATCGTCGGGCCGCTCGGCGATGTGCTGGCCGGCCCGCTGCGCGGTGAAGCCGGGCTCGTCGTCGCGGAGATCGACACCGGTGAACTCACGCGTGCCCGCTACGATTTCGATGTGGTGGGCCACTACGCGCGGCCCGATGTGTTCGCGCTTTCAGTCGACGAACGGCGCAAGCGCACGGTCTCGTTCATCGCGGAGTAACGCGGCGCGCCGTTAAAAGTCCGCTGTCACGCCGAATAAAGCCCTTCCGGCCCGTTGCGCAGCGTGCGCGCCAGCAGTTCCAGCCCTTCTCGCAGGGCCTCGTGGCTGCGCGCGCCGCCGAGGCTCAGGCGCACCGCGTGCGGCGCCGACCCGCGGCCGATCACGAAGCTGTCAGCCGTTTTCGCGAGCACGCCGGCCTGACGCAGCGCCGCGGAAAATTCGGCGGCGCGCCAGGGCTCGGCGAGCGGCAGCCAGAGATGCGGGCTCGCCGGATCGGTGCGATACGTCCAGTCCGCCAGCACCTCGGCGGCGATCGCATGGCGCGCGTCCACCTGCGCGCGCTGCTGCGCGACGAGCCGGTCGACCTCGCCATCCACGATCCAGCGCGCCGCGATCTCGGCGGCGAGCGGCGACGTCATCCAGCAGTCGCTGCGTATCACCGCGAGGATCTTGCCGACCCAGTCCTGCGGCGCCTGCACATAGCCCACGCGCAGGCCCGGCGCGACCGCCTTCGAAAGACTGCTAATGACGATGCCGTGCTCGGGCAACCGCGCGGCGAGCGGGGTGGGCGGCGCATCGAGCAACGCGGCGGGCACGAGGTCCTCGATCACGACGAGGTGATGGCGCACGGCGATCTCGGCGATCTGCGCGCGGCGCGCTTCGGAGAGCGTCGCCGTGGTCGGGTTGTGCAGCGTCGGCACGCAAAAGAGCGCGCGCGGCGCGAGCAGCCCGCACGCGCGCTCGAGCGCGGCGGGCACGATGCCTTCCTCGTCGATTTCGATGCCGACGAGATTCAGCCGCAACTGCCGCGCGAGCGCGACGATGCCCGGATAGCTCAACGCCTCCGCGAAAATCGTGTCGCCTGGCCGAAGCACCGCGCGCAACACACAGGCAAGACCGTGCTGCGCGCCCTGGGTCACCAGCACACGCTCGGCCGCCACCGTGCAGCCCATGCGCGCGAGCCAGCGCGCACCCGCCTCGCGGTGCGAGCGGCGCCCGCCTTCGGGCTGATACAGCAGCAGTTCGCCCGCGAGGCGCTCGTCGGCGGCGAGTTCGCGCAAGGTCTGCGTGAGCAGGAAGGCTTCGTCGGTCGGCATCGGCACGTTCTGGCCGAGATCGATCAGGCGTCCCGGCGCATGGACGCCCGGCGCACCGGGCAGGCCGGGCGAAAGCGCCGCCGCGGCCCGCTCGCTGGACTCGGGCGCGGGGCGCGTACGGTCCTGGATGCGCGCCCCGTCGGCGTCGGGCTCGGCCACATAGGTGCCGTCGCCCACGCGCGCGACCACGAGGCCGCCGCGCTCCAGCTCCGCATAAGCACGGCTTACCGTGCCGGTCGTCACGTTGAGCTTTTTCGCGAGCAGCCGGTGCGCGGGCAGCTTTTCGCCGGGCAGCATCTGGCCGCCGTGAATGGCCTGCGAATAGGCCTGGGCGATCGCCCGGTACTTGGGTTCGCTGCTGCGCGAGAGCGTAGGCATCCAGCCATTCATGGTTTTCCCGAAGGAGCAATGCACGTCGCGGCACGGCGCGACGGCTGCGTCATTATCGCGCCCAATTCGCGGAAATGAAGGCTGTCATTTACTTCAATTGACTTCATTGAGTGCACGAAATTGACCCTCTAGGATGCCGTAACGCCTGACAAGGCCAAGGAGACAATCGCCCGCCTCACGGCGCGCGGCATGCGTATCTTCAGACGTAAGTCACGCAATGCTGCACGCACTAGGCGGCGCCCCACGCGCCATGACGAATCGCATCGCACGCATCACCGTGAGCCAGCACCGGCTGCCGCTCGACCCACCGTTCCCCGCCTCGTGGGACAGCCGCCCGCGGCGCGCCTTCCCGGCGACGATCGTGCGTGTGGAAGACAGCGAAGGCCGCGTGGGCATCGGCTCCGGCGACGCGATGTACGGCTTCGACGACTACCGCGACCTCTTCATCGGCGCCGACCCCCTCGACCTCGCGCGGCACTCGGCGGTGCTCGAGAACCTCAGCTTCCACGCGGGCCGGCTCTGGCCGCTCGACGTCGCGCTCTGGGACCTCGCCGGGAAAATTCGCGGCGAGCCGTGCTGGCAAATGGCCGGCGGCCGTTCGAAGCGCGTGCGGGCCTATGCGTCCTCGGGCGTGCATCGCACGCTCGAAGGCATGGCGCAGTGGGCCGAGCATGCCGTTGCGCGCGGCTTCCCGGCGCTCAAGGTGCGCTTCGGCCGCCCGACCCTCGCCGACGATCTCGCCGCGCTCGCCGCCGTGCGCGAAGCCGCGGGCGAGCACATCGAACTGATGGTGGACTGCAACCAGGGCTGGCGCATGCCGTGGGACACCCAGGCGCCGTGGCGCGCCGACGAAGCGCTCGCCGTGATTCGCCAGATCGAAAAGCATCGCGTGTACTGGGTCGAGGAGCCGCTGCATCGCGGCGACTACGCGGGCCACGCGCAGTTGCGCAAGCAAACGCAAGTGCGGATCGCAGGCGGCGAGATGACACGCGACGCGCACGAATTCGCGGCGCTCCTCGCGCACGACTGCCTCGACGTCTACCAACCCGATGTCGTCTGCACGCTCGGCATGGAAGGCGCGCGGCGGCTCGCGGCGCAAATCGAGGCGCACGGCAAGGTGTTCACGCCGCATACGTGGGGCAACGGCATTGGCCTCGCGGCCAACCTGCATGTCGTGGCCGGCGCCGCCCACGCGCCGTTCGTCGAGTTTCCCTATGACCCGCCCGAATGGACGCCGGCGCGGCGCGACTTCCCGATCAAGCACGTGATCGACATCGACGCGAATGGCTGGATCGCGCTAAGCGATGTGCCCGGCCTTGGCATCGAACTCGACGAAGCCATGCTCGCCGCGACACGCGCACACGACAGCCGTTACGACTAAATCCTCATTGAGCCGTAGCACGAACGAGATGGCAGCCCACATCTAAAGCATTCCGAAACATTTCAATAAAACGGAGACACACCATGAACCGCCTGACCACCCTCCTGCGCGCAGCCAGCCTGGCAGCGCCGCTCGCCCTCGCCGCATTGCCGGCGCACGCCGCCGGCACCTGGTGCAGCGCAAGCAAACCCGTGCGCTTCGCGGGCGTCACATGGGAAAGCGGCAACTTCACGAGCGAAGTGCTGCGCTACATCGTCAAGAACGGCTATGGCTGCCAGACCGACACGGTGCCCGGCAGCACGGCGGCCACCGAAACGGCGCTCTCGCGCAACGACCTGCAGGTCTGGTCCGAGCAGTGGACGGGCCGCTCGGAGATCATCGCAGGCGCGGTCAAGGCGGGTTCGGTCAAGCTCGTCGGCGACACGCTGCCGGGCGGCACGAAGGAAGGCTGGTACGTGCCCGACTACGTGGTGCACGGCGACGCGAAGCGCGGCATCAAGGCCAGCGCGCCCGACCTGCAGTCCGTGAGCGATCTGCCGAAATACAAGGGGCTTTTCGTGGACGACGAGGAACCGGATCGCGGCCGCTTCCTCAACTGCCCCTCGGGCTGGGACTGCGAACGCGTGAATTCGCGCCTGCTCAAACTGCTCAAGCTCGACGACACCTACACGAACTTCCGCCCCGGCACAGGCGCGGCGCTCGACGCGGCCATCTCCTCGGCCTACGCGCGCGGCAAGCCGATTCTCACCTACTACTGGGAGCCGGCCGCGTTGATGGCGAAGTACAAGTTCGTTCAGCTCAAGATGCCGCCGTTCAACGAAGCGTGCTGGAAGACGCTGCGCGATGCCAGCAGCGCACAGCCATGCGCCTCGTCGTATCTGGTCTCGCAGCTGAAGATCGGCGTTTCGACACCGTTCTATCAGGCCGAGCCCGACGTGATGGCGTTCTTCTCGAAGGTGAACTTCCCCATCGACTTCCTGAACACGACGATTCTCGACATGACCGAGCATAAGGTCGATGCGCAGGACGAAGCGCTCAAGTTCCTCAAGCAGCACCCCGAGATGTGGAAGCCCTGGGTGCCCGCCGATGTCGCGCAGAAGGTGCAGAAGTCGCTTGGCGCGTAAGCGCGATGCGCCCCGCGAGATAAAACGATTCCAACGAGAAAAGCCGGGCCGCGCAACGCGGCTCCATGATAAGGAGACTTAAATGAAGAAGAAGATTCTCGCGGCGCTGCCGCTGGCGCTCGCCGCAGCGGGCGCGCACGCGCAAAGCAGCGTGACGCTGTATGGCCTGATCGACCTCGGCGTGGACTACGCCAGCAATGTGGCGAACGGCGCGAACGGCCAGCTCGTGCCGGGCACCGGCAGCAAGCTCGTGCAGATGCAAAGCGGCGTGCCCGCCGGCAGCCGCTGGGGTCTGCGCGGCACCGAAGATCTGGGCGGTGGCTACGCCGCGATCTTCCGGCTCGAAAGCGGCTTCAACGCGGCGACGGGCGGCCTGGGCGGCGGTCTCGCGTTTTCGCGCAACGCCTATGTCGGCTTCAAGTCGGATCAATACGGCCAGGTGACCTTCGGCAAGCAATGGGACGCCACCGTCGATCTGATCGAGCCGTATTCGCTGAACGGCAACTACGGCGGCTGGTACTTCGCCCACCCGAACGACATGGACAACCTCGACAACGGGTTCCCGGTCAACAACGCCGTGAAATACGTGAGCCCCGTGCTCGCCGGCTTCCAGTTCGAAGGCCATTATTCGTTCGGCGGCCAGGCAGGCCAGTTCTCGAACAACGCCTCGTACAGCGCCGCAGCGGCCTACACGATCGGCTCCTTCAGCGCGGGCGTGGGCTACCTGCGCGTGAACGATCCGATCACGGCGGTGGCCGGTTATGGCAGCGGCGGCAGCTTCGTGAACTCGATCTTCGGCGACGCGCTCGCCAACGCACGCTACCAGGGCATCCTTTCGGCCGGCGCGTCGTATGTGATCGGCAGCCTCAAGCTGATGACGAACTACTCGAACGTGGACTTCGCCTCGGCCACCGGCAGCGGCGACCTGCACTTCCAGAACTTCGAAGTGGCGGGCACCTATGCCGTGACGCCCGCGTTCGTCGTGGGTGCGGGCTACACCTACACGGTGGGCCAGGACCACGCCACCGACAAATCGCCGAAGTATCACCAGGTCAACCTGATCGGCCAGTACTCGCTGTCCAAGCGCACATCGGTCTATGCGATGGGCGTGTACCAGCACGCGGCGGGCTCGGCGGAAAACGCGCAGATCACGGGCTTCAACCCCTCGGGCACCGACAACCAGGCTGTCGCCCGCGTGGGTATCACGCACGCCTTCTAACGTTTTAACGTAGTCGTTATCATTGAAAACGCGCCGGCGCGAGTGAACATGCGCCGGCGCTCCTGCATCGCGAGGCCTGCATGCGCCGCCTACCCTCTTTATCGGCACTGCGTTCATTCGAGGAGGCGAGCCGCACGCTCAGCTTCACCCGGGCAGCGCAGAACCTGCACGTGACCCAGGGGGCGATCAGCCGCCAGATCCGCCTGCTCGAAGACTATCTCGGCACGCCGCTCTTCATGCGGCATCATCACCGGCTCGAAATCACGCCCGCGGGAAAGCGGCTGCTGCCTACGCTGCAGGCCGCGTTCGATAGCATCGCCCATACGCTCGACACGATTCGCGCCGATCCGTCGAACAGCCTGCTCAGTCTGAACGCCGCGCCCACGCTCGCCACGCGCTGGCTCACGCCGCGCTTGCGCGACTTCCAGCTGCGCCACCCCGACTTGCGCATCTCCATCACCAACGAATATGGGCCGCTGCACGGCACGGAGCGCAACGAAGATTGCCAGATCCGCTTCGGCATGGAACCGCTGCCGGGCGGCCAGAGCACGCTGCTCATGCGCGAGCGCCACGTGCTGGTCGGCTCGGCGCGCGAGTTCAGGCAGGCGGCCGCCGATCAACACGCGTTGCGCGAAATCCTCGCGCAGCATCCGTGGCTCTATATCCTCGATATCGACCGGCGCCTGCTGGTCTGGGAAGCGTGGCTCGAAGCCGCGGCGCTCGACGTGCAGATCGCGCCGCACGGCGAACTGGAGTTCAGCACGCTCGATCAGGTCATTCACGCGGCGGTGGCGGGTCTGGGTATCGCCGTTGCCGACCGGCACATGATCGCGCCCGAACTGGAGAACGGCACACTCGTGCAACTGAGCGAAGTGGAAGTGGTGGGACCTTCGGGATACTGGCTCGACGTGCGGCCCGAAGTGCAAGAGACACTACGCGTGCGCAACTTCAGCAACTGGCTGGTCGAGCACCACTGCGAACGGGACGGGCAACAACGCTAGCGCGGGTGCATGACTGGCGTCACGCACCCGCGTCTGCGACCTGGACATCGTCAGTTGGGATCGATCGGCGGGCCCGGCGGACCCGAGTCCACCTGTCTCATCGTGGCCGCGGGGGGGCCTGCGCCCTGTGCCACGTTGCGGGCTCCTTGAGCTGCGATCGAACGCGAGAGGATCTCCCGTGCTTCGCCGCTCGACGAATCGACGGTCAGTGCATGCCCCGCGTTATGCCAGGCGCACACCCACCGCCCATCGCGCGCGCAAAGCCGCGCGTAGCCAAGCAGCGAATCGCGCTGGTCTTCGCGCGACGTCAATTCGGCCTGCATTTGCAGCGCAGTGCCGTTGCCAGGCTGTTGCGCGAGCGCGGAATTGATCGCACTGCGCGCGGGCCCGAGGCTGTTCTTGTCGAGGCTCGCGCGCGCGATCGACAGATTTCTCGAGACGTCGGCCCGCGAATCGGCGGCGGCCTTCGCCGCGGCAACCTTCTCTGCGTTGGCCTTGGCGGCGGCGACCTTCTCCGCATTGGCCTTCTCTGCCTTGGCCTTCGCGGCGGCGAGCTTCTCCGCGTTGGCCTTGTCTGCCTTGACCTTCGCTGCAGCGAGCGCGCGCTCTTCGGCAGCGCTCGGCGGCGCGGTCTCCGCGCGAGCGGTGGCGGTACGCGGCGGCTGCGCTTGAGCGGGCGCCGGCTGGGGCGCCGGTGCGGGCGGCGCGACATGGGCCACCACCGGCGGCGGCGCTGCTTTAACAGGAGGCGGCTTCACGCTCGCGACGGGAGGCGGCGGCGCACTGGCGACGGGAGCCGATGGCACGCTGGCCACCGGAGGCGGCAACTGCGCGACGGCTACGGGCGGCGCGCTGGGCACCGTGTGCGGCTTCGTGTCGTGCGCGGTAGAAGTGGCCTTGGGTCCGAGGATCGCACCCTCCACGATCTGGGCGCCGACGGTCGGCTCGCGCCCGGTGTGGTGCGAAATCATGTACGCGGTCAGCAGGAACGCGATCGACACCACGCTGCCAATCGCATAGAAGGGCATCCACGAACGTGACGCCCGAGGCGCTTCCTCGCGCAGCTCGTAATCGCTGTCGCGCGGCGCGCCACCACTGAAACTGAATGCAGACGGGTTCCACTCCGTGCGCGCATGGCGCGCGAAACCATCGTGCCATTCGGGCGCGGCGGACTCGCTAGCCGGCGACATGCGCGGGCCAGAGGAAAGCTGCTTCGCGCCGCACTGAGGACAGATCATCAGTGGCGCATTAAAACCGGTCCCGCAGTATGGACATCCCCACGGACCAGACTTGGATCGGCCAGGTTCGTTGAACATTGCAGGCATGGAAGCTTTGACAGGATGGTTTCGGGTTTGCTACCGGCGGCTGGTGCGCGTCGCAGCGGAGGCAACCAGGCGGCCCGGATTCGAAATATTGGCTGTAATCCCTACTCTATTGCGCGAATCGTTGGACGGTTGTAACAAATAGTCGATTTGAATATGAGCTACTTCGACGCGAAGTTCAACCGGCATAATCGGCCAGATGGCGGATAGGGACAGGCGGGATTTCGACCCCCGCTGGGGGTTCCCGGGGCGTGCCATGATGGCTGCGCCGCGCAGGCAAATGGGCCCGTTTGATACGTCCCCACGCCGTGACATCTTGATACAGAAATCGTGTGGCGGATTCGCCAGGAGCGGCCGCTCGCCATGCCCGCGCGGGCTATCTGGCCTTCGATTTTCGTGCCAAATCGCAATCGCGATGTCGGTTTTTTTACGGGCTTTGGGTGACGCGGGGCCCGCGCGTCACGCCTTCAATGCGTCCTTGTAGACGCGGCCATCCTTCATGATCAGGCTCAGGTTCTGATCGGGGTTCGCCAGCAGCGTCATGTCCTGGAGCGGGTCGCCCGCCACGATCAGCAGGTCCGCATACGCGCCCTCTTCCAGCACGCCAAGCTTGTGCGGATACGGATTGCGCTCGCCCGCCAGCGCGAGCAGCTGCCCGTTCGTGGCAGTGGCCATGCGCAGTGCCTCGGCATTCGGGTACCAGCGCGCCATGTGCCCGAGCATCGTGCCTTGCCGCGTGGCCAGCGCCTGCGAAAAGATCAGGTCCGTGCCGAACGCCACCTTGAGCCCATGCTTGCGCGCGAGCTTGTACATGTTGTCGGTCCCGGCTGTCACCTCGAGAAACTTCTCGCGGCTCGACGGCGCCAACGGTGCAACATCCTCTTCGCTGGTAAATGGTTGCGTACTCAACCATGTGCCGTTCTTCGCCAGGACTTCAGCCGTCCGGTCGTCGATGAGGTGGCCGTGCTCGACGCACTGCGCGCCGGCAGCAACCGAGCGCTTCACCGATTCCGGCGTGTAGGCGTGCACGAGCACGTAGGTGCCCCAGTCGGACGCCGTTTCCACCGCGGCTTTCAGTTGCGGCTCGGTGAACGTGAGCATGTCGAGCGGACTGCGCGGCGTCGAGACGCCGCCGCAGCCCACGATCTTGATCTGCGTGGCGCCCATCATGAACTGCTCGCGCACACGCAGGCGCACTTCGTCGGCCGTGTCGGCAATGGCGGCAGCGCCGGTGCGTTCGATCTCGCTGATCTGGCTGCTCGTGCGCGGCACGTCGGTCAGCAGACGAAAGTCGCCGTGGCCGCCCGTCGTGGTGATCATCGCGCCGCAGGGGTAAATGCGCGGGCCGCTCAGCATGCCGGCGTCGATGGCCTGCTTCAGGGCGAACGCGGGACCGCCCACATCGCGAATGGTCGTGAATCCGCGCAAGAGCGTGCGCGGCGCCTCAGCGCCCGCGGCCAGGTAGACGAAGCTCAGGTCGGACTGGAGGATCGTCGCGATCGGGACCGCAGCGAGAAGCGAATGCCAGTGCATGTCGATGAGACCGGGCATCATCACCTTGCCGCCGCAGTCGATCACGCGGCCGCCCGACGCGTTCTGTGCGTCAGGCGCGCCCCGCCGCAACTGCGAGATGCGGTTGCCGTCGACGACGAGGGACATGCCGTCCTGCAGCGCCGCGGACTTGCCGTCGAACAGGCGAAAGTTCGTGAAGGTCGTGGGCTGGGCAGGCGCGGCGGCGCCAGGTTGCTGCGCGCTGCTGAACTCGGGCAGCACCGCGCTCAACAGGGCGGCCCCCATGCCGACCAGGAAGCCGCGCCGCGCAAGGTCGGCGCTGATGCGGCGACTGGCGAACTCCGCGAGCGCCTTGTCGCCCAGGCAGGCGGAGACCGGGCGGATTGCGTTGCCGCGGCGGTTGATTCTGGAAGCCATAGGTCACCTGTGAAAGTAAGCCACGCATTTATTCTGCATGCCTGACTACATCGTCCTTCGTCAACAGCAGCGCCAGCGGCCGTGTGGAGCTGAACGCAGAGAAGATGATCGTGAGCGCCACGGTGCCCGGCACGGCGAGAAAGGCGCCGGGAATGCCCCAGAGTGCCGTCCACGTGGCGAGGCTCATGAGGATGACCGCCGGGCTCAGGTTCAGCGACCCCGCCATCAACCACGGATCGAGCACATTGCCCATCACGAAGTTGATCGCCGACAGCGCGATGAGCAGCGTGATCGACTCGTTCCACTGGCCGAATTGAAGCGCCGCGAGCAAGGCGGGGAGCGCCACGGAAATGAGCGACCCCGCATACGGCACGAAGTTGAGCAGCACGATGAGCACGGCGAGCAGCGGCGCGAACTCCAGCCCGACCAGCTGCATGCAGATCCAGCTGAGAATGCCGAGCACCACGCCGAGCAGCGCTTTCAACGCCAGATACGTGCCGATCTTCGAATTGATCGCGTCGATCACGGGCTCCATGTCGGCCTTGCCGCGCATGACCGCGGAGAGCTTGCGGCGGAACCGCCCCATCTCGACCATGAAGAACGCGGTGTACAGCAGAACGACGAGCGTCGTCGCCATGAGCGAAGAGAGCGAGCCGAGCAGCGAGGTGAGCAGCGACTGGACGTTGACGGTCGCGAGCAGCTCGCGGCGAAACGCCGTCCACGAAGCCTCGGTCTCCAGATGAAACAGCGCGGTGATTTTCGCGAGCAACGCGAGCAGCGTGGCTTCGTACTTCGGCGCCACGGCGAGCATGCGGTCAGTGTCGGACAGCAGCAGTTCGGTCGCGAGCCACGCGGCCGCGAGGATGAGCGCGGCCGCGCTCCAGTAGCGCACGCCCGCGCGAATGCGCGGGCCCACGTGGGGCACGCGCCGCAGGATTTCGGCGAGCCCGTAGATCACATACGACGTGATGATCGCGAATGCGATCGGCACCAGCACCGGGCGCCCGATATACAGCACCCACCCCGTGATGACGGCGATGACGACCACGCAGGTGAACGTGACGAGATCCTGTTTCATGGAGATGTTCTGGATGACGAACCACGTTGCGTCGATGTTGCAGGCAGCGGTTGCGTACAGCGCGTCGCGCAGCGAACCGGCTATCCGGCGCGAGACGTTTGCAAGCCATCCACGCCTCGCCGAGCACATCCGGCCCTCAATAAAGCGTCTTCGGGGCGCGATCGGCCGCCACTTCGCAAGACTAGCCGCTTTGAAAAAGACGTGCGCGCTAGCTGGCGAGGAATCCGAACAACCGCGCCCGGATTTTCGTTGCACGCACATCGACTCTTCGCGCGGACAAAAGATCTCTCCTGCATTTAAGTCACGTTTAAGCAGCTAAAAGTACCTTACGCGCACCTTCACCATCTCTTCGAAGACCATAGCAATGAGTACCATCAAATATCGGCGCCGGGGCCTGATCGCCGGTGTAGCGGTGGCGCTTGCCGGCGCCTGGGTCGTCAGCCACGAGCACGCCAGCGCGGACGAAAGCGGCATCACCAAAACGACGTTGTCGGCACCTGTGCCGAAGGCAGACGACGTCCGCGGCGCGGCGCCGAACTTCTCGGCGATCGTCGCGCAGTACGGCCCGGCTGTGGTCCATGTCGAGGTCGTCAAGGAAAACCCGGACTCCGAAGACGGGCATTCGGGCGCCCTCGGATCGGGCTTCATCGTGAGCCAGGATGGCTTCATCCTGACGAACAATCACGTCGTCGAAGGCGCAGACGACGTGACGGTCAAGCTCACCGACGGCCGCAAGTTCCCCGCACGCGTGATCGGCACCGACAAGGCCGGCGACGTGGCCGTGCTGAAAATCTCCGGCAAGGGTTTCCCGACGGTGAAGATCGGCAATCCGGCGAACAGCAAGGTCGGCGACTGGGTCGTCGCGATCGGCTCGCCCTATGGTCTCGACAACACCGTGACCTCGGGCATCATCAGCGCGAAGTCGCGCCAGCTCTCGGAAGATAGCCCGACGCACCTGATCCAGACCGACGTGCCCGTCAACCCGGGCAATTCCGGCGGCCCGCTCTTCAACCTGAACGGCGAAGTCATCGGCATCAATTCGATGATCTACTCGCGCACGGGCGGCTTCCAGGGCCTCTCGTTCGCGATCCCGATCGACGAAGCCATGCACATGAAGGATCAGATCGTGCAGGGCGGCGGCAATGGCAATGGCAACGGCACGACGCTGGCCCGCAATGCGCACCCGCGTCTCGGCGTGGCCGTGCGCGCGCTCAGCGGCGACGAAGCGCAGCAGGTCGGCGTGGACGGCGGCGTGCTCGTCGTGAAGGCGGGCGGTGCGGCAAAGGCGGCTGGCATCAGCGCCGGCGACGTGATCATCGCGGTCAACGGCATCGAGGTGGACAACGTCGAGCAGCTGCAAAGCATGATCGCGCGGGCACGCAGCAACGTGTCGATCGTCGTTGCCCGCGACGGCGAGCAAATGACCGCGCAGGTCGAGCTCGCGCCGCGCGCGTAACGCCCTGGCCGGGTCCGGGCCTGGCGCGCGCCAAACGCGCGCTCACGGCCCGTGGCTCGCCAGGTAGTCGATCCGCTCGACGATGTAGTCGTAGAAGGGGTTCCACGAGAGCCGCGTGAGGAGCCCCGCCCCCACGATCAGCGCCCCGGTTTCGCCGCGTACGGACTGGGCGCCCAGATGGATGCCCAGGTCGTCGTTGGGATCGGGGTTGCGGCCGTACAGCGAATCGGTCACCGGAAACGGCAAGGCCACGTGTGACAGCGAATAGACATCGAGCGGATAGTCGAGCCCCGTGGGTTCGACTTTCGCCGTGGTCTCGCTCGGCGCCGTGCTCTCTTCGACCACGTGCGGCGAGGTGGCCGAGGCGTTGGTCAGCACGGTCAGGCGGTAACGCAGCGGCGGCACGGGCGAGAGACGGCGCAGCGCGTCACGCATCGACGCGCGCAGCAGCGGGCTCCATTGCGCCGTGCGGTTGATGTCGAACAGCACGAGCTCGCTGCCGTTGGCAGGCAGTTGCGCATACAGCGAACTGACGATCGCGCTCGTGCTCACCGTGAAGTCGAGCACGGACTGGAACGTGAGCGTGGGCGGCAGCGCCGCCAGTTTGCCGTTGCGCGCCGCGTCCGCCACTTCCTGCTGGATCTTGCGCGTGACCCGCCACGACTGGCGTGCGCCGTTCACCGGAAACGAGTTGTACTTGAACGGATTGAATTCCGGCACGATGTCGAGCCACGCGGCTTTCGCAAACGCGGGCAGGATCGCAGGCAATGCCGCGAGCCCCGCAAAGCGCGCGAAACGCGTAATGCCGATCATCGGCGAAAGCAGGATCAGGCGGTCCGCTTGCGGCAGGCTCGCGTCGTCCAGCGCCTCGAGCGAGTATTGCAGTGCGAGCGCGCCGCCATTCGAAAACCCCACGATATGCAGCGGCGCAGGCGCCGGCACGAGGCGCCGCGCTTCGCGCACGGCGAGGCGCGCGGCCGCCTCCCAGTCTTCCGCCGTCACTTCGGTCAGCCCCGAGGGCACGGTGCCATGCCCGGGCAAGCGCACCGCCACCACGGCGAAACCATCCTGCTGATACCGCTGCGCGATGTGCCGCAGGCTATAGGGCGAATCGGTCAACCCATGCAGCATCACGGCCACGCCGCGCGGCGCGCCTTGCGGCATGAGCGTGTACGAGCGGTTCCAGTCGGTGCGAAAGTGCCCGGGATAAATCGGGCTGCCCGAGAAATAACGGTTGGCGGGAATGCGTTCGTCCGCCGGCAGCTTGTCGGTCACGTTTTTCTTCACCGCGTCGAACAGGCGGTTCTCGTTGGCGATGTATTCCTCCCACGTCGCATGATCGATTTCGTGCGCGTGCATGTCTTCCGGCACATAGGTGTGCCACAGGCTCAACGGCGCCTTGCGCTGCGCGTCGAAGAAGCGCACGCCGGCAATGCACACGAATGCGATCAGCACGAAGAGGGCAATCCGCTTGATCCAGCGAAGGAGCCACGCTCTCGTCAAGAAATTCGCCATGTCCGGTCAATGCCTCGTGAACGGGCGGCCTTTCCCTCGCGCTAGCGCGGGAAAACCGGCCAGATGAGCGGTACCAGCATTACGGTGATCACGAGCGCCCCGAGGGCAGCCGGCGAGCCCACCATGAAAAACTCCCGGAACCGATAGCCGCCAGCCGTGCTGACGAGCGCATTCACGGGCGTCGAGATCGGCGACATGTAGGCCGCCGACGCGGCAACCGCCGTCGTCATCGCGAACGGATACGGCGACGCATGCAGGTGCGCCGCCATCGCGAGCACCACGGGCGCCATCAGCACCGCCGTCGCCGTGCCGGAAATCACGGTGCCGATCACGAGCGTGAGCAGGAAAACGGCGCCCAGCAAGCCATGCGCGCCCCAGTTGCCGGCCACGCGCAGCACGGCGTCGGCGGCGATGTCGATGCCGCCCGTGCGCTGCAGCGCGATGGAAAACGGCAGCATGCCCACGATCAGCACGAGGCTGCGCCAGTGAATCGCGCGATACGCGCTGTCGAGGCTCACGCAACCGGCCGCGCCCATCAGCAGACAGCCGATCAGGCCCGCGAGCACGTTCGGCACGCGCGGCGTGAGCATCATCGCGATGACGAGCGCCATGATGGCGAGCGCGTGCAGCGCCTTGTGCGGCACCGGCACGTAGGCGTCGCTTTCGACCGGCATGGCGAGACACACGATATCGCGCTCCACCGCCTGCATCGAGAAGATGTCGATCCACGGCCCCACCACCAATAGCGTGTCGCCCACCTTGAGCTGCGTGGCCTGCAGATCCTGCTCGAGCGCGGCGTCGGCGCGGCGCAGGCCGACCACCGTCACGCCGTGCCGGCGCAGCGCCGCGGAACTGCGCGCGACGTTGCCCACGAGCGACGAGTCGGGCGGCACGATGACTTCGGCCATGCCCACGTCGTGCGACTGGTCGGTGAAGTATGCGCCGGACATGCGGCGCGTCGCGAGTGCATAGCGCGCGCAAAACGCCTGCACGTCGAAACTCGCGGACTCCACGTCGAGCAGCAGCACGTCGCCGGGCGCGATGCTGCTGTCCGCGGTCGCGGGCAGCACCGTCGCGCCCATGCGCGTGCGCCGCTCGATCGCGACGACGTGCGCCACGGGGTCGTCGTCGAGCCCGGTGTGGCCGAGCGTCTGCCCCACGAGCGGCGAATCCGCGCCGACCTCCAGGCGAAAGGCGCGCCCTTCGAGCGAATAGCGCGCGACCCAGTCGTTCAGCGACGGGCGCGTAGTCGCCTCCGCGCCGCCCGTGCCGTTCAGAAAACGCCTCGCGAACAGCATCCAGCCGATGCTCGCGGCGAGAACCGGCAGGCCCAGCGGCGTGATGGCGAAGAAACTGAAGGGCCGGTAGCCGCGATAGACGAGCGCGCTGTTGATGACGAGATTCGGCGTCGTGGCGACGAGCGTGAGCATGCCGCTCGTGAGCGCGGCCATGCTGACCGGCATGAGCATGCGCGCGCGCGACACGCCCGACTGGCGGGCAATGCGAATGACGATCGGAATGAAGATCGCGACGACGGCCGTCGAGCTCATGACCGAACCCATGACGCCGACGATGATCATGATCAGCACGACGAGGCGGCGCTCGTTGGAGCCGCCGCGCTCGATCAGGTAGTCGCCCACGCGCTGGGCGACGCCCGTGCGCGCGAGCGCATCGCCGAGCACGAAGAGGGCCGCGATGAGCACGATGTTCGGGTCGGAGAAGCCGGCCAGCGCCTCGTTGACCGTCACGATGCCCGCGAGCGACAGCGCGACGATCATGATGAGCGCCACCGCGTCCGAGCGGGGCCGGCCGATCAGGAACATCGCGATCGCGCAGGCCAGACAGGCAACGGTCATCAAAAGGTCGGTAGACATGATTTCGCTTTGCCTGCTCAACGGGCCTGGGAAACCACTGCTACCGCAAATAGTGCCGGATTTTGAAAACTTACGTTTCAGCGCGGCCTTGGGCCGTCATGCCCGCCCCGCCGCCGTTTTTGATGCAACGTTTGTGAACGTTGAGATCTTCACGCCTCCAGCAGCGAAACGCGGTTGCGTCCCTGGTGCTTGGCGCGGTACATGGCCTGATCGGCCTGGTCGAGCAGCGAGCGCGCCAGCGCTTCGGGACTCGCGGCGCCGGTGTTCGCCTCGCTGTTGAGCCGATACGCCGCCACGCCGATCGACACGCTGAGCGCGATGCGCTCGCCCTCGTCGTCGAGCACGTCGAGCGCCTCGACCGCAATCCGGATGCGCTCCGCAACGGCCAGCGCGTCGGGGAGCTCGCACATCAGCAGCGCGACGAACTCCTCGCCGCCGTAGCGCGACACCGTGTCCCCCACGCGCACCTGCTGCTTCAGGCAAGTGCCGATGGCGCCCAGCGCGAGGTCGCCGGTTGCGTGGCCGTGCGTGTCGTTGATCTGCTTGAAATGATCGATGTCGATGAAGAGGCACGACATGGGTGCCGCGTGCGAACTCGCGCGGCGGATCTCGTGATGGAGGCGCTCGTCGAAATAGCGGCGGTTCGACAGGCCCGTGAGCGGGTCGGTCACGCCGGTCTTGCGCAGATGCTCGCGGTGAGCGACGTTGTCGAGACTCGCCGCCGCAACGCGGCTGAAGCGCGCGAGCAGATCGGTGCCCATGCTGGCGTCGAAGCGCGCGGGGTCATCGCTCGCGAGGCACAGATAGCCGAGCAGCTGGGCGCGGTTCAGAAGCGGCAACACAATCGCGCTGCCGATCGTAGTCCGCGCGTCGAAGAAGGTCTCGCTCACCGCGGGCTCGAGTTCGCTCAGTTCGCTCACCCGGCCAAGCCACGGCTGATTTCCCGCGCACAGGCGTGACAGCGCAAGGCCGCCCTGGAGCCCGGAGCGCAGGTTCGCTTCGAGGTCGGCGCGCCCGCAGTCGGCTTCGAGCAGATCGCGCAGCAGCGGCGTGCGCACGTCGAGCCAGAGGCCGGCGCAAGCCAGCCGGAACACCTCGGGCAGATAGACGAATATCCCTTCGAGAAAGGCGCACCAGTCGTGCGCGCCGATCAGGCGCAGTTCCACGTCCTGGAACGACTTCGACGCGCGCTCGTTCCGCTGGACGGTTTCGATAAGCGCAGCAAGATCCAGTGCAGGCTGAGTCCCGGGATGTGTCACGATGCATCGAGAATATTCCGAAGCCTGCTATTACGGCAGCTTGGGGACAGACTTGAGCGTCGAACGACGACACCCGCGCGTCGGCGGCCTGTTCCAGCGGGGTCGGGGCAAAAGAAAAGACCGCTGTCCGTGAGGGCAGCGGTCTTGCTTATGGTCACAGGCTGCTGTTATTTCGCTGCCGGCGACCTTACGCTCGGCCTCGCCAGCGAATTGTTGTCAGGGCCGCCGGGGGCCGGCGCCGCGCTGTTGTCCATGCTAGTCGGCGAAGCGGCGCTCATGCCGCTGTCCGAGCCCGTGGCGCCTGGCGTGCCGTAGCCGCTCGTTGCATTGGTATTGGCTGCGGCAGCCGGCGACGTAACGCCTGGGGTTGCCAGTGTGTTGTTGCTCTGTGCATACGCACCGGCGGACAGCGTGAGCGCGGCAACGGCCGCGATCAATGTGCTGGTTGTCTTGCTCATGACTTGCTCCTCCTTTGATTGGACTGGAATTCCGGCACAAACGACCCGCGATATTTCTCATTGGGCGGTCGTTATATGCGGCTCACGACGATCAAAATCGCGTAACTGTTCGCAGGCTTGCATGTAAAGCAAACCACTGCCAGTTGATATCAAGTTTAGGAAAGCAATCGCGGATAATTAAGCGCATTGTGCGCAACGATTTATTTCACTTTTTGGCAATTACCCGTAATGGCGTAATGGGTTTCGCGGCCTCGAATCCGGGCGCTGCGGGGTTCGATATACGGTTCGGCGATTTGACCTGGCATTTCCAAAAACCTCTTTTTTGGCACCTTGGTGGAAATCCAGCTCAACGATTTACACCGCTTTTTCCGCGACTACGTTTCACATCGATATTCGGGAATATCGGTCGCCTTCAATGCGGCACACATAATCGGTCTGCGCGATTTTCGTTGCATGCGCATCGAGGTCATCATTCATTTCCGCGCTGGCATGCAGCCCGCAGCGCGCCGGCAAAAACCGTACGAAGCGCGAGCGAGACCACCGAGGCCACCGAGGCCACCGAGCGAGGCCAAAAATTTTCACGTCGTGCGAGCGATCTCCTTGCCAATTCCCGAGCATGCAGCTCGCCGCGCAGCGTTGCGCAGCTCATCGGCGCGCTGCTGGGTGCATGGCTCGCGCACGCCATGTTCGACCTGCCGATCGTCGAGCTATCGAGCAAGGTGCGCACCGGTAGCGGGCAATGGATCGCCGAGGCCGTGGCGACCGCAGGTTTGCTCCTCGTGATCCTGCGCGCGCCGGGCGAACGCGCCGCGATCATGGTGGCCGCGTACATCGGCGCCGCCTGCTGGTTCACGGCATCGACATCGTTTGCGAACCCGGCCGCAGCGTTCGGACGCATGTTCGGCGACACCTTTGCTGGCATTGCGCCATCGAGCGTACCGGCCTTCGTCATTGCCCAACTGATAGGCGCTGCGACAGGTCTCGCGCTGCATACGGCCTTCGAACCGCGCAAGCAGCGAGCTGGCCACCCGAATCTGGTTGAGTCGTCCGGCGGACACGGCGACATTCGCTAATGCGCGCAAGCTGATGAGCCGCCGCTTCGCGAGATGAAGGCAACGGCAGGCGCGGCCTTCAGGATGATCCCGGAGACCTGTCTCCGGGCTTTAGCGCATGCGCCCGGCCGGGCGCAAGGCCATAGTGAGAGGATGATCAGGACTCGTTCGGACGGATCGTCAGCGCGTTCTTGACCGACGTTACGCCTTGCACGCCCGTGGCGACTTCGGTGGCGTGTTCGATCTGCGACTGCTCCGGCACCGAGCCCTGCAGGACGATGGCGCCGTCACGCGCGCGCACGGTGATCTTCGCAACGTCGATCTTCTTGTCCTTGGCGAGAGCGGTGCGGACCTTGCGGCTGAGCGCGCGATTAGCGGCCTTGGCCTGCTTCGATTGCGCCTTCGACGGGGCTGCCTGTTGCTCGGCTGCGGCAGTCGCGCCGCTAGCCGCGTCGCCCTGCGCATAGGCGTGCAAAGACGCGGCCACGAGAGCCGTCGCCGCGGCCAGCTTGAATACCTGAATAGCCTTCATGGAATTTCTCCTGTTGTCACAGTCTTGTTGTGGGCCCACGAACGGGCCAATGCACTACACCGTCCACGACTAAGCATTCGCGCGCCAGAAATGGCGCTCGACGCGATGCCGCATTTTTCGGCGACATCGCATCCAATCGCGCGAGCGCGCGGCAAATTATAAGAATGCAAGGTTCGGCGCAGGGCGGGGAAAATGCGGCTGCATCATTAGCTTGATATCGATCCCGTCATAGAGTAGACGCAGCGTTCGTGACCATGGGCTCGTGGTCACATTGCCCGTGCAGCCAATTGCATCCATCGGCTATCGAGCGATTTTGATGCGCTTGTTCGCGGCTGGGAGAGAAATGGAGCGCGCAATCGGTCGCGCGTGGGCGGCAAAATTCTGCCAGGCGTCGCATTATTACGACGCCGTTCTGCCGTGGGATCAGCGCGATGACCGGCTTCCTCTTGCGTCGCGCGGCGCATCTGCGTTCACGAACCTGTTCCCTCGCGTTCGAGCCATGAACGGAACAACGCGACCCGTTTATCGTCGGACTTCTCGTCTGCAACGTAAGTGCAATAGCTGCGCGACGGCAGACGTGGACCTGCGAACGGCGCCACGAGCCGGCCGGCGGCGAGATCGTCGGCGACCAGCGCAGTGGGTCCCATCGCGATGCCGATACCGTCGATGGCGGCCTGCAAGGTCAGGAAGAAGTGGTCGAAGGTCAAAGCGGCGGCCGGCCGCAGGTCGGGAATCTGCGCGCTCGCCAGCCAGTCGGGCCAAAGCCGCGGAAGACTCGAAGTGTGCAGCAACGTGTATTCTCGCAGGTCGCGAGGCGCGCGCAGCGGTACGCGCTTGATAAGCGTAGGACTGCAGACCGGCAGCCGCTCCTCGGACAAGAACGGCCGCATGGAATAGCCGTAGAAGGTGTCCGGGCCACCCCGGATGACGACGTCATCGTCGTCCTTCAGACTCTCCAGCGGCGCGTTCGACGTCTCGACCTTGACGTCGATGTCGGGATGCCCGGCGCGGAATGTCGCCAGCCTCGGCACCAGCCAGCGCAACGTGAACGTCGCGGGCGCATTCACGGTCAGGGTTCGCGAGACCGTTTGCGGCGCGCCGTATCGCGCTGTTGCCTGCGAGAGCTGTTCGAACAACGGGCCGATTTCCGCCAGATAGCTTTTCGCCGCCGGCGTCAGCGCCACGCGGCGGTTGTGCCGCTCGAAGAGCGACGCGCCAAGCCACTCCTCCAGCAAGCGCACGTGCTGGCTCACTGCGCCGGGCGTCACGTGCAGTTCCGCGGCGGCGTCCTTGAAGCTGCCGAGCCGGCCCGCGGCCTCGAAGGCTCGCAGGGCATTGAGTGGGGGCAACACCGGTTTCATTCGAGAGAGTTTATCTAACACGAAAGGGGAATTTATCTGGTTTGCTGCGCCGCCACAAGATAGATATCCTTCTTGTTAGACCATTCTTGCAACCCTGCCCGCACCCTCATGCTCAGCTATACCGGCGGTATCGTGCTGTTCGCCGCGCTCCTCCACGCGAGCTGGAACGCGATGCTCCACGGCAACCGCGACCGGTTTTTCTCCATGGCGTGGATGAGCATCGCCATCGGCGTGGTCGCCACGCTGGTCGTCCTGTCCATGCCCTCGCCGGCCCGCGCTTCTTGGCCTTACATCGTCGCGTCGGGGCTCGTGCATGTCTTCTACAACGTGAGTCTCGTGCAGTCGTACCGCCGCAACGACCTGGCGCTGGCATACCCGATCGCACGTGGCTCGTCGCCGCTGCTCGTCACGCTCGGCGCGGCGCTGTTCGCGCATGAAGCGATCAGCCCGTTGCACGCTCTCGGGATCGTGATGATTTCGGGCGGCATCATCGCGATCGCGCTGCAGGGGCGTCACGTGTCGCGCGCGGGTGCGCTGGCCGCGCTGACGACCGGGGCAACGATCGCGCTCTATACCGTGATCGACGGCATCGGCGTGCGCCTGTCCGATGGCCAGCCGCTCAGCTACACCGCGTGGATGTTCCTGTCCTATTGGGCGATGCCGCTGTTGTTCGTCGCGCGGCGCGGGTCCGCCGCGCTATGGACGCCGCTGCGCGCCGAGCCTCTGTCGATCGCCTCGTCGCTGGCCGGCGGCCTCGTGTCGATCGGGGCGTATGGCATCGTGATCTGGGCGCTGCAGTCGGGCGCGATGGGCGCAATATCAGCGTTGCGCGAGACCAGCGTGGTGTTCGCGGTGCTGATCGGGCGGATGTTTCTGCGGGAGGCGGTGAGTGGACCGCGCTGGCTCGCCTGCGTGGTCGTCGCGGCCGGAGCGGTGTGTCTCGGGCTCTGAGATGATTTCACGCACGCCGTTTGCTACCCGTGCAGCATCACGCAGCTGAGCACGCAACTTGAGTTCGAAGGAGCGCCCCATGCTTAACCATATCGAAACCGAACTGCTCGACATCGCCTATGACGAACAGGGCGACGCGAACGGATGGCCGGTCGTCCTGCTGCACGGCTTTCCCTATGACATCCACGCATACGACGAAGTCGCGCCACGCCTGGTTTCAGAGGGCGCCCGCGTCATCGTTCCCTACCTGCGGGGATACGGCCCAACGCGCTTCCTTTCGCCCACGACGCCTCGCTCGGGCCAGCCGGCAGCGCTTGGCGCGGACCTGCTGGCGCTGCTCGACGCCCTGCAGATCGACCGCGCCATCCTCGGCGGATACGACTGGGGCGGCCGCGCGGCGTGCATCGTGGCGGCGCTGTACCCGTCGAGAGCCAAGGGTCTGGTATCGGTCAACGGCTACAACATCCAGGATATCGCCGCTGCCGCACAGCCGGCCGACCCCGAAAAGGAACATCGCATGTGGTACCAGTACTACCTGCACGGCGAGCGCGGCCGGGCTGGATTGACCGAAAAACGGCGCGCGTTCTGCCGTCTCCTGTGGTCGCTCTGGTCGCCGACCTGGCGCTTCGACGACGACCTCTACGCGCGCACGGCAGCGTCGTTCGACAATCCCGATTTCGTCGACGTGGTGGTCCATTCCTACCGCCACCGTTTCGGGCTGGTCGAAGGCGATCCCCGCTTCGACGACATCGAGCATCGCCTCGCCGCCACGCCGCCGATCACCGTGCCGACGATCACGCTCGACGGAGACGCCGACGGCGTCCAGCCGCCCGGGGCACGAGAGACCAGTTCGAAGCGCTTCAGCGGACGCCATGAGAACCGCATCGTGCCGAATGCAGGCCATAACCTTCCGCAGGAGGCGCCAGCAACGTTCGCCGCAGCGGTTCTCGACATCAACGCGTGGGCCGGTTGACGCCGCGCTTTATCCGCAGGGGAGAAACCAACGACATGGTGGGCGATACGAACCAACGGGCAGGCCAGTGCCATTGCGGCGCAGTGCGTTTCGTCGTGACGCTCAGCGACGGCCTCAACTCGATCCGCCGCTGCAATTGCTCTTACTGCCGCATGCGAGGCGCGGTCATCGTCGCGGCCGAAATGGGCGGGATCGCATTCCTGCAGGGCGAGGAGGTGCTGACGAGCTACCGCTTCAACACCGGAGCGGCGCAGCACTTCTTCTGTTCTCGCTGCGGAATCGCCACCCATCTTCAACGGCGTTCCAACCCGAACCGATATGGCGTAAACGTGGCTTGCCTCGACGGCGTCAGCCCGTTCGATTTCGCCGAGGTCCCGGTGATGGACGGCGTGAATCATCCGAACGACACCGGCGGCACGGCGCGCCTTGCGGGCACCGTGCGTTTCATCGCGGCTGAATGAGGCCTGAGGCCCATTCGCTCGCTCAATTGAAGGCTCAAAAAAAACCGCCGCGCTCTCGCGCGGCGGCCTTCGCCAGACGCTGGCAGGCGTGAGGAAAATCAGCCGAGCCCGCCCATCATCAGGTACTTCGTTTCGAGGTACTCGTCGAGCCCGTACTTCGAGCCTTCGCGCCCGAGCCCCGACTCCTTCACGCCGCCAAACGGCGCGACCTCAGTCGAGATGATGCCCTCGTTGATGCCGACCATGCCGCTTTCCAGCGCGCTCGCCACGCGCCACACGCGGCCAATGTCGCGTGCGTAGAAGTAGGCGGACAGACCGAAGTCAGTATCGTTCGCCGCCTGGATCACTTCCTCCTCGGTCTCGAAGCGGAACACCGCGGCAACGGGGCCGAACGTCTCCTCGTGCGCGAGCATCATGCCGCCGTGCGCGCCCGTGATGACCGTGGGCTCGTAAAACGTGCCGCCCAGCGCATGCGGGTGGCCGCCGCACGCAATGGCGCCGCCCTTCTCGAGCGCATCGCTCACATGCGCCTCGACCTTGCGCAACGCCGCGCCGTTGATGAGCGGCCCTTGCGTGGCGCCCGGCTCCATGCCGCCCGCCACGCGCAGCGCGCGCACGGCCGCAACCAGCTTCTCGACGAAGGCGTCGTGCACGCCGGCCTGCACGTAGAAGCGGTTCACGCAGACGCAGGTCTGCCCCGTGTTGCGGAATTTCGAGGCTATCGCGCCTTCCACGGCGGCATCGAGATCGGCGTCGTCGAACACGATGAAGGGCGCGTTGCCGCCCAGCTCGAGCGACACCTTCTTCACCGTATCGGCGGCAGCACGCATCAGCAGCTTGCCCACACGCGTCGAACCCGTGAACGAGATCTTGCGCACGGCCTTCGACGCCATCAGCGTGTCGCCGATCGCCGGGGCGTCGCCCGAAACGACGTTGAACACACCGCGCGGAATGCCCGCCTCGACCGCCAGCTCGGCGAGCGCGAGCGCCGAAAGCGGCGTCTCTTCCGAAGGCTTGAGCACCATCGTGCAACCCGCCGCGAGCGCCGGGCCGGCCTTGCGCGTGACCATGGCGAGCGGGAAATTCCACGGCGTGATCGCGCCGACCACGCCCACGGGCTCCTTCGTCACGACAATGCGCGCGCCCTTCTTCGGCGCGGGAATCACGTCGCCATAGGCGCGTCGCGCTTCCTCGGCGAACCACGTGAGAAAGCTCGCCGCGTACGCCACTTCGCCCAGCGCTTCCGCATAGGGCTTGCCCTGCTCGGCCGTCATGATGCGCGCGAGGTCTTCGCGATGCGCATGCATCAGCTCGCCCCAGCGGCGCACCTTCGCGCTGCGCTCCGCAGCCGTGGCGTCGCGCCATGCGGGAAACGCGTGCGAGGCCGCCGCCACGGCCTGCAGCGCTTCGCGCGCGCCGGCACGGGCCACCTGCGCGAGCGGCGCTCCGGTGGCCGGGTCGATGATCGGATAGGTCGCTTCGCTCGCCACCCATTCGCCGTCGATGGAGCTCGATGTGCGCCACAGGCGCGCTTCCTTCAGTCCGTCAATCGTCAAGCCCGTCATGCTGCGATCTCCAGGCGGCGCGCCGCGCGCGGCACGCGCGGAATGCGCGCGCTCACGTAATCGTTGATCACGTCGCACGGCGTGTAGTTGCGCTCGAGTTCGTACAGCTCGTCTGCGGTGAGTTGCGTGTCGAGCGCCGCGAGCGCGCTTTCGAACTGCGCGACGGTGTCCGCGCCCACGAGCATCGACGAGATGCCCGCACGCCCCAGCACCCAGGCCTGCGCGATCTGCGCGCTCGACACGCCGCGCGCCGCCGCGACTTCCGCCACCGAACGCGCGATATCGCGCGAAGCTTCATCGTCGTACATCTGCACGGTGAAGAAGTCGGTCTGGTTGCGCACCGACTTCGCGTCGCCGGAAAGGAGGCCGCGAGCGAGCGGACTGAACACCGATACGCCCACGCCCTGATCCTGGCAGAACGGAATCATCTCGCGCTCTTCCTCGCGATACGCACAGTTCAGCTGCAGCTGCATATTGATCGGGCGTGCGAAGTGATAGCGCTCGCACGCCTGCAGAATCTTGGCGAACTGCCACGTGAACATCGTCGACACGCCGATATAGCGCGCCTTGCCCGCGCGCACGATGTCGTTGAGCGCGTCCATGGTTTCTTCGACCGGCGTGTTCACGTCGAAGTAGTGCAGCATGTAAACGTCGACGTAATCGGTTTGCAGCCGGCGCAGCGAGCCGTCGATGCTTTCCATGATGTGCTTGCGCGAGTGGCCCTGGTTGTTCGCGCCGTTGCCGATCGGATAACCGACCTTGGTCGTGAGCACGAGTTCGTCGCGCTTCGCGAGCCGCCGCACGATGCGCCCCACCACTTCCTCGCCCACGCCGGTCGAATAGAAGTCCGCGAGGTCGATGAAGTTCACGCCCGCTTCGAGCGCGCGGCGCACGATCGGCTCGCTCTGCTCTTCGTTGTAGATCCACGGCTTCCATTCGGGCGTGCCCATGTTCATCGTGCCGAGGCACAGGCGCGACACCTTCAGGCCGGAGCGGCCGAGTTGCACGTATTGCATCGTAGTCACCTGTAACGATTGGCGCGGCTCAAGCCGCTTTGGCCTTCGGCGTGTAGAACGGATTGCTGATCTGATCCTTGATCTTCGCAATGTCGTCGAGTTTCGGCAGGCCGTTCATCGCGGCGCGAATGGCCGTCTTGCAGGCCACGTAATTGTTCTCGTACACGGCGTCGAGGTCGTCGCACGACCAGTTCACCCAGTTCGCCGTGACGATGCACCACTCGTTCTCCGCTTGCGGCGGCAGCGTGCCGTCGAGCATCGCTTCCGTCACCGCCTTCGCGATGGCCGCCTGCGAGGCGCCCCACGTGGCGTTGCCGTGCAGGTCGCCGCGAATGTCGGCCTTGTTCACGTAGAGCGTGGCGGGCTTGACCGGCACGTTGGGCTGCGCCACCACCATGAACGGCACGTGCCCTTGCGAAGGCGACGACAGGCTGTTCGTAAACGCCTGCCCCACCGGGCCATTGCGCGGGCCGATCATGATGTTGATGTGGGCAGCGTTTACGCCTGGTCCAGCGAAACCTTCGCCGATATAGACTTGCAGGTCTTTCATGTTTGACTCCGTCTCCTGTGTACATGAGTTCGAATTTGGCCAGACGCATTCCAGCACACGCCGCAAGCGCCCAAAAGCTATGAAATCTCATGGGGGCATGACGCGCAGTCATCGCTCTCGCATGCATCATTCGCGTGATGAAAGTGGCATGAGATCAGGTAATGCATCGATGACTATTCGTTGCTTCGCAACCCGAAATGCCACGGCTAGACTCTGGTCGGACTGATTCGAAAAGCACGGCTGCCCGTGCATATAAAACTGGAGACGACATGAGACGTATCACGCTGGCAGGCGTGCGTATTGCCGCCGCCCTCGCGCTGACCGGCGCGGCCACGAGCAGCTTTGCAGCCCCCGGCTGGTGCCAGGCGGGCAAAACCGTGAAGCTCGCGCAAATCACCTGGGAAAGCGGCGCGCTGATGACCGAAATGGTGCGCACGGTGCTGGAGAAGGGTTACGGCTGCAAGACCGAAGTCGTGCCCGGCGCCACGGCCGCCACCGAAACGGCGCTCACGAAGAACGACCTGCAGGTGTGGGCCGAGCACTGGACGGGCCGCAGCCCCATCGTCGCGCGCGGCTTGAAGGACGGCAGCGTGAAGCTCGTGGGCGAGCTGATTCCCGGCGGCGACAAGGAAGGCTGGTACGTCCCCGACTACGTGATCAACGGCGACGCGAAGCGCGGCATCAAACCCATGGCGCCGCAACTGCGCTCCGTCGCGCAACTTCCGCAGTACAAATCCCTCTTCACGGACGACGAAGAACCCGGCAAGGGTCGCTTCTACAACTGCCCCGCCGGCTGGGATTGCGAGCGCTTCAACAACCGCCTGCTGACGGCCTACAAGCTCGGCGACGACTACACGAACTTCCGCCCCGGCACCGGCGGCGCGCTAGACGCGGCGATCGCCTCGGCCTACGAGCGCGGCAAGCCCATTCTGTTCTACTACTGGCAGCCCGCCGGCCTGATGGCGAAGTACCACTTCGTGCAACTCGAGGGCGCGCCGTATTCCGACGCCTGCTGGGACACCATCGCCGATCCGAAGGGCGCGCCGTGCGCCTCCGCATTCAAGGTCTCGCATCTGAAGGTCGCGGTCTCCACACCGTTCTACGACGCCGAGCCCGACGCCGTCGCGTTCTTCGGCAAGGTGAGCCTGCCGCTCACGCTCGACGAACAACTGGTCCAGCAGATGCACGACAAGAAACTCGACGCCTCCACGGTCGCGCGCACGTTCTTCGAGCAGCATCCGGAAATCTGGAAGCAATGGGTCACGCCGGAAGTCGCGGCGCGCGTGCAGGCCGGCCTGCGCACGTAAGCAACGACACTGGCCGCACGACGGTCCGCATCACATGACACACGCAGAATGAGGCTCACCATGGGATCTCCCTTTCTTCACCTCTCGATCGCCGACTGGGTCAACGATCAGGTCGCCGCGTTCGTGCAGCGCTACGGCGACGCGTTCCACAACTTCAGCGTGCTGATGCTGCGCGACCTGCTCGTGCCGCTCGAAAGCCTGCTGCGCGCCACGCCGCCCGTCGTCGTGCTGGCCGCCGTGGGCCTGCTCGGCTGGCATGCCTCGCGGCGAATCGGCGTGGCGCTGCTGTTCGTCGTGCTGCTCTGGCTGATCGGCTGCTTCGGGCTGTGGGACAAGCTCATGCAGACCTTCGCGCTGATGGTCGTCGCCACGCTCATCTCGGTCGTGCTCGGCGTGCCGCTCGGCATCCTCGCGGCCTCGAGCAGCGGGTTGCGCCGCGTGCTGCTGCCGGTGCTCGACATCATGCAGACGCTGCCCAGCTTCGTGTACCTGATTCCGGTGCTGATGCTGTTCGGCCTCGGCAAGGTGCCCGCCATTCTCGCCACGGTCGTCTATGCGCTGCCGCCGCTCATTCGTCTGACCGATCTCGGCATCCGCCACGTGGATGCGGAAATCGTCGAAGCCGCGCGCGCGTTCGGCACCACGCGCACGCAATTGCTGTTTGGCGTGCAGTTGCCGCTCGCACGGCCGAGCATCATGGCCGGTATCAACCAGACCACGATGATGGCGCTTTCCATGGTCGTGATCGCCTCGATGATCGGCTCGCGCGGTCTTGGCGAAGACGTGCTCGCGGGCATTCAGACGCTCGACGTGGGCAAGGGCACGCAGGCGGGCGTCGCCATCGTGATTCTCGCGATCGTGATCGACCGCATCAGCCAGAGTTACGGGCAGGGCCGGCGCACGCGCGGCCTCGCGCGTAAATCGAAGCAACCCTCGCGCATTCCGTTTCGCCGCGTTCGCGAACAGGAGAGCGAAAGCGCCGGCGCGACCGGCAGCAGCGACCTGACGAGCCAGCCGGCCAAGTAACGAACGCGCAGGCAAAAGCGCCGGCACAATGGCGGAAATCTGGCCGGCGCGTCCCGCATACGCAATGAGCATGGAATGAGGTAACGATCATGAGCGGCATCGAAGTCAAGAACGTCTACAAGATCTTCGGCACGCGCGAAGCCAGCCAGCGCGCGCTCGCGCTGCTGCGCGGCGGCGCGGGCAAGGCCGAGGTCCTCGAGAAGACGCGCTGCAACGTAGGCCTGAACGACGTAAGCCTGTCGATCGGCTCGGGCCAGATCTTCGTCATCATGGGCCTGTCGGGCTCGGGCAAATCCACGCTGGTACGCCACTTCAACCGGCTCATCGAGCCGACCGTGGGCGAGATCCTGATCGACGGCAAGGACGTGCTCAAGCTCTCCGACAACGGCCTGCGCGATCTGCGCCGTTACGGCGTGAGCATGGTGTTCCAGAGCTTCGGACTCCTGCCTCACCAGACGGTGCTCAACAATGCCGCGTACGCCCTCGCTACGCGCGGCGAAAAGAAAGCGGCGGCGCACGCGAGCGCGCGCGAATGGCTCGGCAAGGTGGGCCTCGCGGGTTATGCGGACCACTATCCCGACGAGCTTTCGGGCGGCATGCGCCAGCGCGTCGGCCTCGCCCGTGCGCTCGCCGCGAACACCGACGTGCTGCTGATGGACGAAGCGTTCTCGGCGCTCGATCCGCTCATCCGCACCGAAATGCAGGACCAGCTGCTCGAACTCCAGGCCACGCTCAAGAAGACCATCGTGTTCATCACGCACGACCTCGACGAGGCGCTGCGCATCGGCAACCAGATCGCGATCCTGCGCGACGGCCGCCTGATCCAGTGCGGCTCGCCCGACGACATCCTGCACCGCCCCGCCGACGACTACGTGCGGCGCTTCGTCGAGCGCCGCGCCGGTACGACGCACTAAGCCGCCGTAGATGCGGGCGCTCATCGGCCTGCTGGGCGGCTATACGATCCTCGTTTGCGGGAACAGCCTCCTCACGACGCTGATCTCGCTGCGCATGCTGCACGGCGAGCGCACCGCGCTCGACGTCGGCCTCGTGCAATCGTGCTATTACGTCGGCTTCATCATCGGCGCGCTGGGGCTCGGCCCGATCGTCGGGCGCATCGGGCCGCAGCGTGCCTTCATCGGCTTTGGCGCGCTCGCCGCACTCGCGGCGCTCGGCTATCTCTCCTTCGATTCCCCCGACATTTGGGCCGTGCTGCGGCTCATCACCGGCTTCAGCATGGTCGGCGTGTTCACCTCGATCGAGAGCGGCGTGAACGGCGCCGTGCCGAACGAACGGCGCGGGCGGGCATTCGCGTTTTATCTCGTGCTCACGTATCTCGGCGTGAGCGCGGGGCAGTTCCTGCTGGGCGTGGGCGCGCCCGGCGGCATTTTCGAGCATGCGCTCGTGAACGGGTTGTTCGTGACCGCGCTCATCCCGGTGGCGTTGATCGGCGAGTGGCAGTCGGCCGGAGCCGCGCCGCCCGCGCCGGTGGCCACGGCGCCGGCTTCCGCGCTCGCCACGCCGAAGCGCCCCACGCTGCTGCTCGACGGCCTGCGCGAACTGCACCGCGTCGCGCCGCGCAGCGTGCCGGCCTGCGTCGGCGCGGGGCTGCTTTCCAGCGCGTTCTACGCGCTCACGCCGGTGTATCTCGCGCGCATCGGTTATCCGGCCAGCGGGATTTCGCGCGCCATGGGCGTCGTGCTGATCGGTGCCCTGCTTTCGCAATGGCCCGTGGGGCGGCTCTCCGACCGGCTCGGGCGGCGCGCCACCCTCGGCCTGATCTCGCTCGTCTCCGCGGGCGCGGCCGCGGCGCTCGCCGTCCTGCGCGCGCCGGTTCTCGTCGACACGATCCTGTTTCTCTACGTGGCGCTCACCTTCACGCTCTACGGCGTGATCGTCTCCGACGTGAACGACCGTGTCGATCAGGCGCGACGCGTGCAGACGAGCGCGACGCTGCTGCTCGTCTTCTCGCTCGGCGGCGCGGCCGGTCCCACCGTCGCTTCGCTGTTCATGCGTCTTCTCGGGGCGGGCGGGCTCTATGTGTTCGCGCTCGTCGTCACGCTCGCGCTCGCGGCGCTGTCACGCGCGCGGGGCGTCTGAATGGCGGCGCGGCCCGGTATACTGCGTCGTTTGCAGGAGGCGTCGTTTCGAGGCGCCCGGAGCGAGGAGACGACCTTGAAGCGAAAGATGCCGGCGCTGAACGCCCTGAAGGCGTTCGAGGCGGCAGGCACGAGCGGCAGCTTCACCCGCGCCGCCGAACAGCTGAACGTGACGCAGAGCGCGGTGAGCCGCCAGGTGCGCCAGCTCGAAGAACAGCTTGGCGAGGCGCTGCTCGAGCGCCATCATCACCGGCTCGAACTGACCGAAGCCGGGCGTGCGTTGCTGCGCACGCTCCAGCAGTCGTTCGACCGCATCGAAGTGACGGTGCGCACGATCCAGCAGAAGAGCGACCTCAACCGCCTGCGCGTGAACGCGCCGCCCACCTTCGCGAGCCGCTGGCTCGTGCCGCGCCTCACGCGCCTGCAGGCGCGCCATCCCGAGCTCGAACTGAGCCTCACCACGCATCTGCAGGACAGTCTGGCCGATTCGACGGCGCTGGACTGCGCGATCCGCTTCGGCGATGGCGAATGGGAAGGCCTCGACAGCTCGCTGCTGATGCACGAATCGCACATCGCCGTGTGCGCGCCCGCGCTGCTCGCGCACGGCCCAATCGACCTCACGCAGCAGACCTTGCTGCATGTGCTCGCGGGCGACAATCAGCGCTACCTCACCTGGCGGCACTGGCTCGACGCGGCGCGCATCGAGGACGTGGACACGTCGGGCGGCTACGAATTCGACCTGCTCGACCATGCGATCCGCGCGGCCATCGAAGGGCTCGGCGTGACGATGGCCGACCGCCACATGATCGAACACGAACTGGCCCAGGGGCTGCTCGCGCCCGTGCGCGACATCCACGTGGACGGCCGCCAGTCCTACTGGTTCGTGGTGCGGCCCGAACAGAAGGCTTCGAAGCCGCTCCGGCTTTTCCGGCAATGGCTTCAGGACGAAGTGGCGGCCATGCGCTGACGGCCCTGCTCGATGGCCTTTGCGGCGATGGCGTGATCGACGTCTTCAAGAATCATGTCCGCGCCCTTTTCCGCGATCATCATGGTCGGCGCGTTGGTGTTGCCCGACGTGATGTTCGGGAAGATCGATGCATCCACCACACGCAAGCCTTCGATGCCATGCACGCGCAGGCGTGCGTCCACCACTGACGTGCGCGGGTCCGGCCCCATCGCGCAACTACCGCACAGGTGATAGATCGAACCGCTTTGCTCGCGGAAGAACTTGAGCATGCTCGCGTCGTCGGTCACTTCGCCCGCGGGCGTCACCTCGGCTTCGGTGATGCCCTGCAACGCGCGCGCCGTCATCAGCTTGCGCACGAGGCGGCTGCCCGCAATCGCCTCGTCGCGGTCCTTCTGCGTCGAGAGGTAGTTGCCGCGAATTTTGGGCGCGTCTTCCACGTTCGCCGAAGCGATCTCGACCGAGCCACGGCTCGTGGGCCGGCAAGGATTGAAGCAGACCAGAAAGCCCGAGTACGGCTCCGGCGTGAGCTGCGCCCGGTTCGATCTGGGAATCCGGTACGAAAGCGGATTGAAGTACACCTGCATGTTCGGGTGCGCCTCATCCTGGCTCGTGCGGAAGAAGCCGCCCGACTGGTTCACGCTCATCGAGAACGGCCCCTTGCGCTGCAACACGTATTGCAGCCCGAACTTCAGCTTGCCCATCCAGCTGCCGAATGAATCGTTGAGCGTTTTTACACGCGAGCGATAGTAGAAGCTCACGCACAGATGGTCCTGCAGGTTCTGCCCTACCGCGGGCAGCTCGTGCACCATGTCGATGCCGTGCTTCGCGAGCAGCTCGCGCGGGCCCACGCCCGAAAGCTGCAACAGCTTGGGCGAATCGACCGCGCCGGCCGCGACGATGACTTCGCGATTTGCACGAAACGTGCGCTTCACGCCTTGCTGCACGATCTCCACGCCGATGACGCGTTTTTTAGCCTCGTCGAACAGCACACGCGTGGCGCGCGCATGACGCTCGATCTTCAGGTTCGAGCGCTGCCCCGCGCGATGCAGATAGGCCACGCTGCTCGAATCGCGCTTGCCGTCGCGCGTATTCACATCGTAGATGCCCACGCCTTCGAGCCGTGCGCCGTTGAAGTCGTCGTTGCGCTCGTAGCCGAGCTGCGTGCAGCCTTCGACGAAGGTGCGGCAAATCGGATGCGCGCCTTCCTTCATCGGCGTGATGCGCACCGGGCCGTTCGCGCCGTGCCAGGGCGTGTCGCCGAGCGGATGCGATTCGAGCTTGCGGAAGTACGGCAGCACTTCCTGGTAAGACCAGCCCGCATTGCCCGCCGCGGCCCAGTCGTCGTAGTCGCGCGCGGCGCCGCGCACGTAGATCATGGCGTTGATCGCGCCCGAGCCGCCCTGCACCTTGCCGCGCGGCGCGTAGATCTGCCGGCCGGCAAGCTCCGGCTCCGGCTCGCTGTAATACATCCAGTTGTATTGCTTGTTGTAGTACAGCTTGGCGAACCCGATCGGGATCTTGAACCAGAACGAATCGTCGGGTCCGCCCGCTTCGAGCAGCAGCACCGAATGACGCCCGGAAGCGGAGAGCCGTTCCGCGAGAATGCAGCCCGCCGATCCGGCGCCGGCGATGATGTAGTCGTAGTTCATCTGAGTGCTCCGGCAGATCAGCCGCGTGCGGGCGAGGTATCGCGCACGTCGGCGGGCTGGCTCGCCATCTGCAGATGCAGACGCTTGCCCGTATAAGGCGAGTGCGCGCGCACGACGTCCATGTCGAGTTCGACGCCCAGACCCGGCGCCTTCGAGGGAATGATGTAGCCGTCTTCCCACTGGATCGGCTGCTTGAGCACTTGCGCGTGGAAACCGTCCCACGTGCCGATGCTTTCCTGAATCAGGAAGTTCGGCGTGCAGGCCGCGAACTGAATGCTGGCCGCCGCGCCGATGGGCCCGTTGTAGAGATGCGGCGCGATCTGCGCGTAGTGCACTTCGGCGAGCGTCGCGATCTTCTTCGCTTCGAGCAGGCCGCCCACGCGCGCGACGTTCAGCTGCAGGATCGACGCACCGCCCGCCTGCAACAGCTTGTGGAATTCATATTTGGTGGTGAGGCGCTCGCCCGTGGCAATGGGAATCGACGTGTGCTTCGCGACATTGGCGATGGCCTCTTCCTGGCCCGGCGGCACCGGCTCTTCGAACCACAGCGGGTCGTATTTTTCGAGCCGCTTCGCCAGCCGGATGGCCGAAGAAGGCACCATCTGGCCATGCGTGCCGAACAGCAGATCGGCCTTGCTTCCCACCGCTTCACGCACCTTGCGGCAGAACGTTTCGCAACGGTCGAGCACTTCGAGCGAAAGCTGATGTCCCGAATAGGCCGTGTACGGACCCGCCGGATCGAACTTGATCGCGGTGAAACCGCGCTTCACGTTCTCGGCCGCACATTCGGCGGCGAGATCGGGGTCGTCGTAATCGTATTCGCCCTGCGCATTCTTCGGGTACAGGTAGGTGTACGAACGCAGCCGCTCGTTCACCATGCCCCCGAGCAGTTCGTACACGGGCTTGTCCGCCGCCTTGCCGATGATGTCCCAGCATGCCATTTCGAGGCCGCTCACGATACCCATCATCGTGAGATCGGGGCGCTGCGTGAAGCCGCTCGAATAGCCCTCGCGGAACAGCCGCTCAACGCGGTGCGGATCGTGATCCAGCAGATAGCGCGTGAAGACGTCTTCGATCGCGCTCACCATCACGTCGGGATGGAACGTGGCCGCGTAGATTTCGCCCACGCCTTCGATGCCGCAATCGGTTTTCAGCGTAACGAAGATCCAGTACATGCCGCCGAGGTGCGGAGGAGGCACCGCGACGACGTTCGTTTCAATTGCAACGACTTTCATGGTTCAGGCTGTTTCAGGCAGTTTTGGAGTGGGTCATGCGCTTGAGCACGAGCGCGGCGATACCGCCGAGCGTGCCGATGGCGGCGATATAGGCGAAATAGATCTGGTAGCCGGCAATGCCCGCATAGTGCTCGGTGATATAGCCGTTCACGAGCGGCAGGAAGATGTCCGACGAGTAGCCGATCAGCGAAACGAGACCGATGGCGAGGCCCGTGATGCGCATGGGGATCGCGCAGTAGTCAAGCAGCGTCCAGTAGAGGCCGCGAATCGCGTAAGTCATGAGGCCGATGAACAACACCACCGCGCCGAGCAGCGCCATGTTGCGCAGCGCGGGCAGCAGGATCAGGCCGATCAGGCCCGCGACAGCCAGGAACAGCGCCCAGATCAGCACGCGCAGGTTCGAAAGACGGTCGCCGAGAAAGCCGCCGCCAATGCCGCCGATGGGGCGCATCCAGAGCTTCGCGGTGGTGACCATGCCGGCCGCCACGACGCTCATATGCATCTCGCCCTGCTGGAGATATGCGGAGAAGCTGTAAGTGGCCCAGAAGATCTGGTAGCCGCAGAACACCACGGCGGCCATGAGCCAGAGCTGGGGAATCGCGGCGAGCGTCGCGAGATCGCGCCACAGCGAACCGTTCGCATTCGTCTCGACCGACTTGCTTTCGGCCTGCGCGGGCGCGGGGTCCTTGAAGAAGCTCATCAACGCGCCGAGTGCGATACACGTGAAGGAATACAGATAGATCACGTGACGCAGGCCCACCGCTTCGCCGCGTCCCGAGCCGGTGGCAGCGGCGAAGAGCGCGAGCGCGGCGGTGGCGAGCAGCGCCTCGACGAGTCCGCGTCCGCCGTCGAGCAGGCCGAAGAAGCGGCCTTGTTCGTTCGCCGCCGCGATCATGCGCACGCGTTTGAGCACCGAGGCCCAGAACGTGAGGCCGGTCGTGACGCCCCAGAGGCAGAAGATCGCGAGTAGCGTATGGAATGACGGCGCGGTGGAGTACCAGAGGCCCAGCGCCCCGGTGCCGATGAGCGAAAAGCAGATCAACAGGCGCGGTGCGACGCGGTCGGCGAGCCAGCCGCTCGGCAGATAGCAGACGAAGAACACGATGCCGAGCACCGAGTAGAGATAGCCGAGCTGAGCGTTGTCGATGTGCAGGACATCGAGCATCGTGGTCTGGTAGACCTGGCGCAGATACAACAGCGGATAGATACCGCCCGCGGCGAGCACGAGCAGCAGCAACTGCACGTAGCGCTGCATGGAGCCCGCTGCGGCGGGCGTGAGCGATGAGGTTTCGGCGCGCGGCATTGCCGGCGCATTGGGCTTTCCAATGGACTTCTGCAAGATTGTCTCCTGTCGACCAGAGTTAGCGCTTTAGCGCTTACTCTGGTCCCATGCAAAGCTGTCGACCGGCACGCGGGCGGTTGCCCGCGCGAGGCGTCTTTTCTTTATCTGCGACGCCCAGTTCGAGGGGCGCCGTTGCTGCGATTAATCAGTATCTCGAATGATCAGAACGGCATCACGACAAGGCGTGTCTGCGTGAATTCGAGCATGCCGTGCTTGCCGTCATCGCCGCCGAGGCCCGATCGCTTCCAGCCCGCGTGATAGCCCTGATACGGGTCCGCAGGCGTGCGGTTCACGTACAGTTCGCCGGCTTCGATTTCGTTCGCGACGCGCAGGGTCGTGCGGTAGCGCTCCGTAAAGAGCACCGACGAAAGGCCGAACTGGTGATCGTTGGCCATGCGCAGCGCGTCGTCGAGCGTCTCGTACGCAAGCACCGGCAGCACCGGGCCGAAGATCTCCTCCTGCACGATCTCCATGTCCTGGCGGCAATGCGTGAGCAAGGTAGGCGGATAGAAATGACCCTTGCCTTCGGGCACGTAACCGCCCGTTTCGAGCTTCGCGCCTTCGGCTACCGCGCGCTCGACCATCGCGTGGATCGCTGCGCGTGCGCTCGCGCTCACGAGCGGACCCATGCGGGCGGCGTCTTCGGAGCGGTCGCCGAAGCGCACGGCGCTCATCTTCTCGCGCAGCAGCGCGACGAAGCGGTCATGCACCGAAGCGTGCACGTACACGCGTTCGATCGCCGTGCAGAGTTGGCCGCAATGCGTGGTCTTCGAGCGCACGATGGCCGTTGCGGCCGCTTCGAGATCGGCGTCGTCTTCGATGATCGCGGGCGTCTTGCCGCCCAGCTCCAGCGAAGGCTTGGCGATATTTTCCTTGCAGTAATCGAGCACCTTGCGGCCTGCGCTCACGCTGCCCGTGAGCGTGATCATGCCGACGTCCGCCTGCGTGCAGAGCACGGCGGCGGTATCGTGGTCCATGGCCAGCACGTTGAAAATGCCCGCGGGCAGTTCCGCTTCCTGCGCCGCGCGCGCCACTTCGAACGCCGAGCACGGCGTGTTGTTGCTCGGCCGCACGACCACCGCGTTACCCGTGATGAGCGCCGGTGCGACCTTGCGCAGCAGCGTGTACACCGGGAAGTTGAACGGAATCAGGCACGCGGCCACGCCGATCGGCTCGCGCATGAGAATGAGGTTTTCGTTCGCGCTGTCGCTTGGAATCACCTCGCCTTCGATGCGGCGCGCCCACTGCGCGTGGTAGCGCAGGATTTCGGCGGCGTACTGCGCTTCGGCGGTTGCGTCCGCGACGCTCTTGCCCGACTCGGCGGCAAGCGCCGCGCCGATCTTCGGCGCGCGCGCCACGATCGCGTCCGCGAAACGGTTCAGGATCGCGCCGCGTTCGGCGGCGGGCAACTTGCGCCAGACGCGCTGCGCGGCCCTGGCGGCCACGACCGCGCGCACCGCGTCGGCCGCGCTCGCGGCGCTCACATGGCCGATCGCGTCGCCGGTTGCCGGGTTATGGACAGCGATCTGCGGCCCTTCGGCGCCGACGAACTGCCCATTGATGAAATTGAGGTCTGATCGCATGGATTGCTGCCGGTTTGGAGTTGCCGCCGCTTCATGAGAAAGGGCAGTATCCGTGCGGCATCGGGACGCCACAAACGATTAATTGTCGAGCGGAGCATGCGAAAAACGCATGCTCGCCGAAGCCGGCGCGGGGGTGGCAGGAGTCAAAGCGCGTGGCCATCGCACGCCTTGCTTGTTATAATTCGCTCAAGCGTACGAAACAAATCTAACGTTCGCCGGAACGCAGCACGCTCCGGCGCAGCACCCACTCCATGGCCAAAACCGACCGGCTGCGCGCCCTTGCCGACGCGCTCGCAAAACACAACGTCATGCATCTGCGCGATGCAGCCAGCGTGCTTGGTGTCTCCGAGATGACCGTGCGGCGCGACATCGCCGCGAATCCCGAGCGTTTCACGTATCTGGGCGGCTATATCGTGAGCGCGCAGGACGTGCCCAATACCGCCGGCTACTCGCTCGAACACGAAAAGGACCACTTCGCGCAGGCCAAGGCGCAAGCGTCCGCGCACGCGGCGCGGCTCATCGCGCAGAACGACACCGTGTTCATCGACTGCGGCACGACGCTTGCCGCCCTCGCGCGCCTCATCCCTTCGCAGCTGCAAATCACGGCGGTGTGCTATTCGCTCAACGTGGCCGAGATTCTGCGGCGCATGCCCAATGTGCGCATGATCTTGCTGGGAGGCGTGTATGTGCCGTCGTCGGACTCGTTTGCCGGCGAGGAGAGCCTGGAAACGCTGCGCCGCATGGGCATCAACAAGGCGTTCATTTCAGCGGGCGGCGTGGACGCTGCGCGCGGCGTAACCTGCTGGAACTTCCACGAAGTGGCGCTCAAGCAGGCCGCGATGGCCGGCGCCGTGGAAAGCCATCTCATTGTGGATGCCAGCAAGTACGGCATCGTGAAGGCGTGGCGCTTTTCCCAGCTCGACGACTTCAACTCCGTCATCACCGAGAAAGGCCAGACGCTGCGCGCGCACAGCGCATAAGCGCATCTGCGCCGACCGGCCGCGCGGCGCCGGTCGCAACTATAGCCGGCCGGCTCAGCCGCGCCGGCGCAGCGCGAACAGCGTACCGGCCACCAGAATGAACGCGCCGACAATCACCTTCTGCCACGTGCTCGGTACGCCCACGAGAATCAGCACGTTGTTGATGAGCGTGACGAGCGCCACGCCGAGCAGCGTACCCACGACCGTGCCGCTGCCGCCCGTAATGCGCGCGCCGCCCAGAATCACCGCCGCGATCACGTCGAGTTCCGAACCCACGAGGTCGAACGGATTGGCAAGCCGGTTGTTCGCCACGTGCAAAATGCCTGCTACGCCGGCGAGAAATCCCGTATAGCCGAACACGAACAAGCGGATCGCGCGCAGGTTGAAGCCGAGCCGCTCCGCAATCGCCGTGCTGCCGCCCATCGCGTAGACGCCGCGCCCCATCATCGTGCGATTGAGCAGCCACCAGGTGAGAAGCGCGCCGGCCACGAGTGCGATCGCCGAAACCGGCAGCACCGCGTTGAGCCCGTCGGCAGTCTTGTAGGCGATGAGCGGAATGCGGCCGAAGTGATCCATGCTGTGCGGGATGTTCATGAAGAACGTCGTGCCCACGAAGGTGAGCAGCAGCCCGCGATAGAGGTACTGCGTGCCGATCGTCACGATCAGCGAGGGCGCCTGCAGCCGGTGCACGAGCATGCCGTTGATCACACCGAGCACGATGCCGCCCACGGCGCCCGTGAGCAGAATGAGCGCGAACGGCGCGTCGGGCCACCACGCGAACACGGCTTTCGTGATCGAGTACATCGTGAGCGCGCCGATCGCCGTGAACGACACGTCGATACCGCCCGACGCCAGCACGACGAGCGTGCCGAGCGCGAACAGCGACGTGATCGTGGCCGAGTGCAGCAGGTCGAACAGCGTGGCCCACTGGAAGAAGCGCGGGTTGATGGAAGCGACGATCACGCAGGTAATGACGATCAGCGTGGCCGTGAACCATTCGGGGTTGCGGGCGAGCTTCGCGCGCCAGTTCAGCGGTACGCTCTGGCGCGCGACTTCGACGGTGTTGGACGACGTGCTCATTGTCTGATTCATGCTCATGCGGTGTCCGGCAAAACGTTACGCGGAATTCAGGCTGCCTCTGCAAGCAGCGCGCGGTACAGCTCGGCCTCGGTCAGGCCATCGGCGTGATGCTCTTCGGCGAGGCGGCCCTTACGCATCATCAGCACGCGGTCGCAGTTCTGCAGCAGCTCGGGCAGGTCGTCGCTGACGAGCAGAATGCCGATGCCGCGCTGCGAGAGCCGCTGCATGATGCGATAGATGATGTCCTTCGAGCCGACGTCCACGCCCACGGTCGGCCCGTGCAGGATCAGCACGTGCGGGTCGATGGCGAGCCAGCGGCCAATCAACACGCGCTGCTGGTTGCCGCCCGAGAGCGACTGCACGGCCTTGTCCACATCGGGCGTGGCGATCTGCAGTTCCTTCACGGTGTTTTCGGCCAGCGCGCGTGCGCGCGTGCGGTCGATCTGGCCGAAGCGGTCGCGCAGGCTCGCGATCATCGCCGTGATCACGTTGTCGCGAATCGGCTTGTCGAGGAAAAGGCCTTCATTCAGGCGGTCTTCCGGCACATAGCCAATGCGTGCGCGCCGCGCGTCGCCGGGCGTCGATAGCTTGATCGCGCGGCCTTCGAGCTCGATCTCGCCCGCATCGGCAGGCGCGACGCCCGCAAGCGCACGCGCGAGTTCGTTGCGGCCCGAATCGAGCAGGCCCGTCACGCCGAGAATCTCGCCGCGATGCAGCGTGAACGACACGTCGCTGAAGAGGCCCGCGCGACCGAGGCCGCGAACGTCGAGCAGCACCTCGGCTCCGGCCGCGGCGTTGCGGTAGCGTTCGGTGGAGAGCTCGCGGCCCGTCATCAGTTCGCTCAAGTGCGCCTTCGTGTAGTTCGTGATCGGGCCTTGCGTCACTTTCTGTCCGTCGCGCAGCACGATCACTTCGCCGCCAATTGCATAGCACTCGTCGAGCTTGTGGCTCACGAACAGCACGGTCACGCCCTGCGCGCGCAACTGGCCGAGCACGGCGATGAGGTTCGTCACTTCCTTTTGCGTGAGCGAGGTCGTGGGCTCGTCCATGATGACGAACTTCGCTTCGCTCGCAATGGCGCGCGCAATCGCCACGAGCTGGCGTGTAGCAAGCGGCAGTTGTTCGATGAGCGTCGCCTGAAACTCGGCGTCGCCCGGCAGGCCCACGGCCTTCAAGGCGCGCTCGGCCGTGCGGGCCAGTTCGCGGCGGTCGAACGTGCGCGCGAGACGCCCCGCGTGTTCCGCGAGCTCGGTCGTGAGTCCGATGTTTTCGGCCACGCTCATGTTGGGCAGCAGCGAAAGATCCTGATACACGGTCTCGATGCCCGCCGCCAGCGATTCGAGCGGCGTGAGCCGCGCGTGGCGCGCGCCGTCGATCACCAGTTCGCCTTCGTCGGGCGGCTGCGCGCCGGAGATGATCTTGATGAGCGTGCTCTTGCCGCACCCGTTCTCGCCGAGCAGGTGATAGATCTGCCCGCGCTCGAACGCGAGCGTCACGCCGCGCAGGGCATGCACGCCCGTGAAGCGCTTATGCACGCCGAGCACCTGCAATAACGGTTCTGAAGCCATGTCGTCTCTTCGTGACGTTGCGACGAAGCGCGCGCCGGGCTGCAAGCCCGCTGCGCGCGCCACCTTCCTCCGATCAGAAGTTGTATTGCTTGTAGTTCGACTTGTCGACGCTCACCCAGCCCTGGCCGCGCACGATGATGCCCTTGCCCGGACCCTTCGACACCGTGACTTTCTCGTAGCCTGGCAGGCCGAGGTTCGCGCCGTTCTCCACCGTCTTGCCGTCGATCAGCATCATCGCGATCTTGTTCATGGCGATGCCGGCCAGCTTCGGATCCCAGAACGCAATGCCGTTGATCGCGCCGCTTTCGAGGTACTTGCCGGCCTCGGTCGGCAAGCCGGTGCCGTACACGCAGATCTTGCCCTGCAGGCCCGCTTCCTCGACCGCGCGGCCAATGCCGATCACGTCGAGCGACGACGAGCCCTGGAAGCCCTTGATGTCCGGATGCTTGCGCAGCACTTCCTTGGCCACTTCATACGCGTGCTCGCCGTCGTTGTTGGTTTCGAGGTTCGTCTCGACGAGCTGCATCTTCGGGAACTTCTTCTTCGCGTTGTCGATGCCGCCATTGGCCCACTGCACCTGCGAGCGGCTGCCGAGCGAGCCGACCATCGTCGCCCACTTGCCATCGTCGTGCATGCACGAGGCGAGGCGGTCGTTGAGCGCGGCGCCGTAGGCGGAGTTGTCGAACGCCTCGACGTCGACCATCGTGTTCTTTTCGTTGTCGGCTTCGTGCGTGACGACCTTGATGCCGCGGTCCATCGCCTTCTTGAGCGCCGGTTCGAGCGTCGGCGGGTCGTACGGCACGACGGCGATCGCGCTCACTTTCTTCGCGATCAGGTCGTCGATGATCTTCAGTTGCTGCGCGGCGTCCGCGCGGCCCGGTCCCGTCTGGTAGACCGAAACTTTCGGGTTGTCCTTGCCGAATTCCTTGACGCCGTCGTCCATCCGATTGAACCAGCTGATGCCCGTCACCTTCACCACCGTGACGATGGTCGGGTTTTCCGCCGCATACGCCACGGCCGCCATGCCAGCGGCAAGTGCACACGCCGTGATCGCCACACTGAGTCGCTTGATCTTCATGTTCGATGTCTCCGTTTTTTTATAGCCGATTAGCCTTCGCCCCGAAAGAGATGGCGGCGGACCTCCGAGGCTCGAGGCCCGCCTGCTACACGGTTCAGCCCGTCAGCCCGAGGTCCGCCCTTTGCCGGCGGACGCGGAGCCACCGAGACCGAAAATCGCGCGCACCCGCTCGCCGCCCGCGAACGCGAGCGAGAGCAACAGCAGGAAGCCCCAGGCACAGTCGCCGAAAAACTGCGAAACGCCCATCAGATTGAAGAGGCTCGAAAGGAATTGCAGCACCGTCGCGGCAAAGAACACGCAAATGATGCGTCCGTAGCCGCCCGCGGGATTCACGCCGCCCATCACCGCAATGAGAATGGCGATCAGCAGATAGGAATTGCCGTAGTCCCATTTCGCGCTGAGCGTGTGCGAAACGCTCACGAGCCCCGCGAGCGAGGCGAGCACGCCGCACATCGCGTAGGTCATGATCAGCATGCGCGCGCGCGGAATGCCGGCATAGAACGCCGCGCGCTGGTTCGTGCCCATGAGGTAAAGGCGCAGCCCGAACGGCGTGCGCCTGAGCAGCCAGCCCAGCAGCACGACCACGGCGACGAATAGCAGGAACGAAATCGGTATCTGGAAGAACGTGCCGTTGCTGATATCGGCGAGCGGTTCGACATAATCCACGTGCACGGAGGCGCCGTTGCTCAGCGCCACCGCGAAGCCCGTGAAAAGCAATTGCGTGCCGAGCGTGCAGAGAATGGGCGTGAGCCCGAGGCGCGCAATCACCACACCGTTCAGCAGGCCGCCAATGAGCCCCATGCACAATACGATCACGATGAAGAGCGCCGTATACAGCGCGGGCGAGTCGTCGGCGCTCACGAGGCGCGGCACGATCAGCGCGGCGATCATGCCCGAGAGATTCGCGAGCCCCACGCCGGAGAGGTCGATGCCGCCGTTGCCCGACAGCATGGAGAGCATGATGCCGAGCGCGAGCAGCGCGACTTCGGGCAGTTGCGCGCCCATCGACTGCAGGTTGTCGATACCGACGAACTGCCCGCGCGACACCCAGACCGCGACCAGCACGACCAGCAGGTTCACGGCCAGCAGGAAGTTCAACTGCCGGTCGCCGAACCATTTGGCAAAGAGTGCAGACTTCATGGACCTCATCCTTTGCGGTGTGTTTTCACCTGGCAATGCTCAATGTGCACCGACGTTCGCCGTGCGTTCGAGCATGGCGTCGACTTCTTCCTTGCGCGGCATGGAAGGCGCGGTGCCGGGGCGCGTGACGGAAATGCCCGCCAGCGCGCAGCCGAAACGCGTGGCCGTGAGCGCGTCGTCGCCGCGCGCGAGCGCCGCCGCGAAGCCGCCCGTGAAGCCGTCGCCCGCACCCGCCGTTTCCACCACCGGGCCGCAGTTGAACGCTGGAAGCAGGACCGAAGCATCGCGCGTATGGAGCAGCGCGCCGGCTTCGCCCAGCGTCACGATGACCGCGCCCGCGCCCTTGGCGAGCAGCACGTCGGCGGCGCGGCGCGCGTCGTCGGCGTTGCGGATCTCGATGCCCGTGAGCGCCTGCGCCTCGGTCTCATTGGGCGTGATGTAGTCGCACAGCGGGAAGATGTCGTCGGGGAGCGCCATGGCGGGCGCCGGATTGAACACCGTCTTCACGCCATGCCGGCGCGCGAGTTCGAGGCCGCGCCGCGCTGCCGCGAGCGGCTGTTCCAGCTGCGTGACGAATACCTGGGAGGCCGCAATATCGGCTTCGATCGCTTCGGCGTCGCCGGGCTCCATCGTGGCCGCCGCGCCCGCTGCGACGATGATCGCATTCATGCCGGTCGTGTCGTCCACGAAGATGTGCGCCGCGCCCGTGGCCAGTCCGTCCACGGCCTGGGTGCGCGCCGTGATGCCTTCGGCGGCCCACGTCGCGCGCGCGATGTCGCCGAACGCGTCGTTGCCCACGCGCGTGCAGAACACCACTTGCGCGCCCGCGCGCGCGGCGGCCACGGCCTGATTCGAGCCCTTGCCGCCCGGCCCCATCGCGAATGCCGATCCGGCGAGCGTCTCGCCGATCATCGGCATGCGGCTCGCGCGGAACGCCAGATCGGTCACATAGATGCCGAGGATGACGACGCGTCCGCTCATTGGCCGTGCTCCCTGGCGCGCGGCGCGTCGGGTGCGAGCAGCACGCCTTTGGTGAACACGAAGCAGCCGTAGCCGCGCGTTTCGCCCGTGGCGATCACACAGTAGGCCTTGCGGGCGCGCGCATAGAACGCATGACGCTCGATGGGCGCGAACGGCACCGCGCGGCCTTCCGCGGCGTCGACTTCGGCCTGCGCTTCGTGCTGCACGGTGGGAATCGTGTTGGGTTCGCCGACCACTTCCATGCGCATGGCCGGGGCTTCGACGAAGGTGTCGAGCGGCAGCACGGAGAGGATCGCGCGCACGGCGCGGGGCGCATCGGCGCCGTCGATGCGCAGGAGCTTGCCGAGCACCGTGGCGCGCGCAACGGAGTCGGCGGGAAAGTTGGCGTCGCAAACGACGAGTTCGTCGCCGTGACCCATCGCGCGCAGCGCTTGCAGGACATCGGCGTTCAGAAGCGGGTCGAGATTCTTCAGCATGCTTTTGTCTCCATTGATCTGGCGTTTTCTTGTTCGAAGCGCTCAGTCGCCGTACGGTATCCAGATGTTCTTCACCTGCACGGCATGGCGCAGGAACGGCAATCCTGCGCTCGTCCGGTCAAACCAGTCAACCTCGCGGCCATGATCGACGAAGGTCCGCTTCAGATTGCCTACCGACTCGCGCTCCACGAGGGACGAATCGGCCGCCGTGCCGAAGCACCAGAGCGCATCCACGTCGTCGTGCTTCGCGAGGGCCGGCAGCAGCGCGGCGCGCTCGCCGGTCAGAATGTTGAGCGCGCCCGCAGGCACATCCGAGGTTTCCACGACCTGATAGAAGTCCGTTGCCGCCAGCGGGCACGCCTCGCTCGCCAGCGCCACGACGCGATTGCCCATCGCGAGCGCCGGTGCGATCAGCGAAACGAAGCCGAGCAGCGGCGCTTCGTCGGGGCAAGCGATGCCGACCACGCCCAGCGCCTCGTGCATGGCGAGCGCGACGCCGCGCAACGGCGGGGCATGTACCGCGCCATCGAACTTGTCGGCCCACGCCGCATAGCTGAACAGCCGGTCGATCGCCATCTCCACTTCACGCCCGGCTGCGCGCGCGTCGTGCCCGGCGCGGCGCGTGAGCTGCTGAGCGAATTCTTCGGCGCGCGCGCTCAGGTTTTCCGCGAGGTAGTACAGCACCTGGGCGCGAGCGTGCGTGCTCATCTGCGTCCACTTGCCCGCGCCGCGCGCGGCGGCAACGGCATCGCGCACGTCCTTGCGGCTGCCCGCGCCGACTTCGCCCACCCATTCGCCATTCGGCGCGTAGACGGCGTGCGAATAGCCGCTGTCGGGCCGCACCTGTTTGCCGCCGATGAATAGCTTCACAGTGCGATCGAGACCGCTGCCCGCGTGCGTAAAGTCGGCTGCCGGCGGGCGCACTTCACGTTGCGCGCGCATCGGCAGCTTGCTCCATGCGGCCGGCTTCAGATATTCGAACACGCCTTCGCGGCCGCCCTCGCGCCCGAAGCCCGATTCGCGGTAGCCGCCGAAGCCCACGCTCGCGTCGAAGAGGTTCGTCGCGTTGATCCACACCACGCCGCACTGCAGGCGTGGCGCAATGTCGAGCGCGCGCCCGATGGTCTCGCTCCACACGCTCGCGGCGAGGCCATAGCGCGAATTGTTGGCGAGCGCCACGGCCTCTTCCGGCGTGCGAAAGCTCATGGCCGCGAGCACCGGCCCGAAGATTTCTTCCTGCGCGAGCGTCGAGGCGGGCCCGATGTCCGTCACGAGCGTCGGCGGATAGAAGCAGCCGCCCGACGGCAGTTCGACTTCGCGCGGCTGCCACACGTTGCAGCCTTCGCGCCGCCCGGCTTCGACGAGCGACTCGATGCGTTCGAGCTGCACCGGATCGACGATCGCGCCAATGTCGATGCCCTTGTCGAGCGAGGGCCCGACGCGCAGCGTCGCCATGCGGCGCTTGAGCTTCTCGAGAAAGCGCGCCTCGACGCCCTCCTGCACCAGCAGCCGGGAACCCGCGCAGCAGACCTGGCCCTGGTTGAACCAGATGGCGTCCACCACGCCTTCCACGGCGCCGTCGAGGTCGGCGTCGTCGAACACGATGAACGGCGACTTCCCGCCCAGTTCGAGCGTGAGCGACACGCCCGTGCCGGCCGTGGCGGTGCGGATGAGGCGGCCCACTTCGGTCGAACCGGTGAAGGCGATCTTGTCGACGCCGGGATGCTCGACGAGCGCCGCGCCCGTGCTGCCGTCGCCCGTCACCACGTTGAGCACGCCCTTGGGGAGGCCGGCGCGATGCGCCAGTTCGGCGAACAGGAGCGCGGTGAGCGGCGTGTATTCGGCGGGCTTGAGCACCACGCAATTGCCGAGCGCGATGGCGGGCGCCACTTTCCACGCGAGCATCAGCAGCGGGAAATTCCACGGCACGATCTGGCCGATCACGCCAAGCGGCGACCAGCCTTCGAGCTCGCTGTCCTGAAGCTGCGCCCAGCCCGCGTGATGGAGGAAATGGCGCGCCACGAGCGGCACGTCGATGTCGCGCGCCTCGCGAATCGGCTTGCCGTTGTCGAGCGCTTCGAGCACGGCGAAGAGGCGGCTGTGGCGCTGCACCATGCGCGAGAGCGCGTAGAGATGCCGCGCGCGCGCCGCGCCGCCCATGGAGTACCACTCGGGCTGCGCCGCGCGTGCTGCCGCAACGGCCGCCGCTACGTCCGCCGCACCGCCCTGCGCCACGGCGGCAAGCGCTTCGCCCGTGGCGGGCGCACGCACTGCGAAGCGCGCACCATCGGCGCTTTCGCGCCACGCGCCGTCAATGAAATGCCCAAACGCGGCCTCGTGCTGCGCGAGCCACGCGCGCACGGGCTGATCGTCCTCGGGGGCGGGTCCGTAATCCATCGTTCGGAAATACTCGGCTACGCTCATCGGTATGGTCTGCTCAGGCTACGGGGTGGCGGTGGAAGGCGGAATAGCGGCCGCTCACGTGGTGTTCGAGCTGGCGCTCGATGTCGGCGAGCAGGCTCGATGCGCCGAAGCGGAACAGCTCGGGCTCGAGCCAGGGCCGCCCCAGCTCTTCCTTCATGAGGATCTGGTACGCAAGCGCGGTCTTGGCGTTCGATACGCCGCCCGCGGGCTTGAAGCCCACCAGCGCGCCAGTGCGCTCGCGGTACTCGCGGATCATGCGCACCATCACGAGCGAAACGTCGAGCGTGGCGTTGGTCCCTTCTTTGCCAGTGGACGTCTTGATGAAGTCCGCGCCCGCCATCATGCAGACCATCGACGCGCGGGCGATGTTCGACAGCACACGAATGTCGCCCGTGGCGAGAATCGCCTTCAGATGCGCGTCGCCGCAGGCCGCGCGAAACTCGCGCACTTCCTCGTAGAGCGCGCGCCAGTTGCCGGTGAGCACGTGCTCGCGCGTGACGACGATGTCGATTTCCTCGGCGCCGTCCTTAACGGAGGCCTCGATTTCCTTGAGCTTCAGCGCGTGCGGGTTCAAGCCCGCCGGGAAGCCGGTGGAGACGGCCGCGACGGGAATGCCGCTGCCCGCCAGCGCGTCGACGGCGGCCGCGACGAAGCGGTGGTACACGCACACCGCACCTGTCGTGATGGCGTCGGGTGCGAAGCCGAGCGCCGCGAGCAGGTCGGCGCGCACGGGGTGGCGCGCCTTCGTGCACAGGCGGCGCACGCGGCCTTCGGTGTCGTCGCCGTTGAGCGTGGTGAGATCGATGCAGGTGATGGCCTTCAGGAGCCACGCGGCCTGCGCGTCCTTCTTGACCGCGCGGCGCGTGCCGAGCGTGGCCGTGCGCCGCTCGACGGCGGACTGGTTGACGCGCAGGGCGTCGAGCCACGCCGCGTCGAACGCCACGCCGGCGTTGCGCGCGACATGCGCAGCATGCTGGGCGGGCGCGCCGCGCAGCACGACGAGCGAGTTCGTTGAGGCTTCTGACATAGGCTGGGTGGCGAATTTGTGCAATGCACATCAAACCGTGGTGGTTTATTCGCACTCATCCTATACCGATGAAATGATCGTGACAATACTCGTTACAATCCTATCTATCGGGCTCGGGACGTGGGAACGCCGGCCCGCACGTTCGGCTTTCGCCCGGAGCCTGCGTTTGCGCGCACGCGCGCGCCTCATCCTGAGAGTGGTTTAGAACTGCAACCGATACCGTACGAAATCGTCGGCTTGCGCGAATTCGTCGTAGAGCCTGCGCGCGGGGTTGTCCTCGCGCGTATGCCAGTAAAGACGCGACCAGGCGCGCGAACGCGCCAGTGCGATGAGGTCTTCGATGAGCCGCCTGCCTATACCCTGGCCACGGCAAGCGGGATCGACGAACAGGTCTTCGAGGTAACAAATGGGTGCATCGACCCATGTGCCTTCATGCAGCACACAAAGGCTGAATCCCAACAGCCGTCCCTCGACTTCGGCGACTCGCGCGAACACCGGCGCGTTCGCATCGAGCATGCGCTGCCAGGTGCGCTCGCTGACGTGCGGCGCGACGGTCGTCTCGTAAAACGCGTTGTAGCCCGCCCAGAGGCCGAACCACGCGTCGCGATCGGCGGGCGCGACTTCGCGGATAAGGATCGCCCCGGACATTCAGGGGGCTGCAGCTTCTCTCAAGCTCGCAAGCGACGCGCGCTGCCGGCCTTGCGCGTCGAAGTTCTCGTTCGAGAGCCACTCCTCGAACGCGGCTTTCACGAGCGGCCAGTCCTGGTCGATGATCGCGAACCACGCGGTGTCGCGGTTGCGGCCCTTGTACACGATCGCCTGGCGGAAAATGCCCTCGAACTGGAAGCCCAGACGCAGCGCCGTCTTGCGCGAAGGCGCGTTGAGGCTGTCGCATTTCCATTCGTAGCGCCGGTAGCCAAGGTCGTCGAACACGTAGCGCATCAGCAGGTACTGCGCCTCGGTGGAGAGCGGCGTTTGCTTCAGGCGCGGCGAAAACGTCACGCTGCCCACTTCGATCACGCCATGCACCGGCTCGATGCGCATGAGCGCGAACGTGCCCACGGCTTTCCCGCTCGCGCGGTCGATCACGGCGTAATGGAACGGGTCGCTCGAAGCCGCGGCTTTCGCGAGGTATTCGCGAAACGCGGCAAAGTCGGTGAACGGCTCGGCGAACAGGTAGGTCCAGTCGCGCCCGTCGGCCGCCGTGCCGTAGGCTTCGAAGAGATCGGCGGCGTGGCGGTCGAGGTCGATCGGCTCGATACGGCAGAACTGGCCCTCGATCGTCACACGCGCAGGCCGTTCGCGCGGCTGCCAGCCGGTGACCGGGTCGCCAATGGGCTGCTGGAATTCGTTCAGTCTTGCTGACATGCGTGACAAGCTCCTCGTGCGCGGGACGTAACCAATATCCGCGTTAAGTTACCGCATGTCGTGGTTCCGTGGAAAGGTCCACGAACGGCAGGGCGCGTGGAACCACGCAGCGCGCTCGCAGGCACATCGCGTCGCGCACCTTTGATTGTTCAGTTTTCCTCTGCTTTTCGATTTCCACCCGCATGGACCCTTGCGGATCACCGACGCCCGCCCGCCAGCCGCACCGCATCGGGATGCCGCCGCAGCCGCAGCATCGCCACACAGCCGAGCGCCGGCCCCACCGCCAGCATGCCGAAGCCGCCCCGCCATCCCAGCCAGGCCACCACGTACGGCACGAGATGAATGCTCACCAGCGTGAGCAGAAAACCCGCGCAGGTCTGCGCGGTCAGCAGCGTACCGACCGAGTCCGGGTCGGCCAGTTCGGCCACGCTCGCCGAAAACTGCGCGGAATCGGCGATCACCGAGACGCCCCACACGAGCGCGACCGCGCCCATCACGACGAGCGGCGCGTGAGCCAGCCAGCCCATCAGCGCGGCACAGGTTGCGCTCGTCGCCATCGCGCCGACCGTGACCGCCGTGCGCCCCACGCGGTCCGCCAGCACGCCGCCGAGCCACGCGCCCATCGCACCGATCGCGATCACGCTGAAGGTCATCCACTCCGCGCGCGTGCGGGCGTTGGCCATGCCGCGCGCGACGAACGTTTGCTGCAGGAACAGCGCGAGCCACGCCCACATCGCGTAAAGCTCCCACATGTGGCCGAGGTAGCCGAGATTGGCGAGCCGCAGGGCGGGCCGCCGCCACGCTTGCGCGACCTTCGCAACGTCGATGCGCGTGGCGCGCCGGATATTCGGCCCGATGCCCGCAAAGGCGATCAGCACCGCGGCGCACGCGGCGCACGCCGCGGCGACGCCATAGATCGTGCGCCAGCCGAGCCCGCCCGTGGCCGCCAGCAGATGCGGGCTTGCCGAGCCGAGCGTGAGCGCGCCCACGAGCAGGCCGACGAGCAGACCGAGATCGCCTTGCGCCCAGGTGGCCGCGAGCCGCATGCCGACGGGATACACGCCCGCCATGCACATGCCGGTGATGAACCGCAGCGCGACCACCGCGCCGCCGACCGGCGGCAGGAACGCGAGCGAGGCCGTGGCCACGGCCGCCACGAGCGCGGAACCCGCGAGCAGCCGGCGCAGATCGTAGCGGTCGGGCAGCGAAAGCAATGCGGACGTGATGGTGCCGACCACGAAGCCGCACTGCACGGCGCTCGTGAGCAAGGCTTCGTCGAACGCGGCAATGGCGTGCGCCTGCTTGATGAGGACCACCACGGTGCTCGACGAAAACCAGACGCCCATCGCCGCCACCTGCGCGAGGAGCAGCAACGCGAGCGAGGCGGCCTTGCCGCGTTGCGCCGCGCCAAGCCCTGGCGGCCCCGTTTCGTCCGACGAACGGGAACCGGCAGTGCCTTGGGAAGGCGTGCGCGGCACGCTCAGGCCGCCGCTGCCGCGTGCGCCTGTGCGAGCACGCGATGAAACGCGCGGCCGAACCAGATCAGCCCGTCGCGCCCGCCCACCATGCGCGCTGCCTTGATCTCACAGAAGAACACCGTGTGCGTGCCGACTTCGGTCGTGCGCGCGATGTGGCAATCGAATGAACTCACCGCGCCGCGCAGGGCGGGCGCGCCCGTTTCGAGCCGATACCATTCGGCGAGCGCGAAACGTTCGTCCATGTCGATGTCTTTCGTGGCGAAACGCGTGGCCACCTCGCGCTGGTCGGCAGCCAGCACGTTCACGCAGAGCCGCCCGTTCGCGCGCAGGATCGCGTTGTTGCGGCTCGTGCGATTGATGCAGACGAGCAGCGTGGGGGGCTCGTCCGTCACGCCGCACACGGCGGACGCCGTGCAGCCGGCGCGCCCGGCGTCGCCGTCGGTCGTGACGATGTTCACGGCGGCACCAAGACCGGACATGGCGTCGCGAAAGAGGGATTTGTCTACCATATTCTTGCCCGCTTGCCGCGGTCTCCTCGTAGCGGGAATTCAGTGCCCGATTTTCATGCGTCGCTCATGCCTCGTTCACGCGCGCGCCGCGATACTGCGCTGCCGCGTGCGAGGCCGGCAGGCGCGCGCCGCCGGAGAGCTTTTCGCGCAGGGTGCCCTCACGATACGCGCTTTTATAGGCGCCGCGCGTTTGCAGTTCGGGCACCAGCAGTTCGACCACGTCGTCGAAGCATTCCGGCACCACCGTGCGCGAGAGATTGAAGCCATCCACGCCGGCCGTTTCGCTCCACTCGATCAAGGTTTGCGCGATGCGCTCGGCCGATCCCACCCACGGCGCCTGGCGGCTGCCGAGGACCATCTGCTCGAGCAGCTTGCGGCGCGTCCATTGCGGCCCGGCGCTGCGCGTCATGGCTTCGACGTTGGACACGATCGCCTGGCTCCTGCCCGCCTCGATGGGCTCGTCGAGATCGTAACGCGCGAAGTCGATGCCAAGCGACGCCGCCGCGTGCGCGAGCGCCGCTTCCGAGCTCACGTAGCGCCGGTACTCGTCGAACTTCTCGCGCGCTTCGCTATCCGTGCGTCCGACGATCAGCGTCGCGCCCAGAAAGACCTTCACGTCGTCGGCCGCGCGCCCGAGCTGCACGGCCTGCGCCCGAATGTCCCCGACGATCTCCTTCACGCCTTCCATCTTCTGACCATTGATGAACACGCATTCGGCGTGCGTCGCGGCAAAACGCCTGCCGCGCGTAGACGATCCCGCCTGGTAGAGCACCGGCGTGCGCTGCGGCGACGGCGCGCATAGATGCATCGCATCCACCTTGTATTGCGGCCCGCGATGATGAATCATCCGCACGCGCGCGGGGTCGGCGTAGATGCCGCCGGCGCGGTCATTGATAACCGCGTCGTCGTCCCAGCTGCCTTCCCAGAGCTTGTACACGAGCGCCATATATTCGTCGGCCAGATCGTAGCGGTCGTCGTGAGCGTTCTGGCCGTCCATGCCGATGGCGCGGGCCGCGCTGTCGAGATAGCCCGTCACGATGTTCCAGCCGATGCGCCCGCCCGTGAGATGGTCGAGCGTGGACATGCGCCGCGCGAACAGAAACGGCTGTTCATACGTGAGATTGGCTGTCACGCCAAAGCCCAGATGCTGCGTCACCGCCGCCATGGCGGGGATGACGAGCGTGGGGTCGTTCACGGGCACCTGCACCGCGCCGCGCAACGCGGCGTCGGCATTGCCGCCGTAGACGTCGTACACGCCGACGACATCGGCGAAGAAGATGCCGTCGAAGAGGCCCCGTTCGAGCGTCTTCGCGTAGTCGGTCCAGTACTGGAGTTCCGTATAGCGGCTCGACTGGTCGCGCGGATGTGTCCACAAGCCTTGCTGAATGTGGCCCACGCAGTTCATGTCGAAAGCGTTCAGACGGATTTCACGCGGCATGTCGGCTCCTTTTGGGCGCGCTCGATGCCATCTACTATAGTAGACGAACGGGTACTAATGAAACCTGGGATTGATCCGGTATTGCCGCGAAGAAGTCAGGTGAACTTTCCTTGCCGGGTTCACTGGATGTGATGGCACCCATCACGGATCGTCATTTGTCCCGGTCGACCGGGTGGCGTATGGTTTCCGGGACGAAGCGTTGCTGCTGGCGCGTGCAGCGTGGTCCCGTTATTTCCTGGCGATGCGATATTGGCAGATGAGCCGGCCTTCGCGTAAGCAGTGCTCGCTGACCGGGCGGCCGGTCGCCTCGGAAAAATACGCTGCGAGCGCTCGACATACGCATGGCGTTTCGCGCACCGCACCCGCGACCGGGCAGCTGTAATTGCGGACCATGATTGCATCGCCGTCGGGGACCGCTTCCGTGTGCGCGCCGAGCGCGTCGACGACTGCCATGGCGGCGGCCAGATCGGTCTTGAAGTCGCGTGATGCGGGCAGGCCGTTCTCGCGCGCAAGGCGGCGGCCCGTTTCCGTGAGGATTGCCTCGAGCTCACGGTCGTCGAAGCGATCCTTGAGTGTGGCGAGGAGGCCGAGCAGGAACCCCGGGTACGCGCTCGACGATGCATCTTCACTGCCCGGCGCGGCCTCGTAGAGGACTGCCGGTTTTCCCGGCGTCCCGGTTTGCAGCGATTTACGCCGTTGAACGAGTCCCTCCGCTTCCAGCTGCTTCAACTGCATGTTGATCGCCGTGCGCGTCACGGCCAGCCGTTCGCAGAGCTGGACGACAGTCAACGGTTCTCGTTGCAGCGCGCGCAAGACGTCGTTCTTGGTAGTCACGGGAAAGAGGTATGGATCAGCAGGCGTAGCGGGCGATTATAGCCTCGCCCAGGACGGGACCATATTAACCATAATGACATATATAATTGTCATTATTGTCGATATCAACTAGACTTGCGCTGTCTCGCCCAGCCCACATCCAACCGAAGAGTCCCCAGCATGAACCGATCCGTGCCCCGTTTTTCGTTAGCGATCCTGTTAGCCCTGTCGACGGGGCAAGCCGCGACTGCCCAGACAGCGGCATCCCCGCCCGCTCAAAAGTCGACTCCGGTGCAACTCGTCGACGCCCTGAACGGTGTATTCGGCAAGCATCCGGACGCGCGGGCGGTGCATGCGAAAGGCATCGTGCTCGAAGGCACCTTCACCCCCAGCGCGGCCGCGCCGGGGGTGAGCAAGGCACCGCATTTCCAGACCGCGGTTCCGGTCGTCGTGCGGTTTTCGAACTTCGCCGGCATCCCGGATATCGCCGACGACCATCCTCTCGCGTCGCCGCGCGGCATGGCCATCAAGTTCAAGCTGCCGGACGGCAGCGACACCGATATCGTCGCGCACTCGTTCAACGGATTTCCTTCCGCGACGGCCGACGATTTTCGCGATCTCCTGATTGCCCTTGGAACGAGTGGCCCGAACACACCGAAGCCGACTCCGCTGGACGCCTATCTGGGCAGCCATCCGGTGGCAAAGGCATTCCTCACCGCCCGCAAGCCATTCCCGCGCAGCTATGCGTCGCTGCCCTACTTCGGGGTCAACACGTTCAGGTTCATAGATTCGAAGGGCGTCGTGACGTACGGGCGCTATCAGATCGTGCCGGTTGGCGGCGAACACTACCTGGCGGATGCCGACGCAGCAAAGAAGGCGCCGGATTACCTGCAGTCGGAAATCCGCCAGCGCGTATCGCGTGCGCCGGCGCAGTTCCGTCTCGTTCTGCAGATCGCTCGAGCGGGCGACAAGCTCGACGATCCGTCCGTAGCGTGGTCGAGCGCGCATCGCACCGTGGAACTGGGCACGATCTCGATCACGAAAGCGGTGGCGGACAATCAGGCGGCCCAACGTAGCCTGCTGTTCCTTCCCAACGCCTTGCCGCCCGGCATTGAAGTGGAAGATCCGATGATCAATGCGCGTTCCGCTGCCTACCCGGTCTCGTTCGCCCGCCGCCAGCAATAATCGCCAACGCCGAAATTTGGTACTCAACTACGATTCATTTCGCCATCCTGAACAGATAGGTCCGTCACGATGAATATCACACTGGTTCCCGGCAATACGCTCATCACCGCGACACCGGAAGAAGGGCGCCAACTCGCCATCAAGATGGCGCGGTTAGTGATCAAGACAACCCAGCCGGATGAGGCTATCCGGGAGAAGCTGCGTGACGTGTATGCGAACGACGCGAGCATGCTGCTTCAGGTCGGGCACATCGTGGCGGCTGAGTTCGCCACGATTGCCGCAGCCAATCGCTACTGGCGCGAATAACCCTCTTCAACCCGAATCCCGGCACTCCAGGTCCGGCGGGCTGACGGAGTGCCACCCTGACGCTGTCCCACTCAAGGAGAAGTTCACATGCCAATGCTCAAATTCGACATCATCGAGGGCCGCACCGACGAACAGGTGCGTGCGCTCCTGGACGCCGCCCATGAGGCCATGGTGCAGGCCTTCGACGTACCCGTTACCGATCGCTACCAGAGCGTCACGCAGCATCGTCCTGGCGAGCTGGTGGTGGACGACACCGGACTCGGGTACACGCGATCGAGAGACGTCATCTTGCTGACGGCCGTGAGCCGCAAGCGCACCGAGCCGCAAAAGGTCGAGTTCTATCGCCTGCTCGTTGAAAAACTGCAAGCCCAATGCGGCATTTCGCCGGACGACGTCATCGTGTCGATCGTCGAGAACGACGACGCGGACTGGTCCTTCGGCCGCGGGCGCGCGCAGTTCATCACGCGGGAACTGACATGACGTCGTGAGGTCGGGGCTGCCGCAGTAGAACTGCGGCAGCAGTCGCGCACCAGCGAGAAGCCATTCAAAATCTCCGCGCCAAAGCGATACGCCACAAGCCGGCCCGTATAATCGACTCACCCCTGCCCAGACCGCCAATCTTCCAGGTATGAACCGACCGCTCACCGACCCCACCCCCGCCATTTCCACGCGCGTGCGCATCGAGCGCGAATCGCGCGGCTGGTCGCTCGCGGACATGGCCGAGCGCTCGGGCGTTTCCAAAGCGATGATCAGCAAGATCGAACGCGGCGAAGCGAGCCCCACCGCTACCGTGCTCGGCCGGCTTTCGGGCGCCTTTGGTCTGCAGCTCTCCATGCTGCTCGCGCTCGCCGAGCAAACCGGCGAGCGTTTGAGCCGCGCCGCCGATCAGCAGATCTGGCAAGACCCCGAAACCGGCTATACGCGCCGGGCCGTCTCGCCGCGCAACGGCGGCATGCTCGACCTCGTGGAGATCGCGTTGCCGGGCGGCGTTCGCGTTGCGTATCCGGCGTCGGCGTTCACGTTCCAGCATCAGCAGATCTGGGTGCGCAGCGGCACGCTGGTATTCGAGGAAGGCGAACAGGTCCACACGCTCGAAGCCGGCGACTGCCTGCAGCTCGGGCCGCCGGCCGACTGCGCGTTCTTCAATCCGGGCAAGGGCCCGTGCGTGTACGTCGTGGCGCTCGTGCGCCGCTGAATGCGAGTACGCGCCGCCGCGGCGGCACTCCTGCATCGTTGAATCGGCTATGGACGCGCCGGCATGGCCCAGGAACTTCCACATGGGCTCGCGCGGACGCCGCGCCTGAATATCGCGGCACGTTCGACAACTGACCGAGGGTGGGCGATCAGCCCTCCACCCGCGCCTTCACGATCCTCCCTCGCTGCAGCACGTATTCGATCCGCTCGCCCTCGCCGGCCACCACGCCGATGTCGGCAAGCGGATTGCCATCGAGCACGACCACGTCGGCAATTGCACCCGCTGCGATCACGCCCAGTTCGCCCTTCCTGTTCACGATTTCCGCAGCCACGCTCGTTGCCGAGCGCAGCGCCTCGAGATTGCCGAGCACTTCCGCGCGAATGCGGAACTCGCCGGTCTGGAACGCGTGCATCTCGCCGAGCAGGTCGGACCCGAACCCCATCTGCACGCCGGCCTTCGCGTAGATCTCGAGCGATTCGCGCCCCTTCTGCTGTACGGAAGCCACTTTGGCCACCGAATCCGCCGGCAGCCCGAACTGCGCGCCGTGCGCGGCCAGCGCGTCGTAGGTCACGAGCGTCGGCACGACGAACGCGCCGAACTCGCGCATCAACTGCGCCGCCGCTTCGTCCACGAGATTGCCGTGCTCGATCGTGCGCACGCCGCAGCGCACTGCGCGCGCGATGGCGCGGCCCGTATAGGCGTGCGCCATCACATAGGTGTTCGCCGCTTCGGCCTCCGCCACGATGGCGCGAATTTCATCTTCCGAGTACTGCGTATTGTCGATGGGGTCCGTCGGCGACGCCACACCGCCCGACGCCATGATCTTGATCTGCGTGGCGCCCTTCTGGATCTCCTCGCGCACGGCAAGACGCACCGCATCCACGCCATCCACCACACGCGCGATCGCGCCCGTGCGGAAGCAGCACGAGCACGGTTCGAGCAAATCGCCGCGCGGACGAAAATCGCCGTGACCGCCCGTTTGCGAGAGCGCCTTGCCCGAGGGGAAAATGCGCGGCCCGCGCACGAGGCCCGTTTCCACGGCCTGCATCAGGCTCCAGTCGGCGCCGCCCGCGTCGCGCACGCTCGTGAAGCCGCGCGAGAGCATGGCGTCGAGAATCGGCAGCGAGCGGATGGCCGCGAGGATATTGGGCTGCGTGGCGTTGGCGCCGAGATTCGCATTCGAGGCCAGCACGTGCACGTGGCAGTCGATCAAGCCCGGCATGACGGTCTTGCCCCGCACGTTGACCACGTTCGCGTTCGGCAGGTCGACGGGGCGATCGGTCACCTCCACGATGCGCTCGTCTTCAATCACGACGTGATGATGTTCGAGCAGCACGCCGCGCTCGAGGTCGAGTACGTTGCCGCCTTTTAGGACAGTGAGGGTCATTGTCTGGATTCCTTATAGAGTCGTTCAGTTCGCGCGCCGCATGTCCTTCACGAAGAAGGTGCCGACCAGGCTGATCGCGGCCGCGACGATCACATAGAGCGCGGGCGCCATGTTGCTGCCGGTACGTGCGATGAGCCACGTAATGAGGAACGGTGCGAAGCCGCCGAAGATCGTGACCGCGAAGTTGTAGGCCACCGAGAGACCAGTCGATAGCACCTTGGTCGGGAACAGCTCCGAGAAGGCGGCGAGAATCGGTCCCGTGTAGGCGGCGATCAGCACGCCGAACACGGCCTGAAACACGATGAGCGAGGCGAAGCCGGGCGCGCGGTTGATCCACGCGAACATGGGCCAGGCCAGCACGAGAATCAGCGACGCGGCGCCGCTCAGGAACACGCGCCGGCCCCACGCATCCGCCAGCTTGCCCACGATCGGCGCGCCGCACATGATCATCAGGCCGCCCACCATGCCCGCGGAAAAGCCCGTCGATTGCGGCAGATGCAGCGTGCGCACCGAATAGGTCGGCATGTAGAACAGCAGCACGTAAGTGCAGACCGTCCAGAGAATGACCATCGAGAAGCTCGCGAAGGTCTCGCGCGGGTAGCGCTCGAACACTTCCTTGAGGGGCGAATTGTCTTTCGCCTGCGCTTCCACGGCGCTGAACGCGGGCGTCTCGTCGATCTGGCTGCGGATGTAGTAGCCCACCGGACCCACGAGAATGCCGATCAGAAACGGCAGCCGCCAGCCCCAGCTATGCAGCGATTGCGCATCGAGCGACGCCGTGACGAACGTGCCCGTGGCAGCGCCCAGCAGCACCGCGAAGCCGATGCTCGACTGGATCCAGCTCGAATAGTAGGCGCGCTTGCCCGGCGGCGCGTACTCGGTAAGGAACGCCGTGGCCCCGCCCATCTCGCCGCCCGCCGAGAAACCCTGCAGCAGGCGCGCGAGCACGATCAGCAACGGCGCGGCAATACCCGCCTGCTCGTAGGTGGGCGCGAGCCCGATGAGCGCGGTGCCGAAGGCCATCAGCAGGATGGTGAGCGAGAGCGCTGCCTTGCGGCCCACCTTGTCGGCGTAAATGCCGAGCACGATGCCGCCCACCGGCCGCATGAAGAAGCCCACCCCGAAGGTCGCCACCGTGAGCAGCACGGAGGTCAGTTCGTTGCCGGTCGGAAAGAACAGCTTCGCGATGATCACGGCGAAGAAGCTGTACACCGTGAAGTCGAACCATTCGAGGCCGTTGCCCAATACCGTCGCGATGATCGCGCGGCGGCGCTGCTGCGCGGTCGTCGCGACACCTTCATGCGCGACGCGAGGTGAAAGCGTTCCTTGCATGGTCTCTTCCTTGTCAGATTAATCGTCGCTGCGCGCCAACGACTACGCGCCCGGAGCTGTCTTACATGCTCCTCATGCTAATGACAGCCCGATTAATTTCTGAAACGAAAGATTCGCATGCATGCATGCGCTGGGCGCATGCGAGGCGCCTGAGCGCCGCCTGGTCCTTCACACTGCCGTTTGCATCTCCACCTGCTCGAACAGCCAGCGCGTGAATAGACGCGCCGCCTGGTTCTGCGCGCGGTCGTTGGGCGAGATCACGTAGTAGCCGCCGCCGTGGCTCGCCGAGCTTTCGCCCACGCGCACGAGCAAACCGTCTTCGATGCACGCGTCGATCATGTAGCGCCAGCCGAGCGCCACGCCCTGGCCGAGTATGGCGAGCTGCACGAGCTGCGGATAGTGGTTGATCGTGATGCCCTGCGGGGTCTTCGGCATCGTCATGCCGTTCAGGTCGAACCATTCGGGCCACGACATCCACTGGCGCTGGCCGTCTTCGAGCAGCAGCAGCGTTTCGGCCGCCAGATCGGCAGGCGCGAGCGCGCGTCCCGCGAGATAGCCGGGCGAGCAAACGGGAAACACCTCTTCGTTGAAGAGGCGGCGCGCGGTGAAATGCGCGGGCGCCTGCTGGCGCACGTAGTACACGCCAACGTCGAACTCCGCGGGCGACATCGTGGCGAGCCCATCGCGCACGATCAGGCGCAGCTTGATGGTGGGATGTGCCTCGCGGAATGCGGGCAGACGCGGCGTGAGCCACAGCACCGCCACACCCGAGGAGCACGCAATGGTCAGTTCGAGGTCGCCATAGTGCTTCATCACGTCGAAGGTGGCTTCGGCGCATTGCGTAAGGAGCCGTTGCACCTGCCCCGCATATTGTTCGCCCGCTATCGTGAGGCGCAGCGAGCGGTGCTCGCGCACGAACAGCGAGCGGCCCAGAAACTCTTCGAGTTGCTGGATCTGGCGGCTGATCGCGCTTTGCGTGAGGTGCAGTTCGGCGGCCGCGCGCGTGAAGCTGGCGTGACGCACGGCGGCTTCGAACGCGACGAGGCAGGGCAGCGGAGGCAGAGGCGTGATGCGCATGGAATGACTCGGGCGGGTCGTGTCAGGGAGATGTTGCCATACATCTCACGGCGGCAGCCTCCAGCAAAAACGGCACGCGCACCAGGTTGCGCGTGCCTGCCGCGAAAAAAACTTACTATTGCGTTGAATCTCTGCGCAACCAAGGGGGCGAAGATGAGTTCTGCCGGGAGTGGGGCTAGCGGTGCGGGCGCAGTGCAATGGCACGCCATGCCCGCCGCCGAGATCGAGCGCCAGCTCAACGTGAATCCGTCGCAAGGGCTCGACGTGGCGGACGCCGCACAGCGCCTCGGCACCTATGGGCCGAACGTCCTGCCCCAGGGCAAGAAAAGCGGCCCCTTCGTGCGGTTCCTCGCCCAGTTCAACAACGTGCTCATCTACGTGCTGCTCGCGGCGGGCTTCATCAAGCTGATGCTGAGCCTGTGGCTCGACGCCTCGATCATCTTCGCGGTGGTCATCCTCAACTCGCTGCTGGGCTTTCTGCAGGAAGGGCGCGCCGAGAAAGCGCTCGACTCGATTCGCAACATGCTCTCCGCGGAAGCGCGCGTGCTGCGCGCCGGCGAGGTGCGCCTCGTTCCCGCCGACGAGGTCGTGCCCGGCGACATCGTGCTGCTGGAATCGGGCGACAAGATCCCCGCGGACATCCGCCTCGTGGAGGCGCGCAACCTGCGCACGGAGGAGGCGGCGCTCACGGGCGAATCCGTGCCTGCGGAGAAGAACACCGACGCGGTGCCCGCGCATGCCACCGTGGGCGACCGCGAGAATATGGCCTTTTCCGGGACGATGGTCCTCTCGGGCCGCGCGACCGGCATCGTCGTGGCGACGGGCAGCCAGACGGAGCTTGGCCGCATCAACCAGATGCTGGCCGAGGTCAGCGCGCTGGAAACGCCGCTGCTACGCCAGATCAAGAAGTTTGGATACGTCAATACGATCGCCATCGGCATCATCAGCGTGCTGCTGTTCGCATGGGGCCACTGGCTCGGCCACATGACCTTCATCCAGTTGTTCCAGGCCGTAGTGGGCATCGCGGTCTCGGTGATCCCGGAAGGGCTGCCGGCGCTCATCACCATCACGCTCGCCATCGGCGTGCAGCGCATGGCGAAGCGCAACGCCATCATCCGCCGCCTGCCCGCGGTCGAGACGCTGGGTTCCGTCTCGCGCATCTGCTCGGACAAGACCGGCACGCTCACACTCATGGAAATGATGGTGACCTCGGTCGTGACGGCCGACGCGCCCTATGAAGTGACCGGCGACGGCTACGCACCCGAAGGCGAAGTCCGCGCGGGCGGCAAGGCACTCGGCGCCGAACGGCCGGAGGTGCTCACGCTCATGGGCCGCGTATCCATGCTGTGCAACGACGCCAGCCTCTTCGAAGAAGACGGCAAATGGAAAGTGGAAGGCGACCCGACCGAGGGCGCGCTCTACCCGTTCGCCGGCAAGCTCGGCATGGACCGCGCTGCCGAAGCCGCCGCCGCGCCGCGCATCGACGGCATTCCCTTCGAGTCCGAGCACAAGTTCATGGCCACACTGAACCGCTCGGCGCAAGGCGAGATGCTGCTCGTGAAGGGCGCGCCGGAAGTGATCATCGAAAATTGCGACCGCCAGCAAACGGCAAACGGCCCCGCGCCGCTCGACCGCGAGCGCTTTGCGCGCGAAGGCGAGCGCCTTGCCTCCCAGGGCGAACGCGTGCTGGCGCTCGCGTGGCTGCCCGATCCCGGCCTCGAAGTGGGCAACCTCGGCCCCGAGGACCTGCCGAAGACGCTCGTGCTGCTCGGTCTCGTGGGTCTCATGGACCCGCCGCGCAAGGAGGCGATCGACGCGGTGCGCGAATGCCACGGCGGCGGTATCCGCGTGACGATGATCACGGGCGACCACAAGGTCACGGCCGCCGCGATCGCGGGCATGCTCGGCATCGGCGACGGCAAGACGGCCGTGGCCGGCACCGAGATCGAGGCGATGAACGACGCCGCCTTGCAGGAATGCGTGCGCGACGTGGACGTATTCGCGCGCGCGAGCCCCGAGCACAAGCTGCGGCTCGTGAAGGCGATCCAGGCCAACCGGCAGGTGGTCGCCATGACGGGCGACGGCGTGAACGATGCGCCCGCGCTCAAGAAGGCCGATATCGGCGTGGCAATGGGCATCAAGGGCACCGAAGTCACGAAGGAAGCCGCCGGCATGATCCTCGCCGACGACAATTTCGCCTCGATCTCGGCCGCAGTAAAGGAGGGGCGCACGGTCTACAACAACATCGAAAAGGCCATGCTCTTCATGCTGCCCACCAATATCGCCCAGGGCGCCGTGATTGCCATCGCGATCCTGTTCGGCTTCGTGCTGCCGATCACCGCGCCGCAGGTGCTGTGGGTGAACATGGTCACGTCCGTCGCCCTTGGCCTCGTGATTTCCTTCGAGCCTCACGAGGACGACGTGATGCAGCGCCCGCCGCGCTCGATCGACCGGCCTATCGTCACACCATTCGGCGTGTGGCGCATTCTCTTCGTCGGCGCCACGCTCGTGCTCTATACGCTCGCCGCATTCTTCTGGATGAAGTCGCAGGGCGCGGCGGACTCGATGGCGCGCACGGCCGCCGTCAACGCCATCACGCTGGGACAGGTATTCTATCTGCTCAACAGCCGCTCGCTGATCAATTCGGCGCTATCGGTACGCGCGCACATGGGCAACCCGTATCTCTGGTATGGCATTGGTGCCGTTATCGTGCTGCAGATCCTGTTCACCTATACGCTGCCCTTTCACGCCGTGTTCGATACCGAGTCCCTGCCGCTCTCGGCCTGGCTCTGGCTCGTGGCGGGCGCGATCCTGTTCTTCGTCGTGGTGGAGTTGGAGAAGCTCGTCATTCGTTCGATACCGTCGCTGAAGAAGTCCGTGAGCCCGCAACAGCGCGGCGCGCCAACAAGGCAGTACCATGACGCGTAGAATCGTTTCGTCCCGTCTCGAGAGCGAGGGCCCAATGCCATGCTGCCTGGTGCGAACCTGAACCTGGTCGAGGTGACCGGATTGCTGGTGGGCGGGCTTGCCCTGTTCCTGTTCGGGCTGGATCTGATGACCGGCGCGCTCAAAACGATTGCCGGCGCGCGCCTGCAATCGCTGCTGGGTTCGCTCACCGCCAACCGGTTTCGCGGCGTGCTCGCGGGCGCCGGCATCACGGCGCTCCTGAACTCGTCGACCATCACCACGGTGCTGCTGGTGGGCTTCGTTTCCGCGCGGCTCATGACGCTGATGCAGTCCATCCCGATGATCATGGGCGCCAATATCGGCTCGACGCTCACTGCGCAGATCATCGCGTTCAATATCTCCGCGCTCACGCCGTTCATGCTCGGCGGCGGCTTCCTGCTCTATGGCTTCGCGAAGCGCGAAACGCTGCGCGAACTGGGCGGCGCGCTGCTCGGCCTCGGCCTGCTGTTTCTCGGCATCGAAATGATGGGCAACGCGACCCGGCCCCTGCGCGATTACCAGCCGTTCATCGACGCGATGCAGAACATGCGCAATCCGCTCATCGGCATCGTGATCGGCGCGGTATTCACGGCCGTCGTGCAGAGTTCGGCGGCCACGCTCGCGATCGTGATCGCGCTCGGCAGCCAGGGGTTGATTCCGCTCGAATCGGGCATTGCGCTGATACTCGGCGCCAATGTGGGCACCTGTGGCACGGCGCTGCTCGCTTCAATCGGCAAATCGGCGGAGGCGGCGCAAGTCGGTATCGTTCACCTGATCTTCAACGTGCTCGGGGTACTGTTCTTCGCCTTCGTGATTCCGCAGTTCGCCGATTTCGTACGCATGATCTCCCCTTCCGCACCCGAGCTGACCGGCGCTGCGCGCCTCGCGGCGGAAACGCCGCGCCAGGCCGCCAACGCACACACCGTGTTCAGCGTGTTCAGTACCTTCGTGCTGATCTGGTTCACCGGGCCCATTGCGAAGCTCGCCGAACGCCTGGCACCGGCGCGCCGCGAAGGGTGGCAGGATCCCGGCGTGCCGCGTTACCTCGATGAAACGCTGGTCGAAATGCCTGCGCTCGCCATTGCCCGCGTGCAACTCGAACTGGCTTCGCTCGGCAAGCTCGTGCAGATTCTCGTCGAGCATAGCGCCACGCTTCTGGTCGAAAGCTCCACGCATGGGCTTTCCACGGTGACGAACGAGGACAAGGCGGCGGACTCGCTCAGCACCGCCATTCTCACCTATATCGGCAAGCTCTCCGACGCCGTGCAAAGCGACGACGAAGGCAGGCAACTGGTGGATCTCGCGCGAATTGCGACCTGCCTCGACGCCATCCGCGAAGTGGCCACCACGAGCATGCTCGCGCTGAGCCAGAGACGCGCCGCGCAAAGCGCGGACGTGACCGTGTTGGCGAACAACCCCGAGCTGGTGCAATTCGCCAGGTCCGTCATCGAGCGTTTCACGCTTGCCGTGCAGATGATCGCGCACCCGGAGGCCGACGTCGTGACGGGCATCGTCAACGCCAAGCCGGAAATCGAAGGCCAGTCCGACTCGGCGCGGCAGCACATCATGTCCGCGGTGCAGCTGCGCAACGAGGGCGCGGCGTTCATTTTCCGCTTCGCCAACGACGTAATCGAGCAGTTGAACGAGGTGGCGCGGCTCTCCCGCGCCATCGCCAAGGCCACGCGATGGCTGCACGATGTGAAAATGCTGGAACCTGAAAGCGCAGAGGCCGTGGCCGAACCCGAGGCAGAAGCTCAGGCGTGAAGACGCGGCACGCGCGTGCCGAGCGTTGCCTTCAACGCGCAGCGCCCGAGGTCAGCGCATGGGGATTGCTCGTGGGCACCGCTTCGAGAAAGCCGCGCCCCATCTCCGCCTCGAAGCGCGAAGCGCTCCCCTCCCAGACGATGCGCGCATGCTCCAGCACATAAACGCGGTCCGCGTGCGGCAGGGCGAAGCGAACGTTCTGCTCGCCCAGCAGCACGGTAATGGGCGTGGACTGCTGCAGCGCATCGAGCGCTTTCGAAAGCTGTTCGAGGATCACGGGCGCGAGCCCGAGCGTCGGCTCGTCGAGTATCAGCAGCCTGGGCTGGGGCATGAGCGCACGCGCAATGGCCAGCATTTGCTGCTCGCCGCCCGAGAGCGTGCGCGCGGTTTGGCCCTGGCGCGACTTGAGGATCGGAAAGAGGTCGTAGAGCCACGTGAGCTGCTTCTTGCGCACGTCGTCCGATAGATGATAGCCGCCGAGTTCGAGATTCTCGCGCACCGTCATGTCGCCGAACAACTCGCGCGTTTCCGGGCATTGCACGAGGCCCGCGCGCGACACGGCCGCGCCGCTCATGCCCTTCAGGTCGCGGCCGTCGAAGCGGATCGTCCCTTTGTACGGCAGCAAACCCGAGAGCGCGTTGAAGAGCGTGGTCTTGCCCGCGCCGTTCAGGCCCACCACCGATACGAACTCGCCCTCGCGAACATGGAGGCTCACGCCGTCGAGCGCGCATGCCTTGCCGTACAGCACGCGTACGTCGGAGACCTCGAGGATGGCGCGCTTCTCTTCGCCCGCAAAGCTCGCGCGCTGACGCAGTTCCAGCTTGCTGCCCAGATACACGCGGCGCACGGTTTCGTTTTGCATCACTTCTTCCGCGGTGCCTTCGGCAACGTGCTCGCCGAGGTACATGGCGAGCACGCGGTCGGCGAGCGCTGAAAGGCTCTTGACGTTGTGATCGACCAGCAGCACCGCGTGGCCCTCCGCGCGAAAACCGCGGATCAGCTCGGAGAATGCCTCCGATTCCGCAACCGTGAGTCCTGCGAAGGGCTCATCGACGAGCACGACCTGCGGGTCGCGCGCAATCGCTTTCGCCATTTCCATACGGCGCAGGTCCGCGAACGGCAGCGTGGCGGGATGCCGGTGCATGACGGCGGCCAGACCCACGCGCGCGGCAATTTCCTGCGCGCGCTGATGCACATGCGGCTCGGCCGCGAGCTTGACGAGCGAGTCTGGCAGCAGCGCGAGCTTGATGTGCTCCAGCACCGTTTGCCGATGCAGGGGGCGCGAGTGCTGGAACACGATGCCCACGCCGGCGCGCGCGATGCGGTGCGGCGCCCAGCCGGCCATCTCCACGCCGTTCACCTTGACCGAGCCCGCGTTGGGCCGCTCGATGCCCATGATCAGCTTCATCACGGTCGACTTGCCGGACCCGTTGGGTCCGATCAGGCCCAGGATCTCACCGGGCCGGATGTCGAAGCCAATGTCCTTCACCGCGACCAGACCGCCAAAGCGCTTGGTCAGCCCGCGAACGGAGAGCAGCGGCGTGTCGTTCATTGGCGTTCCCTCGTCCGCAGCAGGTTGCCGAGCAAACCGTCCGGAAAGAACAGCAGCGCCGCGAGCGCCACCGCCGCGACAACGAACGTGTTGAGCTGGCCGAGCGGACGCAGGAACTCGCCGGCCACGATCAGGAAGATCGATCCGAGCACGGCGCCGAGTATCGTGCGGCGCCCGCCGAGCACGGCCGCGATGATGATCTGCACGCCGACGCTCAAGTCCACCACCGTGCTCACCGAAGCCGTGCCTTGATAGAACACCAGCATCGCGCCCGCCACGCCCGAAAACACGGCGCTGATGCAAAAGGCCACGAGCTTGTGCCGCGTGACGTTGAAGCCCAGCGCCTGCGCGCCGGTGGCGTCCTGGCCGCTGGCCTGCAGGATGAGGCCGATGGCCGAGCGGGAGAGGCCGAACAGCAGGATCGCGCAAACCACCAGAAACGCGAGCGCGATCCAGTAGTTGTGGTTGGCGTCGACGGACATCACGTCCGGCACCATCATGCCGATCTCGCCGCCCGTCACGCCCGCGAAAATCACGATCGCGTTCTGCAGCAGCAGCACCGCCACGAGCGTGACGAGGCCGAAGTACGGACCGCGCAGCCGCAGCGCGGGGACCGCGAGCAGCAGGCCGCCCAGCAGCGCGAAGAGGCCGCCCGCGATTACGCAGACAGGAATCGGCAGCCCCCAGTGGGCATCGATGATGGCCGCCGAATAGGCGCCGAGGCCGATCAGGAACGTCGGGCCGAAATTGACCTCGCCGGCAAAGCCGAACAGCAGATCCCACGACATCGCGAATACGCCGAAGTAGTACGCGACCGTGAGCACGCCGAGGATATACCCCGACATCCACCAGGGCAGCGTGGCCGCCGCGACGGCGAGCAACACGGCCACCCATACCCCACGCGAACGAAGAAGACCGGACATGTCGATGTGCTCCCTTCGCTCGGTTAGCGACGTCCCAGGAAGCCCTGGGGCCGCACGTACACGACGAGCACCAGCAGCAGCAGCGCCGGAAGCGGCCGCAGCGTCGGCGCGACGAGATACGCGGTCACGGTCTCCAGATAGCCGACCACATACGCGGCCATCAACGACCCGGAAACGCTGCCGAGCCCGCCCAGCACGACGATGGAGAACGCGCTCGCCGTGAGCTGCCCGGCGTTGTTCGTGCTCACGCCGAGGAACGACGCCAGCAGCACGCCCGCAATGCCCGCCAGCACGCCGTAGATGGTCCATGCGAGCAGATAGATGCGCGAGAGTTCGAAGCCGAGCAGCGTGAGGCCGCGCGGATTCATCGAGGCGGCGAGCAGCGCCTTGCCCGCGCGCGTGCGATTCACGAACAGCCAGAGGAGACCGATCACGGCCCAGCAGACCACGGCGATCATGATCTCGTTGAACGGCACGCGCACGCTGCCGATCATCGCCACGCCGCTGATGAGCGGGCGCATCGTCACCGGGTTGTCGGTGAAGAGCCAGGCCATGCCCTGCTGGATCATGATGCCCCACAGCAAGGTGCCGGTGAGCACGAAAATTTCCTTCTCTTCGCCCGGAATCGCCGCCGAACGCTGGATCGGCCGCACCACCATCAGGTAGGTGACATAGGCCGCGATGAGACCGGCGACCACGCCAAGCAGCGTGCCGAGATAGGTGCCGAGGCCCGCCTCGCCCGCGAGCATCCAGCCCATCAGCGCCGCGACGAGCATCACGCCGCCATGTGCGAGATTCAAGATGCCGGAGACGCCGAAAATCAGCGTGAAGCCGATGGCGCCGAGCGCGTAGAGCGAACTGATGGCAAAGCCGTCGATGAGGATCTGCAAGAGCAGCATGTCCGGCCTTTCAGGTGGGTTGGTGTGTCGCAACAAGCGCCGTGCGGCCCATCGTCAGACGAAGGGCCGCACGGCGCGACGCACTACGACGCTAGTTCGCGCTAGCTTGCTGGAGCTTGATGAAGGTCGGGAACTTGACCTTGCCGTTCGCAACGGACTTGGGCCAGATCGCGATCTGCTTGCCGTCCTGCCACTGCAGGTTGATGCCGGTGATATAGCCCGGGCCGTATTTGAGCGCGTGCGTGAACTGGTCGTCCTTGCCGTAGAACTGCCAGCGCCCGATCGTGCCTACGTAATCCGTCTTCTCGAGCGCGGCGACCATCTGGTCCGGATCGGTCGAGCCCTTGTTGCGCTTGATCGCATCCGCGAGGATGTACACGAGGTCATAGGTCGAGAAGCCGCAATACGCGGGCGATACGCCGAACTTCTTCTGGTAGGCATCCGCGAAGGGCACCGTCTTCGGCGTGATCGCCACGCCCGGCGCCGCAGCGGAAGCCGTGATCACGCCCTCCGTCGCGCCGTTCGTGTCTTTCCAGAAGCTCGTGGTCGTGGCCTGCGAGCTTTGGCCCGACATCGGGATCGGCACCTGCTGATCGTGCCATTGCACCGTCGGCTGTACGCCCACGTGGCTGATGCCCGTGGTGATCGTATCGGGGTGCCTGGCCTCGATCTGGTTGAAAATTGGTGTGAAGTCCGAAGTATCCGGATTGAAGCGGATATGATCGACCACCTTGAGCCCGGCCTTGGGCAGGCATTCCATGAAGCGCTCGTCGAGCGGCTTGGTCCATGCGGCGTCCTCGCTCATCACGACCGTCGACTTCATCTTGAACTGGCCGACGAGAATATCGTGCGAGAAATCGCAGATCGACTGCGCGATGAACGCCGAAGTCATCCAGCCGTGGAACGTGTACTTGTAGTGGTCGTAGTCGTCGTGGACGTGCTTCGAAATATCGTTGCTCGCGGCGCCCGGCGTGATAAAGGGCATTTTCAGGCGCGCCGACCAGGGTTCCATGGCGAGCGCCACTTCGCTGATATAGCTGCCGATCACGGCAACCACCTTGTCCTGGGTCGCGGCGCGCTGGAACGCGCGCACGCCGTCCGAGGCCGACGAGTGGTCGTCGTACGCGATGATCTGGATGGGCCGGCCATCCACGCCGCCGCTCGCGTTGATCTCGGCCGCGGCGAGCTGCGCCGCCTTGCTGATCGAAGCGCCCGCCACCGCGGACTCCTCGCTGATCACGCCGATCTTGATCGGCTCACCCGCGGCATGCGCACCGGCCGCGAGGCCCAGCCCTGCCGCCACCATACCCGTCGCCGCTACGCGATGAAGGTTTCGCCACACGCCGTTACTGGACATCATGCATCTCCGATTCGCCAGCATCGTTGAGGAACATCTGCCCGCCACATTGCTGCTTTGAAGAATGTGCCCACAACAGTATCACCAGCCTTTACGCGCTCAATCGGGAAAAACGATGACAGGTAACATACGGATAAGGTGCTGATTTTATGGTGCAAAGCGGCAAGAAAACGCGTTTCCCCGTGCGGCTGCGCACGCGAGGCGCAGCACTTCGGACGCGTTCGGGATTGCCGTGCGATACCGTCTATTCGACCTTCACCCACACCCGTTCGGAAATGCATTCTTTACCGGGCCGCGAGCAGGCAGTGTCGTGATATGCAGATATTTGCCGTCGATTCTGAAACGGCTCACTCGCGGTGCTTGCCCCAGCGCCAGCGTGGCGGCTCGCCCTTGAGCCAGCAGATCACCGAGAGTGCGACAGTGGCGAGTATCGCGAGGCCCGCAAACGCATACGGATGCCCGTGCGGTTCAAAGAAAACGGCGATCAAACAGATCGAGACGACATACACCACGAGTACCACCCACCCCTGCCAGGTGAGCGGAAGTCCCCAGCCCCAGCCATAGCGTTTGGCTCGAAACCAGTATTTGCCAGTGCCTGTCATTTCCCCCTCTCCCACGCCTGACCTGATGCGCAGCGTCAGGCCGATGCAGTATGGCACACGGCCTCGACCCGGTTGCCGGCCGGATCGATGAGAAAGGCGGCGTAATAGTCGGCGTGATAGTGCGGCCGCAAGCCCGGGTCGCCATCCGACCGTCCGCCCGCCGCGAGACCGGCGGCATGGAACGCATCGACCTGCGAGCGCGTCGCGGCCTTGAAGCACCAGTGCCGCTTGTTCGGCTCGATGGCGCCGGCATCCAGATAGATGGAAAGATACGAAGACTGCGTTTCGGCCGCGTCGCAACGCTCACCGTAGCCGAGCGCGTTGGGGCGGTCGTAGACCTTCAGCGCACCCAACGCATTCATGATCGCATCGTAGAAGGGACGCGCTGCGTCGAGATCGGGCACGCCGATCGAAACGTGATCGAGAAGCTGCATGGTGCTGGAAGTCCGCAGTCGTGAAGGCACGACTATAACCGGCGCATCACACCATGCAGCGTTTGCCTTACCCCGCGTGACCGGTGCGGAACACCGAAACCGCTGCATTGAGCCGGTGCGCTTCGTTTTCGAGCGACGATGCCGCGGCCGTTGCCTGCTCGACGAGTGCCGCGTTCTGCTGGGTCACGAGGTCCATCTGTCCCACGGCGATGTTGACCTGATCGATGCCCGTGCTCTGCTCCGCCGCCGCCGATGCGATCTCGTTCATGATCGCGCTGACACGCGCGATCGCTTCGACGATTTCGCTCATCGTCGAGCCCGAGCGCTCGACGAGGCCCGCGCCCGTTTCCACGCGCGAGGTCGACGACTCGATCAGTTCCTTGATCTCCTTGGCCGCCGCGGCGCTGCGCTGCGCCAGCGAGCGCACTTCGCTCGCCACCACCGCGAAGCCGCGCCCTTCCTCGCCCGCACGCGCCGCTTCCACAGCCGCGTTGAGCGCGAGAATGTTGGTCTGGAACGCAATCGCCTCGATCACACCGACGATCTCGCCCACGCGCCGCGAGTCGCCCACGATGTCCTGCATCGTGCCGACCACTTCGCGCGAGAGCGCGCCGCCCTGCGCGGCGAGGCCGGAAGCGCCCTCGGCGAGCGTGCTGGCCTGGCGTGCGTTTTCTGCGGTCTGCTTGACGGTGGAGGTCAGCTCTTCGATGCTCGCCGCCGTTTCCTCGAGCGAGGCGGCCTGCTCTTCGGTGCGCTGCGAAAGATCCGTATTGCCCGCGGCGATCTCGCTCACGCCCTTGTCGATCGACAGCGCGCCTTCACGCACGCTGCTGACCGTCTTGATGAGTGCATCCTGCATCTGCCGCAGCGCGGCCTGCAGGCGGCCCATTTCGTTGTTGCTCGTCGTCTGCACCGTGCCGCTCAGGTCGCCGGCGGCGATGCGCTGGAACTGCGCGATGGCCGCGTCCACGGGATGCACGATCGCGCGCATGAGCGCCGCGCGGCCGATCCACGCGAACAGCAACGAGAGCACCATGCCCACGCCCACGGCGACGCTCACCGCATTGAAGCGGTCCTGCGCTTCCTGGTAGCGCTGCGCGCCGAGGTCGATCTGGCGCTTCTCGAGCACGAGCATCGCCTTTTCGTAGTTGCTGTAGAGCGACGGCAGCTTGTGGCCCTGCAATTCCTGGAACGCGGTCTTGTCACCGGCCTTGAGCGCCGCCAGCGCCGGCTCGACGCCATCGTGCAGGAAGCTGTTGCGCTTGGCCTGCATGTCGGCGATCAGATCCTGCGCCTCGCCTTCTCCGCTCGCAATCGACAGATAGTGGTCCAGACGCTCGTTCGAGTTCTTCAGGTATTGATCGAAGCGCTTGAGCACCGCGTCCGCGGCATCGTGGTCGCCGAGATCGGACAGCGATGCGTTGGTGGCGAGCGCAAGGCGCAGACGCAGCAACTGGCCGGCGCTGCCTTCGAGGTCGGCGACGGCCGGCGTATTGACGGTGTACATGGTGCGCAGCGACTCGTTGCCCGCTCGCATCGACAGGAGTCCTGTGGCGGCGCCGACGATCAGGACGACGCCAAAGAAGGCGATCATCAGGGTCAGGCTCGCGCGTATCGACAGCTTGTGAAGCATTCCTGGTCTCTCTCCGTGGGGCGCGCGGCTCTGGAGGCCGCGCGTGTCCCAGTCGTTTTTCATCGAATGTTCCGGTGCGCCTACCCAGTGCAGCCCTTGCGTTCAGGCTGATTAAGCGCCCAGTACATAACAACGGCAGGAGAGCGTGCGAACTTTATGGTTTACAGCAAAGAAGCACGACCGTTAGCAACGCTTCGTAATACAGACCCATATGTGGGATGCATGCGAGTCAATCCGCATCACGCGCTGGCTTCGTGTGCGCCCGCTTCGCCCTCGTCCACCGGCACGAGATAGCGCAGCACGTCGCGCCAACTCACGATGCCCACGGGGCGAAATTCGGCATCCACGATGGGGATGCACGAAATCTTGTTGGAGAGAAAGAGGGCCACGGCGTCGGAGAGGCTCGACTCGGGTCGCAGCGTGAGCGGCTTGCGGCTCATGATCTGGTGCACGCGCTTGTTGAGCGTGCCGAGGTCGCGCGCGGATTCGACCACGCTGTCGATGAACGGGCTGATCGCGCGCAGCAGGTCGCGATCGGAAACGACGCCTTGCAGCTTGCCGTCTTCGACCACGAGCAGATGGTGAAAGCTCGCTTCCGCGAAGATCTCGCGCACCGTCGCGAGCGTGTCGTCGAAACCGACGGTAACGACACGGCTCGTCATGAATTTCTCTACTTGCATACCTTCCAGACCTGAATGGGTTCGACGTCCCGAGCCGGCCTGTGCGCAGCGGATTCCGGCGGCGGCTCGGGGCTTCAGCCCGTGATATCGACCGCAGGCGCGTAAATCTTCAGTCTGGAAAACGGCGTGGGGCCCGCACACGGCGCGCCCCACCTGTTTCATGCGTTTGTCATGCTTCGAGCGCGAGCGTCGCGAAGGTGGCGAGCCAGTGCTCGCCCATATAGTCCCCGGCCACATGGTCGAGCGCGCTGGCCAGATGCAATTGCGCGGCATCGTTGAGGACGGCCACGCGGGCGTCACCCGCGGGCAGCGCGCGTGCAAGTGAGCGCTGACACCACGCGCGGCTCAGGTTCAGCCCGTCGAGGTGGGCGATCTTGCCGTCGCTGCGGTCGGTCACGGTGGCCGGCGTGAAAAGCGTGACCGGTTCTTGCACCGCGAGGTTGGGCAAGAAGCGCGTGAACCACGGCTCGAAATCCTGCGCGCTCAGTACGCGGCTCATCAGCAGGGCCACGCTCAGCGCGGGCGAGAGGAACTCGTCGCCGCCCGGCTCCCACGCCTGGCAGCCCGCGTCGTTCGTATGCCAGCGCGTGGCGGTGTCTTCGATCAGCGTCGCCAGCGCCGGACGCGACGTGGCTTTCGCGAAGTCGTACGCGAGCGTGAGCGCGAACGCCGTATTGAAGTGAGTGCCCACTCGCAACGGATAGGTCGCCTTCGGCAGGAATTCCTCGAAACGCTCGACGAACCAGTCGGTGAGCGGCGCCAGCGCCGCCTGCCAGCGCGCGGCCTGCGGCAGCTTCATCGACTCGACCAGCGCGTCGACCTGTGCCGCGAGCGCGAGCAGCCATGCCCAGCCATAAGGGCGCTCGAAACCGCGGTTGTGCGCGAGCGTGAGGTAGGCCATCTCACCGGCCATTTTCTCCGGCGTGAAGTGCTCGTCGACCACGGCGACGATCTGCGGCCCCTCGGGCAGGTCGGGAAAGCGCTCCAGCAGATGCAGCACGAGCCAGTAGCCGTGCACGCACGAATGCCAGTCGTAGCTGCCGTAAAACACCGGGTGGAGCGCGCGCGGGCCCAGCACGTCCTGCGGGCCTTCGAGCGAGTGAGTCAGCTTGTTCGGGTACTCGCGCGTGAGGTGGGCAAGCGCGAGCGAGGCGAACTTCGAGGCATGGGCGGCGGTGAGGTGTGTGGTCATCGTGATCTCATCAGAACCGGAAAACGAAGGCGTACATCAGCAGCGTGTTGACGACGAGCAGCAGCACGGCGGTCGGCCATTGCGCCTTGATCACGCCGTTCTTGTCGCTCAATTCGAGCAGCGCCGCGGGGACGATGTTGAAGTTCGCGGCCATCGGCGTCATGAGCGTGCCGCAGAAGCCGGAGAGCATGCCGATGGCGCCAAGAAGCGCCGGTGTACCGTGGAACTGATGCACGATCAGCGGCAGGCCGATGCCGGCGGTCATCACCGGGAAGGCAGCGAACGCGTTGCCCATGATCATCGTGAAGAGGGCCATGCCGAAAGTGTAGGCGGCCACGACCGCGAACGCCGAATTCTGGGGAATCCAGTTCGTGACGAGTTCGGACACCACGTGGCCGACGCCCGCCGCGGCGAACAGCGCGCCGAGCGCCGCGAGCATCTGCGGCAGGATGGCGGCCCAGCCCACGGCGTCCATGGTGTGCCGTGCGCCCTTGAGCGCCTGCACGGGCGAATCGCGCAACATGACGAGCGCCGCGCCGAACGCAACGAGCGTGGCGATCACGAGCGAAATGAGCGTGACGTTCTTCGCTTCGACGAAGGGCGCGTACTTGAGTGTGAGCGTGCCGACGAGCGTCACCACCGGGATGAGCAGCGCCGGAATGAAGAGCCGGCTGCCGAAGCGCCGCGCCCCTTGCTCGCGGCGCGCCTCGGCTTTGGCATCGTCGTTGGCCGCGGGGCTGCGGCCCAGCTTGCCCGAGCCCGCGAGCAACGCGAGCGCGATGGCGAGACACCCCATCACGAAATGCGGCAGCAACGCCGCCGAACAGGAACGTCAGCGCATAGACGCCCCAGAACACGAAGTTGACGACGCGGCGCGGGTTCGCGCGGTCGAGCAGGTTGAAGAGGGCGAACGACGCGAACATCAGGCCCGCGACGACACGACGAGCAGCGCGTTCAGGCGCAATGCGAAACCGAACACGACGATCGGCACCCCTATCAAAACCAGCATCTCTCCTCCGCCTTATCGATTTCCGCCGGTCTCGTGGACCCGGCGCGCGCTGGCGCGCTTCCCCGTTGCGCCCAATTCAGCCCGGAAATCTATCACGACAATTTATCGATAAATAGTCGATGAAGTCTTTGTAAGGGAAGTCCCTGGGCGATGCGCGTCGCGTGAAGACGAATTGGTACCGCCGCGCTGTGGCGCGGAGTGGGCCGGGGGTGGGTGGGCCGGACAGTTAGTTGCATCTGCCGCGCCGGACTGGAATGCCTGCGCGGCAGGATTCAGATGTCGAGATCGAAAGCGTGTTGATCGTTTGCCGCTTGCGGTGCGTCGTGGAACGACAACTCGGCGCCAATGCGCTTGCCGCTGCGCACGCGGCTGATGGCATGCCGGAGGTTCACGCGGTAGTAAGCGCTGCTGCCCTTGAATGGCCGCTGGGCCGTGGCGATGATCGCCGCGTCGCCCAACCCGAGCGGGACGACCGTCGGGCGCGACTGCATGCGCGGACGCTGCTCGGTCAGCACCAGTTCGCCGCCCGTGAAGTCTTTCCCCGGCGCCGAGAGCAAGGCGACCACTTGCAGCGGAAATACATGCTCGCCGTCACTGCGTTGATGCAGCGCCAGATAGTCGTCGGTGCCTAGCCGGTTCAAATGCGACTGCGCCTGCTTTTGCCCCGCTCGCCGGTTGCGCTCCAGAAACTCATCCAGCGTCGCGGGGAATCGATAAGGCATGCCAAGCATCTCGTTCCATCGATTGGCAATGGGCGCCAACTGACGATAGAGGTCCACACGCCATTGCGCCCACGGCTGCGGGAGAGGCGTGCCGAAATACAGCAGATCGCCACGGCCGAGATCGAGCGAGTCGAGCGCAACGCGGCGCAATGCGGTCGATGTGCCGGCTTCGCGCGCGAGCCTGCGGGCTTCGTCCGCGCCGGCTAGCCGAGGCAGTACCGCATAGCCTTCGCTGTCCAGTCGCGCGGCGATTGCGCTCCAATCGAGCTTGTCGAATGGGTCGGCAGATGAAGTCATAGGCAAGGACATATTCATTTCAAAAGCCTGGGAGCGTTGCCGTTTGCGGAACGTCGCGCGTGGCGGGTATCGCCTTCTCGTGTTCGAGCAGCCAGCGCTTGCGATGCAGGCCCCACGCGTAGCCCTTCAACTCGCCGTTGCTGGCGATCACGCGATGGCACGGCACGACGATCGCGATGGGATTCGCGCCGTTCGCCGCGCCGATGTCGATCGCCGCGCGCGGGTCTTCGAATCCCAACGCTTTCGCGAGCTTGCCGTAGCTGGTGGTGGTGCCGGCCGGAATCTGGCGCAACGCGGCCCAGACCTTTTCCTCCAGGTCCGAGCCTGTCATGACGACCGGCAGAGAATCGAGCGCGGTCAATTCGCCCGAGAAATAACGCGTCATGGCGTCGGCGATCGAAGCCGGCGCGGCGGCGTCGATCCATTCGGCACTGTTGTGGCGTTCGCGCAAGCCACGATGCAGGCGCGAGCGGTGATCGGCGAATTCGAGCGCGTGCAGCCGCTGCTGCGCATCGCTCACCAGCATGAGGTCGCCGAGCGGCGACTCGATATGGCTGAGAAACAGGTGCATGATGCGTTCCTTCGCGTCGTACGCGCACTAACGTGAATCGTGGAAAATCAGGCCGACGGTATGACGCTTGCCGCTGCGCACCACGCTCACGCCGTGGCGCATGGCGACCCGGCGCGTGCCGCCGCGCCGGTTCGCAGCCGGGCGCTGGTTGACGGTGAACAGCACCGCGTCGCCCTGCTCCAGCGGAATCACTTCGGCGCATTGACCGTTCGACGCGCTCTGCGTCATCACGAACTCGCCGCCCTCGAAATCGACGCCTGGCCGTGACAGCAGCATCGCCACCTGCAGCGGAAACACATGCTCGCCGTAGAGGTCCTGGTGCAGGCAGTTATAGTCGCCCGGGCCGTATTCGAGGATGAGCGGTGTCGGACGTGTTTGCCCTGCGCGGTGGCATTGATCGAGAAAGGCGTCGAGGTCGGCCGGGTATTGCGTGTCGATCCCCAGTTGCCCGTTCCAGCGGTTGGCGATCGGCGCGAGGTACGGATAGAGCGCATGCCGCAAGCGCTGAAGCAGCGACGGCAGCGGATACGCGAAGTACTTGTATTCCCCGCGCCCGAAATTGTGACGCGCCATGACGATGCGCGAGCGAAAGCCATCGTCCCTCGCGTACAGGGCAGCGAGTTGCGCGCATTGCTCGGGCCTGAGCACGCGGGGCAGCACGGCGTAGCCGCGCGCGTCGAGCGATCGCTCGATCTCGACCCAGTCGTACGTTGCGGATTCCGGCTTCTCAGCCCGCATGGCCCCGGTTTTCATCGCGTGTGTTCCTCCTCTCGCAAGCGGCATTCTCGCCGATCTCGCCCACAGACCAACGATACGCCGGCGCACCGTGCGTTCCGATCCGAATGTTGCGCTCTAATTCGGCGCGTGCCACGGCGTGAATGCCACGCGAATGTCACGGCAAGAAACGGGTATCTGCGTGGTTTGCCGGTCGATATCGTTCATTTCAGGCGGAGCAATCCTGCTTCGCCGTGAATCGAGATCAGCAAGGAGTCGAACATGTCGATGGAAGAGGACAACAAGGCGTTCGTTGGCCGCTGGTTCACGCGTTTCTGGGGCGAAACCTGCGACCTCAGCGTCGTCGACGAGCTAGCCGCGCCGGACATGCTGCTCAAGTATTCGCTGCACGAGCCGCGCCGCGGCCGCGAGGACATCAAGGCGTTCATGACCGGCTTTCGCGCGGCGTTCCCCGATCTGAACTTCTGGGGCGCCGCCGATCTCATCGCTGAAGGCGAATACGTGGTGGGTCAGTGGGAAGGCGGCGGCACCCATTCGGGCCCGGCGTTCGGTGACTTTCTCGCGGGATCGTTGCCGGCGGCGAGCGGCCGCAAGATGCACTTCACCGGCACGACGGTATTGCGCCTGAAAGACGGCAAGATCGTCGAGGAGATCGGGCTCGACGACGGCGTAACGGCGCTCACGCAGCTCGGGCTCATCAGGCGGGTCTGACTGCGCCACGAACGGAACGTCTCACATAGGGAGTCGAATCATGTCACCGCTTGCTCCGCTCCTCGCCCTTCACGCGCTCGCCGCTCAACGCGGCGACGGGCTACGGCCTGAACTGCTCGCGCTGTTCCTGCGTCATGCGCAATCCGACGCCGGACTCAGCGCGAGCATCGATGGCCCGTGCGTGGAAAACGGTCAGGCGCCGCCGCAATGCGCCACGACGTTGGACTGCGCGTCGAGCCACACGGGAATCGCATCGAGCTTGGCGCCGGCGCACGGGCCTTCGATGCACTGCCCGTCTTCGAAGCGAAATAACGCACTGTGATGCGCGCACATGATCACCTGTGCGCGATACGTCGGCACATGGCCGGGCTCGTAGTCGAGCGGCACCGAGAAGTGCGGGCAACGGTTCGCGTACGCCCATACTTCGCCGGCCCGCCGCACGACGACGACCGGCCGCCCGGCCAGCGCGGCGTCGATCACGCGCGCGCCGCCGTCGGGCACGTCGTCAAGGCAACACAGGCACACGGTCTGCATGGTTCACACTCTTTGCTCAGGATTGCCAAGATTCCAGTCCCACGGACGGATCTCGACGTGCTCGAACAAGCCCGCCAGCGTATAGGGATCGTCGCGCACGAAGCGCATCACGTCGTCGTAGCCTTCCGCCTCTATCACGAGCAGCGTGCCGTTGAGCGCGTCGCAATGCGGCGCGAGCGTCGAGCCGCCCAGCCGCACGAACACCCCGCGTTGCGCGGCCGAGCGCAGATAGGTGCGATGCACCGCGCGTTCGCGCTCGCGGACTTCGCGCATGCCGGGCTTGTCGGTGGCGAATACGGCGTAGTAGCGTGTGTGCGGTCTCATGCGCGCTCCAGCACGAAGTCGTAGCACGCCTCGCGAAAGCCGCCCTCGAAGCCGAACTGCTGCGCGGCCGCCCCACCCGCCGCGTGCTCGCGATAGTCGACGAGCAGCGAGGGCTTCACGCCGAACACCGCGTCCGAATCCAGATACGGGTCGTTCTGGTTGAACAGGTGCGTGACGAGCGCGCTGTGGCCCGGCGCCGTGATCATGAAGTGCAGATGGGCGGGCCGCCACGGATGCCGCCCCGTGGCGTTGAGCATGCGGCCCACCGGGCCGTCGGTCGGAATGGGATAGCACACGGGCACGATGGTGCGGAGCGCGTAGCGGCCTTCGGCGTCGGTGCGATAGCGGCCGCGCAGGTTGCCGTGCGGCTGTTCGGTGTCCTGCCCCGAGTACATGCCGTTGTCGGCCGTCTGCCACACGTCGAGCAGCGCGTTCGCCACGGGCTCGCCGTCGGTCGTCAGCACGCGGCCATGCACGAGGGCCGGCGTACCCGGCGTGAACGCCATGTTCTCGCCATAGGCGCGTTCGGGCATGCCTTCGATGTAGAACGGGCCGAACACGGTCGTATCGGTCGCGCCGGAAGCATAGCGGTGATTGATCGCATCGACGAGCATCGACACGCCCAGCGTGTCGGACAGCAGGATGAATTCCTGGCGCACGACGTCGTCGCACATCTGGCCCGTCTCGGTCAGGAAGCGGATCGCAGCGAACCACTCCGCCTCCGTCGGCTCGACTTCGCGCACGTAGGCGTGCAGATGGCGCACGAGGCTTTGCATCAGCGTGCGCAGACGCGCGTCGGGTGTGTTCGCGAAGCGGCCCACGACCTGTTCCGTCAAGGCGCGTTCGGCCTCGGTGCCATGCATCGACATGGTTGTCTCCTTTCCGTTGTTTTGTGCGCCACGCACGTGGCGTGGCGCAACCCGGCTAGCGCGGCGCCAGGCCTTCCCACGCGCGTTGCAGCAGTGCGCGGATCGCCGCGCGCTCCAGCGGCCGCGGATTGGGGTAGGCATTCGTGCACGCGAGATCGGCCGCTTCGTCGAGGCCCGCTTTGGGCATACCGATTTCCTTGAGCGACATGGGAATGCCAAGCGACTCGTTCAACGCATAGAGCCGCGGCCCGGCCTCATCCGCATGCGCGCCGCCGAGCGCACGCGCCACGCGCTCGAGCGCGTGTGGCGCGGCCGCGTGGTTGTAATGCGCCGTATGCGGCAGCATGACCGCATGCGTTTGCGCGTGCGGCAGGTTGAAGGTGCCGCCGAGCGTGTGGCAGAGCTTGTGATGCAGCGCCATGCTCACGGCGCCCAAGGAAGTGCCCGCGAGCCACGCGCCATAGAGCGCGCGACTGCGCATCGCCGCGTCGTCCGGGCGACGCACGACGCCCGGCAACGCTTCGCCCAGCGCGCGAATCGATTCTTCGGCCATCAGGCTGATCACCGGGTTCGCGTCCTCGGCATAGAGCGCCTCCACCGCGTGCGCGATGGCGTTCACGCCCGAGGCCGCCGAAATGCCGGCGGGCAGCGAGACCGTGAGCGACGGGTCGTAGATCACAGTGCGCGGCAGCACGCGCAAGTCGCGCCCGGTCTTTTTCAGGCGCCCTTCGGTGAGACCGTAGATGGGCGTCATCTCCGAGCCCGCGTAGGTCGTGGGCACGGCGACGATCGGCAGCGCCGATTCGAGCGCGATGGCCTTGCCAAGGCCGATGGTCGAGCCGCCGCCCACGGCCACGCAGCACTGCGCATCCAGTGCCGCCGCTTTCTCGCGCGCTGCCCGCGCGACCTCCACGGGCACGTGCATGACCGCTTCGGCATGGATACCCGCGGCGCGCTCGCCGAGCAGGCGCGCGACTTCTTCAGCGAGCGGCCGCTGCTCGGGCGTCGAGAGGATCAACGCGCGGCGTGCGCCCAGCCGGTCCACCTCTTCGGGCAACCGCGCGAGGTTGCCCCAGCCGAACACCACGCGCGACGGCAAGCCCTGATAAACGAAGCGATCCATACGTGCCTCAACGCTTGAAGTGGGGCGGCACCTGGGCGTCCACGTTGACCCACACCGAGCGGGCCTCCGTGTAGTCGTGCATCGCCTCGAAGCCCATTTCGCGACCGTAGCCCGATTGACCGACGCCGCCGAACGGGCTGCCCGGATTCACGCGCTTGTAGCAGTTCACCCAGCACATGCCCGCGTGAATCTTGCCCGCGATGCTGTGCGCGCGCGCGAGGTCGCGCGTCCACAGGCCGCTGCCGAGACCGTAGTCGGTGCCGTTGGCGATGGCGAGCGCCTCTTCGTCGGACTTGAAGCGCAGCACGGTCACGAACGGGCCGAACACCTCTTCCTGCGCGATACGATCGTCCTGGGTCTTCGCCTCGATCACCGTCGGGCGCACGTAATAGCCGTTGGCGAGCGCAGGGTCCTGCGGCGCGCTGCCGCCCGTGAGGACGCGCCCGCCCTGCTCGCGCGCCACGTCCACGAAGGCCTTCACGCGCTCCAGATGCTGCAGCGAAGTGAGCGGCCCCATTTCTGTTTCGGGGTCCAAAGGATTGCCGACACGAATCGAGGCGGCGAGCGCCACGAAGCGTTCGAGAAATTCGTCGGCGATGCGCTCATGCAGCACCAGACGCGAACCCGCAATGCACGCCTGCCCCTGGTTGTGGAAGATCGCCCAGGCCGCGCCGTTGATGGCGGCGTCGAGATTGGCGTCGTCGAACACGATATTGGCGCCCTTGCCGCCCAGTTCGAGCTGCACGCGCTTCAGGTTGCCCTGCGAGGCCTCCACGATGCGCCGCCCCGTTGCCGTCGAGCCGGTGAAGGCGATCTTGCCCACGCCCTCGTGCTCCGCGAGCCGCTGCCCGGCCGTATGCCCATAGCCCGGCACGATATTGACGACACCCGCGGGAAAGCCCACTTCCGCCATCAGCTCGACGATACGCAGCGTGGAAAGCGGCGTGATTTCCGAGGGCTTCAGCACTACCGTGTTGCCGGCCGCGAGCGCCGGGCCCATCTTCCAGCTCGTGAACATGAGCGGGAAATTCCACGGCACGATCTGGCCCACCACGCCTATGGGCGCGCGCTGCACGTAGTTGAGAAAACCCGTTTCGACCGGAATGACCGAGCCTTGCAGCTTGTCGGCCATGCCGCCGAAGTAGCGGAAGCACGCCGCCGTGCGCGGCACGTCCAGTGCGCGTGAATCGCGGATCGGGTGCCCGGTGTCGAGCGATTCCAGTTGCGCGAGTTCTTCGCCGTTCGCTTCGATGGCGTCGGCCAGACGCAGCAGCAGGCGGCCACGTTCGGCGGCCGGCATCGCCGACCACTGCGGGAAGGCGCGCGTGGCGGCGGCCACGGCCAGATCGATGTCGGCCGCGGTGGCGGCGGCGATCTTCGTGATCAGCGAGCCGTCGTGCGGATTGAGCACGTCGATGGTGCCGCCCTCGACGGCGTCAACGAAGCGGCCGTCGATGAACAATTGCGTTTGCATGAGTAAATCCTCGGTTGATGCTTAGGCATGCTGGGTAGCTGCTGGGAACTCGCTCAGAACTCGACCGGATACGGCTTGAGTTCGCCGCTCTCGTAGCGCTTGGGCAAGCCGGCGGTCGCGTTCTCCCACACGAGCAGCATCGAACGCTTGGTCGAATAGCCCTGATGGCGGATATCGGCGGGCATGGCGCAAATGTCGCCCGCGCGCATGGTGATGCGTGCGCGCGGCGCACCGGTGTTTTTGTCGCCGATGTCCCAGACGATCTCGTCGGAGAGCTGCAGGAACCACTCCACGCGGTCGTTGCCGTGGAAAACCGGCAGGATGTACTCCTCGGTGGTCGGGCAGAACAGGCTCTGGCCGCACACCGAAGTGACCGAGGGATTCCACGTCACGTCCGAGCGCGAGAGGTACTTGAAGAGGTTGAACGCATGCAGCTCGCCTTCGAAACCGGGCTCGGCGTGCACTTCGGGGTTGTCCTGAGCCACGTCGGCGAAGGCGCGGTTCACCGGCAGGTCGTCGCGCAGCGGCGAGTCGCCTTCGAGGCCCGGCATGCGGCGCGTGGCGATGCGCGTGCGCTCGATCGCGGCGTCGTTCTCGCCATGCTTGCGGCCGAATGCGGTGCCGGTTTCCTCGGGCGCGGCGAACGGGTCGAAGCCTTCGTTGGTCCAGTCGTGCAGGATCGCCTTGAAGGTCGCCATGATGGTGGGCGTTTCGAAGGTCTCGATATAGTCCACGCCGGCGTCCTTCATGATGCCGTTGAACGAGCCCGCGTACACGTCCACCTTGCCGTAGTGATTGCGCGTGCCGAACACGTGGTCGAAATTCACCCAGCCGTAGAAAAAGCCCCAGGCCACGTCGCGCATCATGGCGCGCAGGAAGGCGTCGGCGGGGATGGCGTGCGTGCGCGTCTGTCCCTTCGCGGGCCACAGCACTTTCACGAAGTATTCGTCGCGCGTGAATTCGAAGGCGCCGAGCGTGTAGCGGCGATAGCCGGTCACGGCGTCGGGCTCGCTCGCGCGCACGGTGTCGGCGGCGAAGCCTGCGGAGTGGTCGAGGGTTTCGAGGGTGGCCATGTCGTGTCTCCAGTAGTCGAGTGTTCGGTTTGCGCGTGTTGTCAGTGCAGGCAGATCTCTGCCCACTTCTGCACGGACAGCTCACCGGCCATGGTCTGCACGAGCGCGACGCCAGCCTTCTGCGCGCTGAAGCGATACGCGCAGCCAGCCGGCAGCAGCGCTTGATGGCCGCGGCGCAGCACCACATGGCCCATCTTGCGGCCCGCAGGCTGCTCGCCCGCGTCGACCGTACCCGTACCGCCCTTGAGCGGCGTATCGAGCTTGATGAAGTCGATGCGCACTTCGGCATCCATCAGGATCACGAACTCATCGTGTGCGCAGGCGAACCAGCGCGACTGCCCTTCCGTGCGCAGCACCTCGATCACGTATTCGAGGTTCTTGCCGACCACGACCTTCTCGTAGGGCGCCGAGCTTGCGGCGACTTCGAAGACGTTCGAGAAAACATAGTGGCGGGCGTCGCCGCTCGTGATTTCGATCTCGCCCTTGCGATACTGCTCGAGCGAGCCAAAGGCGGTGTGGAATGACGAATCGGTCATGGCTGTCTCCTGTTTTGGAAGGTTCGTTGGAATCAACTTTAGGAGCGCTGCGCGGCGGTAACAACCGGCGGCCAGGCGACTATGGCATTCGCGTTTCGCAAATAATCGCGGCAGGCAATCGTCGCAGGCGCTAGCGCACCCAGCCGCGCTCGATCAGCGGCACGTCCCACGCGGGCTCGGGGCCCAGATACTCGGCCAGAAACTCCACTAGCGCCTTCACTTTCAGGGCCTGGCGCTGCGTGGAGGGATACACGGCGGCAAAGCTCAACGCAGAGAGGTGGTAGTCGGTGAGGATCGGCACGAGCGAGCCGTTGAGGAGCGCCTCGCTCGCCACGAGCGTAGGCAGGCACACCACGCCGCCGCCCGTGAGCGCGTAATCGCGCAGCAAATGCACCGAGTTCGAGCGGATCATGCCGGGCAACTCCATCTCCACGACTTCGTCGCCGCGGGTCATCGTCCAGCGGTTGCGCGAGGGATAGCCCGAATAGAGCGCCGTGGTGTGCTGCAGCAATTCACGCGGATGCTGCGGCGCGCCATGCTCTTGCACATACGCGGGGGTGGCGCAAAAGAGCCGGCGCACCGAAAAGAGCCGCCGCTCGATCAGCGAATCGGAGATCGGCGGGAAGATCTGGAACGCGACGTCGAAACCTTCTTCGATCGGATCGACCACGCGGTCGTTGACGATCACGTCGAGCTGGATGCCGGGATAGCGGCGGTTGAACTCGGCGAGCGGCCCGCCGAAATGGCCCAGCGCGAAGCCCGGCAAGATCTGGATGCGCAGCCTGCCCGTGGGCGTGGCGCGCAGTTCGCGCATCTGGTCCGTCAGTTCGTTCACGCGCCCCACCACCTCCGCGCATTCACGATAAAACGCCTCCCCGACTTCGGAGAGGCGCACGTGCCGCGTGCTGCGATGAAAGAGCGGGGCGTTGACGAACTTCTCCAGTTGCTGGATCCGGTTCGTCACGACCGAACTGGTCACGCCGAGTTGCCGGGCCGCTTCCGCGAAACTGCTCGTTTCCGCCACGCGCACGAAGGCTTCGATGCTCAGGAATCGGTCCATGCTCCTCTCTTCTTCTCGGGTTCGGGCCCTTCAAGTATAGGGCCCGCCTCCGGTCGCTCGCGCCGCTCCTGCACGGGCGGCGCAGCCGCCGAGGACGACACGGACAGCGCGCGCACGCTACTCGGCCTGCCCCGCTGCAGGCAAGGGCGCGGCGGGCGCAATGGGGGCGGCGGCCTCGTTACGCCGCAGCTTCGCGGGCGCGGTTTCCTTGAGGAATAGGCTCACCAGCACGCCGAGGAAGACCGCGCCGATCGGCAGCCACAAAATGTTCTGGATACCGAAATGCGCTGCAACAAATCCGGCGAGCGCGGGCGCCACGCCGCCGCCGAAGATTTCACCGGCGCCCACCACGAGGCCGATCGAAGTCGAGACCATGCCGGCCGGCGCGGCTTCGGTGGCAACCGGTCCCGAGAGCAGCGAAACGAGGCCGAGCGTGAAGAACGACGCCGCGAACAGCACCGCGAAGAGCGCGAACGGCTGCGCGCCGAGACCGCGAAACACGATCAGCATGACAGCGGTGCCCACGAAGCCGATGACGCTCGCGAGGCGCCGGCCCAGCAGATCCGAAAGCCCCGGCAAACCGAACTGTCCGACGAAACCGCCAAAGCCGATCGCCGAGGCCACGACGCCCATGCGCTGCGTATCGAGCGACAGGTACTGCGTGAGATAGAGCGGCAGCATGGCGCCGAGCACGAACACGCCCGTCATGGCGCAGAACAGCGCGACCATCGCCACGGGAATGTTGCGGCTGCGGATCACGTCGCGCCAGTGGCCGCGTTCGGCCTTCGAGGCAGACGCACCGGCATTACGCGCAGGCGCGCCTTGCGGCTCCCGGATCACGCGGTACATCAGCAAGCCGAGAATCAGCCCCGGCACCGAGACGAGCGCGAACACCCAGCGCCACGTCATCACGCCCAGCAACTGCGTGGCGATGATCGGCGCAAGCGCGAGCCCGAACAGCGCGAAGCCGCTTTGCTGAAGCCCGAGATTGAAGCCGCGGCGCTTCGGGTGCGAGGCATCGGCTGTAGCGGCGAAGCTGGTCGGGCAGAACGAACCTTCGGCCACGCCCATCAGCGCGCGCACGGCCAGCAGGCTCGCGAAGCCGCCTGCGAGGCCCGAAAAGCCCGAGAGCAGCGAGAACGCGATGATCGCCGGAATCAGCACCTTGCGCCGCCCCACCTTGTCGGACAGGCCGCCCATGACCGCCGCGAACACGCCCCACGAAAGGCCGAGGATGCCGATGCAATTGCCGACATCCTGCGCATTGAGGTTGAGGTCTTTCATGATGGACGGGAACAGCGGCGCGATCAGCCAGCGGTCGAGGCCCACGAGGCCGAAGCCCAGCGCCAGCAGCGTCACGGCCTTCCATTCGTAGGCCGTGTCCCATGTGTTCGGTTTCATCTCTGTCTCCTTGGGCCGGCCGCATGCCGCGCCACACGCTCATGGTCGAAAACGGTGTGCGACGCGACGTGCACCGCTGCACGCTCGCAGGACGCCGTCGACATCGACGAGGCAAAGATAGTCGCAAGCGCGGTGTAATCAGTACCGGATAACGCCCGAATACGTCATTCGCGGATCGCGAATAATCGGGCGCGCAAGGCCGGCGGGCACGGCAGTCGGGACGCTGCGAGCGGGGCGCGCCACGCGATGCGACGCGGCGCGCCCACCCCAGGACAATTACGGGTAGACGCTCGCTGGCGCGGCGGGCGGTAGACATTCAACGCATGAGTTGCACGAGCCCGGGCGATCTGCAGGCCGCCGCCGCGCGGATCGCCGGGAAGATCCGCGAGGAATGAGCGCGGCGCTCACGCTTTGCGCAAGTGCTCGGTATGCATGTCGCTCAAACGGCTCAGCAGGATGCCGTAACCGGTCAAATGCCCGAGATAGACGCTCGTGAACACGCCCGTGGCGGGCAGCGCTTCGACGAGCGCATGCAGTTCCTCGCGAGTCAGCGGCGCCACGAGCAGAGCTGGGCGTTCCACCCGCAGGTCGGCCTGGGAAGCCAGTTGCCGGTGTACGTCCACGAGGCGCGCGAGGCCGCGCCGGTAGGCCTCTTTCCATTGTGCGTCGAGCGCCTCGTATTGCGCGTTGAACGTGTCGAGCGTTTCGAGGAAGCCGACGATCGAATCGAATAGCTCGTGGTAGCACGCGAACAGCGGCAGGCGATCGCGATTGCGCTTCAGATGCGCCGACACCCACGACTGCTCCAGGTCCGACTTGAGGAGATCGTGCGCCTGCTTCAGATTGCTGCTCGACACCCGCAGCGCGGCCGTCGCCGATTTCAGCTTCGCGCGGTCCAGCGTGTTCGTCGCGACTTCGTTGAGCAAGGCTTCGGCCTGTGCGTTGCCGTCGTTCACGAGCGTATTTGCCCAGAATCCGTGGTCGGGCGGAAACGCGACCTGCTGAATGATGAAACCGAGCAGCATGCCGAGCACCACGCCGATCAGCCGTTGCTCGAGCAGCGGTATGTGCACGCCCGTGAAGAGCACGAGCGTCATCGGCACGGTGATGCTCGTCATCTGGAACACCGAAGGCCGAATGCGCACGATCGTGAAGATCACGAGCGGCAGCAGGATCACGCCCAGCCACAAATGCGGCGCGGTCAGCCAGATCAGGAGCGTGCCGATCGGCATCGCCACGAGGTTCGACATCACGCGCTTGTGGAAGTACCCGCGCGCCGCCGAGATGGAACTGCCGAGCGCGAGCGTGAGCATGGCCGAGCCCGAGAGCGCGACCGCCGCCTCGGGATACCCGCACGCGTACGGAACGCCGAAGCCTATCCACATGCCGAGCGTGAGCTTCGTGTATTTCGCGAGTTCGGAGAGGGAAAAGCGTGCGAGCGCACGGCGAATCGGCGTGAGCGGTTTGTGGGCGTAGGAGATGGTGGCCATGGATGCCGTCGGTCGTTTCAGGCGGAGCGCCAATGTTAACGCGAATGCCACAACTGTTCCGGCACTCAGACCCTCCTCGACGACTTCCCGATTATTTCGCGGCCCGGATTTTCTTTCCGATTCGTAAGACCAATCCTCGGCACCTTGTGCGGATGCCCGCCGGTCGGGGCTTTGCGGGCCGCCGTGCGCAAGGCGCATTCCTTGCGAATTATTTTCAATTTCTTTCGCGTTTTGTTCCTTTACCGTCATGTCCACCGGATGAAGTTCGCATTCCGAACCCGTCTTTGCGAACGTCTCCGCATCCCTCAAGCACTGGGGTCTGCCCATGACGACAACAACGAAGGTCTCCATTTGCCTGCCGACGTACAACCGGCCTGAACTGCTGGTTCGCTGCATCGAATCGTGTCTCATGCAAACGCATGCGAACATCGAGATCGTGATCGGCGACGACTCGAGCGACGATCGCACGCAGCAACTGATCGCCTCGCGTTACGGCGACGACCCGCGCATCGCCTACCGGCGCAACGTGCCCGCGCTCGGCCAGGCGCCCAACGTGGCCAGCCTCTTCGAGCGCGCGAGCGGAGACAAGATCCTCCTGATCCACGACGACGACTATCTGCTCGTGCACTGTATCGAGAAGCTGCTCGCGCAGTGGCAGCGTTATCCGGATCTGGAAGTCGCGTTCGGCGATCAATACGAAACCGATCACGACGGGCGCATCATGCAGGCGGCCAGCGAACGCATGAACATCGCGTATCACCGGACGGCCAGCGCCGCTGGGCTGCAATACCCGCCGGGCCGCGTGGGCATCGTGCAGATGTTCCCCAATAACGGCTGGCTCGCCGATGCGGCGCTCGTCAAGCGCATCGGCTACGACGACCACTACGGCACCTGCTGCGATTACGTGTTCGGCACGCGCTTGTGCCTCGCGGCAAAGCGCGTGTGCTATGTGAACGAATACGTCTCGTGCTATCGCATTACCGACGTTTCGGTATCCCAGGCAACGCGCACGAGCATCAATGCCTCGTCGATCTCGGCGTGGCGCTTTCTCAAGAGCCTCGCGCTGCCGCCCGAACTCGAACCGGCGCGCAAGCTCGCCATGCGCCGGCTCGTGCCGATCGTGGTCTCGCTGCTCGCGCGCAATCGCGAGGCGCGCGCCGGGCTCCAGCTCGCGCTCGGCAATCTCTACGCGTACCAGTTCGGCTTCAGCCCGCGACTCTACTACCACCTGCTGATGATCTGGAAAGCCACGCGGCGGCCCGGCACGGAGTCCGTCGGCCTGTTGGGCATGAAGGACGAGCAGGTCGTGGATACGTCCCGAACGCGCATGCCGTAGCGAACGCATCACGCCGTGAACAGCGGCCGCAGATCGGCCACGTTCGCGACGTGCTCCAGCGCGTTGATCCGCTCGATCAGTTGCGCGGTCTTTTGCTGGCCGAGCACGGGCTCCATGAGATCGCGCGCCTTGTCGTTCACCTTGGCGACGTCACGAAGGCGCACCCCGGCTGCTCCACGGTGCCCGCCGCACTACGGCGTCGGGCAACGGCTGGTCGCGCGCAGCGACGAGATAGCGCGCAAGCTGCGCGGTGATGCCGGTGTCGTCCGGCGATGACGATGACGAGGGTGAGGCGTCGGCGGCAAACGCACGCATTGCGCCGACGACGGGCAGCATGCTGCACGCCGCGACGCACTGAAGCATGCGGCGGCGCGAAGGCGAAGGCGTTATTGGCATCGTTATCCGTTCGGAATCCGTATTGAATCGCGCTGCCCGGTGCAGCTCATGCGGTAATCGCGCCGGCGTCGAAACGGTAGGCCATCAGCGCGGCCAGGCCGCGCCGTCCGTCTATCGACGCCGCCGCGCTCGTGAAGCCGTGTTTCGCGAGCAAGGCCGCTTCGATGGCATCGGCAGCGGCCTTGCCGGTTTCCAGCGAGCCCATGGCTTCGCCCACGTTGCGCGCGAGCCCGGCGGCCTGCGTCGCGGCGATGCCAAGCGCGTGGCGCGTGTGCAGCGCGTCGAGCGCGAGCAGGCGCGCTGCCGCGAGCGTCGCCCCCACGATCCCGAGCGACGCGGCGACGTTCCAGCGCGCACGGAACGCTTCGTCGTCCACGGCGGCGCCGAGCCGCGCCGAAGCGCGCGTGCCGACCGCGACGGCAGCGGCAATGTCGTCTTCGTCGGCCCCGAGAGACTCGCCGAGCGTAAGCGCTGCTGCCACGGCGGGCGTGGCGGTCGAGCCCGCATCCAGCGTGGCGAGTGCGGCGCCGAGCTGCCATGCGCGCGAGCGCGCATCGGTGGCCTGCGCGAGCATGGCGCTCAGCGGGCTGGCGTCGTGGGGCTGCGCGGCGCAGCGGCGCGCGTTCGCCACGGCGCTGCGCGCGGCTTCGAGTTCGCGCTCGCCAGGCTTCGCGGCGGCAAGCGCCACAAATGCATCGGCAACGGCGGAATGGGCGGCGGGGTTATGCATGAACCAGATCCTCGTTCGGCGTGCAAAGGGCGAAGAACGCATCGAGACTCGCGGCGCGCTCCACGTTCGCGACGGCGGCGGCAATGCGATCCGCCGCGCCCGCGCCGAGCCGCGGGTCGATCAGCAGACGCACCTTGTCGAGCAGTTCGTCGTCGGTCAGGGGCCGCGCGAGACTGCCGCGCGCATGGTCGACGTGATGCGCGACCACGCTGCCGTCGTGCAGCCGCGCCTCGATGTAGACCTCGTCGCGGTTCAAGGCGGGGTCGGGCGCGAGCGTCGTCTTCGCGCGCAGCGCCTTCACGTCGTCGCGCGTCACGCGGCTGTCGTCGTATTGCGCGAGGCCCACCTGGCCGTCGCACAGCGCGGCGGCCACACCATGGATCGCGCTGAAGCGCGCCTGCAGGCCGTCACGAGGCTGCGGGTTGCCCATCAACTCCGGCACGAGCGGATGACAGCGCACTACGATCGCGTCGATCGAACCGGCGTCCGCAATGCGCTCCGCGATTGCGAGGCCGGCATCGATGGCCGGATGCGCGACGATCCCGCACGGATACGGCTTGTAGGTGTTGAACAGCAACTCCCAGCGCTCGCCGAAATCGCCGTTCATGCGCTCGAAGTCCACCTTCGTCGAGAGCGATCGCGAGTAGCCGCCCGGCGCTTCGAAGATGTCCTCGGCGGCGCGCTGCCCGTGCTGGGCGAGCCGTGCCGCGTCGATGCCGTTGGCAGCCGCCTTGCCGGGATGAAACGGCTTGGTCATGGTGCCGAAGGCCTCGCGTTGCCCGACGAACATCGAGGCGGCAATCGATACGGCCTCCTTGAGCTGGACTTCGTCGAGACCGAGCAGCAGCGCCGCCGTGACCGCACAACCAATCACGCCGCACGTGCCCGTGATATGCCAGCCCCGGTCGTAGTGCTCAGGCGAGATCGCCACGCCCACGCGCAATTGCGCCTCGCAGCCCAGCGCGAACGCCGTGAGCGCCTGCGCGCCCGTGGGCCGCGTTTGCGGCGCGAGCGCGGCGAGTACGGCGAGCGTGGCCGCCGCGGGATGGATCACGGTGACGAGATGCGTATCGTCGAAATCGTCGAGGTGACCCGCGAAGCCGTTCGCCAGCGCGGCGAAATGCACGTCGATGCGCTCCGTACGACCGGGCACGCCCGCCTCATGGGCGGCGCCGAGATCGCGCGCAGTCGCGAGTATCGCTTCCACGCCCGGATGCGTGCAGGCGCCGATCGTTGTGCCCGCAACGTTGATGAACGAGCGCTTCGCTTCCTGCAGGACGTCGGCGGGCAAGGGGCGCTGGGCCAGTGCATGCAGGCCCTGCGCGAACGCGGCGGCGATGGAACCACTCATTGGGACAACTCCTCGAGACGTACACCGTTGGTTTTCGGACCCCACGCGCCGACCGCCACGACGATCACGACCATGGCCGACGAGATCAGCAGGAACACGGCCGGCACGCCGTAGTGCTTGAGCAGCGCCGCGACCCAAAAGCCGACGAAGATCGAACTCACCCGGCTCCAGCTGAAGACGAAGCCCACGGCGCGCGCGCGAATGCGCGTGGGATACAGCTCGGCCTGATAGGTGTGGAAGATGCCGATGAGCCAGTTGTTCGCGATCGTCACCGCGCTGCCGAACAGGAGGATCGGCACGAGGTCGCGCACCTGGCCGAACATCACGCCCGCCACGGCCACGACGATGGCACAGCCCACCAGTTGCCACTTGCGCTGGTAGCGCTCCGCGCAGGCCATGGCGCCGATGGCGCCGAGCGGGGTCGTGATGGCGATCACCATGGTGTAGAGCAGCGAATGCGTGATCGTGATGCCCTTCGAGTACAGCAGCACCGGCACCCACGCGCCAAAGCCATACACGCCGAAGGTCTGGCAGAAGTTGAACAGCGACAGCATCACCGTGCGCTTGAAGTAGCGGCCCTGCCACATCTCGATCCACGCGCCGCGCGCCTCCAGCTGGCTCGCATTCGGGCCTTCGGGCGGCTCGGCGAGCGGCTTGCCGGTTTCGGCGACCACCCTGCGCTCGATCTCGTCGACGATCTGGCGCGCCTCGCTCACCCGCCCCTTGCTCTCGAGCCAGCGCGGCGATTCCGGCAAGCCGTGGCGAATGAACCAGATGAACACCGCGCCGGCCGCGCCGATGATCATCACCCAGCGCCAGCCTTCCATGCCGAGGAACGTGCGCGGCACGAGCGCGTAGGAGATGACCGCGACCACGGGCACCGAAGTCAGAATGACGAGAATGCTGAACGCCGTGTAGCGCCCGCGTGCATCGCGCGGCGTGAGCTCGGAGATATAAGTGTCGACAGTGATGAGCTGCATGCCGATGCCCACGCCCGCCACGAAGCGCCAGGCGTCCATGCCGAGCGGCGAATGCTGGAAGGCCGCGATGAAGCTCGCCACGGAGTACGTCAGCATGGCGAAGGTGAACACGATGCGCCGCCCGAAGCGGTCGGTGACGCCGCCCAGCGCCACCGTGCCGACGAACATGCCCGCGAAGAACGAGCCCAGAAAGCTGGCGAAGCCGTTCACATCGAAGAGCCCGGCCGTGGTGGCGCGATACAGGCCGCTGTGGATGAGGCCCAGCGAGATATAGGCCGCCATGAACATTTCATAGAACTCGAACCATCCGCCCACCGCGATGCGCGCGACCAGCCCGCGGAAGTACCGCGTGGGCGGCAGCCGGTCGAGCCGCGCCGAGACACTCGCCTCGACGTGCGTTGAGCCGGCAATCTCGGTTCCCATGTACATGGCGTCTCCTTGCCTGACGGGTAGTCGAATTGGATTGCGCTTTAGTGTCGACAGTTATATTCAGTATATGGCGAATTTCCGCTTTTCGCAGAGACGTTCTCGCCTAAGTGTATACACTTAAGTAACCGACCTGCGACTTCGAAGGCGAAGCAGGCAGCGGATTTGTTACAATCGGCGGCGCTGCGCCCGCTCGCGGCGCCACGGGGGAAAGCGCATGGATGAAGATGTCGGCGTAATGGCCGCCCCGGAAACGGGCGAGCAGTCGAGCGTGGCCGAGATCGTCGACTGGGTGGCGCGCGGCATCATCGAAGGCCGGTTGCGTCCCGGCGACGACCTGAATTCGGTCGATCTCGCCAAACGCTTCGGCGTGAGCCGCACGCCCGTGCGCGAGGCGCTATTCGCGCTCACGCGTGAAGGACTCGTCGACTGGTCGCCGCGCCGCCGCCCGCGCGTGGCCGCCATGCAGTTGAAGGAAGTGCGCGAGATCTACGCGCTGCGCGCCCTGCTTTACGGCCAGGTGTCGCTCGCGATCGTCGAGCACGCGACGGACGAGGACATCGCCGCGCTGTGGCGCGCGCATGGCAAGCTCGCCGAAGTCGCGGCAAAGGGTGACGTGGACGGCTACTTCTGGGCCAACGTCGCGTTTCGCGACGAGGAACTGCGTGTGAGCCGCAACGGCATCTTCAAGGAGGTGCTGGACTCCATGCGCATGCGCACGAACCGCCTGCGCCACCTGAGCACCTCGCTGCCGGGCCGCCTGCAGCGCTCCTGCACCGACCACCAGCGGCTGTGCGAGGCGTATGCCGAGCGCGACGGCGTGCTGGCCGCGGCGCTGAACCGGTCGATCGTGATGGGCGCCCTGCGTGCGATCGAAGCGGCCTGGGACACCCTGCGCTGAGCATGGGCCCTTGCTGCGCCCCTTTTTATTAACGCGGATGCCGCGTCGAACGGGGCCTGTGGCCCTCCCCGCCAGGCTTGCCGAAAGGCCGGGGATACAACATACTTGACGATTCGACCGAATTCCTTCCGCATTCTCGTTCTACCGGGTTCTTTCTCATCATGAGCACAATTCTTGAAAGCCTTCCGACCGGCCAAAAGGTCGGTATCGCCTTCTCCGGCGGCCTCGACACCAGCGCCGCGCTGCACTGGATGAAGCTCAAGGGCGCCGTGCCTTACGCCTACACGGCGAACCTGGGCCAGCCCGACGAAGACGACTACGATTCGATCCCGCGCCGCGCGACCGAGTACGGCGCCGCCGGTGCACGCCTGATCGACTGCCGTGCGCAGCTCGTGGCGGAAGGCATCGCCGCCCTGCAATGTGGCGCGTTCCACATCTCGACGGCCGGCGTGACGTACTTCAATACGACCCCGATTGGCCGCGCCGTGACGGGCACGATGCTCGTGGCCGCGATGAAGGAAGACGGCGTCAACATCTGGGGCGACGGTTCGACCTACAAGGGCAACGACATCGAGCGCTTCTACCGCTATGGCCTGCTCGTCAATCCGGACCTGAAGATCTACAAGCCGTGGCTCGACCAGCAGTTCATCGACGAACTGGGCGGCCGCTCGGAAATGTCGGAGTTCATGCGCCAGTCGGGCTTCGAATACAAGATGTCGGCCGAGAAGGCCTATTCGACCGACTCGAATCTGCTCGGCGCAACGCACGAAGCGAAGGATCTCGAAAGCCTGGAAAGCGGCATCAAGATCGTGAACCCGATCATGGGCGTGGCGTTCTGGCGCGACGACGTCAAGATCGACCGCGAAGAAGTGACGATCCGCTTCGAGGAAGGCCAGCCGGTCGCGCTGAACGGCCAGACGTTCCCGAACGCCGTGGAACTGCTGCTCGAAGCGAACCGCATCGGCGGCCGTCACGGTCTGGGCATGAGCGACCAGATCGAAAACCGCATCATCGAGGCGAAGAGCCGCGGCATCTACGAAGCCCCGGGTCTGGCGCTGCTCTACATCGCCTATGAGCGCCTCGTGACGGGCATCCACAACGAAGACACCATCGAGCAGTACCGCGAGAACGGCCGCCGTCTGGGCCGCCTGCTGTACCAGGGCCGCTGGTTCGACCCGCAGGCCATCATGCTGCGTGAAACGGCCCAGCACTGGGTGGCGCGCGCCATCACCGGCGAAGTGAAGATCGAACTGCGCCGCGGCAACGACTACTCGATCCTCAGCACGAAGTCGGACAACCTCACGTATCAGCCGGAGCGTCTGTCGATGGAGAAGGTCGCCTCGGCGTTCTCGCCACGCGACCGTATCGGCCAGCTGACGATGCGCAACCTCGACATCACCGACACGCGCGAGAAGCTGCGCGTGTACTCGAAGGTGGGTCTGCTCGCGCCGGGTGCAGCTTATACGCTGCCGCAGCTGAACGACGAGAAGAAGTAAGGCGTCGTCGCTTTGTGAAGAAAGGGAAGGCACTGCGCCTTCCTTTTTTTATGTCTGTGCGGGTTTGCGTCTGGCGTTCGAGTTACCCACAGATTTTGTTGGCAAGGCTGGGGACAACTCGCGCCCAACCGCACCAACCCCCTGTCGCATAAGGGTTTTCGGGCGACGCGCGGGGGAAAGGCTCAATCGTTTCGTTGTGGATGCTGCGGGCACGTCACGCGGGACACGCGACTGTCAGAGCCCCAGCCATTCCCATGTTGTTCCGTCGTCACCCGGCATGCGCTCTCCCCGGCTGCGGGTCACGATGCGCGCGAGGTCGTAGCTGTACTGCCAGTCCCGCGTCGCCGTACGCGCAAGCCATCGGCCGCTGCGTGGGCAGACAGCGCCAGGGTCACACGTGTGCTCGGTGCCTTCGATGAGGTCGGGCGACCATGGCTTGACGGGTGTCGGCGCGCTGCCCGCCCATAGCCACTGCACCGGCTTGCTCAGCTCCGCGCCGGAGGCGGACTCCGTGAACATCTTCACGCTGTCCGTGGGGGCTACGTCCCCGGCCTTGAACGGCCTGAGCTGAAGGCTGTGAATTGGCATGCCACCGCTCTTTTGCACGGCGCGGTACAGGCCGTCCTCGGCAAAGGTTTCGCCGGGCTTGACCGGTTGCCACGACATGTCCTGGCGGTGCTGCGCTTCCCACTGCTCGTGCTCCTGGGGTGTTGAGGGGTAGTCGCGGTCGATGCTGATGCGGGTTTTAATGGGACAGAAATCGACGTGTGTTGACAGCCCCCAACCATAGCCCTCATATTGAATATTCAAATAAGCCACACCCGAAAGATCGTACTCACCCTTCTGGATTTTATTGTCCGGAATGGACTCAATTTTCAAAGTTCTACTGTCACCTGGATTGAGCAATATCTCTCCATCTGGAAATTCATTTTTGTTGAGTATTTTTCTACTCGCCAGATTAAATCCCCAATCATCACGAGCTTGCATTTTCCCAAGCTCGCTAAACGGAGCAACAGCAAGTCCGCCATTCCGATTGTCACCGGGCCAATGATCCGGTGTCTTAAACCTTATCCAGCGATTTCCGGAATTAATGAACCGAACAGAAATAATATAACTTCCGTTTTTATGCTCGACGCTCTCCGTTGTGAAGTCTAACTTGATAAGTTTCGCGCCATGCTTCCACGCTTCCTCTGACAGCCTGAACGGCGCATCGAAAATTTCTCTGTTGAATTTCTCAGGAATCTTTCGTATCGATCCGCGCCGATTCACTACCTTCCCATCTTCGAGACAGGCAACCCGGTACGTGGCTGGTGGGTCGTAAGTTTCAGGGCCGCCCCCCTGAATATCTGTTTCACACAGGGTCTTGGCAGCAGTTGTCAGCTCCTGCAAATCCGTGTTTTGTACGGTGAGAACAAACACTCCGATACCCGTCTGGGATTCCTCGTTAATCGTGTCTCCCTTCGCAAAATAAAACTTGCTTTCGCCGTCGAAAGTCATTTGCCTCGACCCATACTCCAGACCACCCGACCATGAAAGAGAAAACGCGCCGGGCCGTACGACGTCGTTATTCGAATCATTCGCCATCGCGCACCTGCCTCCTGGCCATAGCACTATCAGGGACAAAAAAGCCGTCCACCATATCTTTCGAAATTTCGGATCACCGTTATTTTTTGGCATCGGTCGCCCGCGTCTTTGCCGCAGGGTTTCCAGTGCCGATTTCAGATTTCTTGCCTGCTGCAGCGGGAGCGTTGTAGCCCACCCGCCACAGTTTGCTGGTGTGCGCCGAGAACCATCGGCGTATATATTCAAGGTAATAAGGTGAAGTAGTCGCGATAGGCTTACTGCAGCCGTTTCCCATGAGATTATTTTCAGTTTCAATCACCCAAACCTTGTTCGTCGTCTTGTTGGCGTCTGCCAGGGAAAAGTCTATATCCATGCCATCCTTGATATACATGGAATGTACGAACCCACCTTGCATCCAATACTCGTCAGGGAAATTGAACAGATGCCCTGTTTCATGCGCTTTCGTTTGTGTAATTTTTTCGGTATATCGCCCCGTTCCTGGATCTTTCTCGTATTCTGTTTCCGGCCAATTTCTTGCGTCCGCTCGTGCGGTCGTAGGAAAGAGATTAATAACGATATTCGGATTAAGCGCTGCTGCGTCAGCCTCCCTAACCACATGGATATCCGCACAGAACTTCACCGCAATCCGGCAACCACACGCGCCACCCTTCTGGCATCCATCGAGAATCAGCTTGTAGTTCCCCTGATTCAGCGTTTTCTCGATCATGTTTTTGTACGTCGAAGCATCGACTTCTGCCGGATCACGCTCCACCAGCATTAGTCCCTGCGCAGCAAAAGTCTTGCGGGAGTTCGCTCCGTTTTTAAAGGTCTCATACTGCACGACCGCGTAGTTGTTCTTCTCATCACGCAGCGGTTCCCCGGTTGAAGGATTCATTCTGACCAGCAACTTTGGCGCCAATACCGTAACGACTTTTGCGATCAACGTCTTACTGCTGGAGTCGTAACTGAACTGACACGTCGTGGTATCCGTCCCAGAGCACATTACTGGATCATCGCCGTCCTTAATACGCTCGGTTCTAGTCCAACCATATTTCTGGTAGGCCGGCGTCTCCCGTTCCATGCGGGCGAACTCCGTGAAATCCGGCAGCCTCCAGTCGCATGGCGCTGGACTCTGCAACTGGATCGGATCGGGAGCGACACAATACTGGTTGGTGTTGTCGGGGTCGTTGATAACCAATCCGCCGTTCCCTGCCGGACCACCTGCGGAACCCGTCGAGTTCGGTAGCTGCTGCGTCTGTGGCAGCGGCTGCGCGCCCTGCAGCCCTCCGCCACCCGCCGAGGCCAAAGACGTGATATCAAGCGACGGCGCAGGCGCCACCGCTCCCGTATTCGCCAGCGCCTCCCACTGCGCCGGGAGTGGCGCAGGTGCCGGCGGTGGCACCACGAACTTCGGATGGGTCCGCCACACCTCGCAGTCGGTCGTGTACGGCACGAACTTCGGCGCGAACGCCGCGCCGCCCAGGTCCATCTGCGCGGGACCGGTGCCCTTCATGCTGGTTGTCCGGAACAGCACCCCGCCGCGCGAGCCGATCTCGACACCTTCGCCGGTCAGCTTCACGTAGGTGCCGTTCACGTTCAGGATGATCTCCTTCGCCGCCTTCATGTGAACCGCGCCGTTGACTGACTCGATCGTCATGCCTTCCTGCGAGGCGAGCTGCATCCTGCCACGCTGGGCCTGCGCCACCAAGTCACCCGTCGCCGTGATGAGGCTCAGGCCCTTCTGCGTGAACAACGACAGCAAGTCACCTGCCGCCACCGTGAACCGCCTGAGCGTGCTGAAGTGAATCCCCTTCTTCGCCGTGCCGATGATCGAGCCATCGGCGGCGAACTGCACGCCATCGCCCGACGCCACGGCGACCGGACCAGGCCCTGTCATCAGCACACCGGGTTTCTTCAGTTCATGCAGACCTGCGTTGATGCCCTTCTGTGCGTCGAGGTCAGCGGGCGTGGCCTTCGACGCTTCAGCGGACTGCGCGAGCGTGCCGGCGAATGCCTGGTGGTCCTTGAACAGCGCGTTGGTCTCATCCATGGCGAGCACCTTGCCGCCACCGCCTGGCTGGTTGTACGCCGTCACCATCACGCCAGCGCCACCACGATTGACCAGATGCGCGCCCGTGCGAAGCTCCGCCCCGGTGCCCCGCTCGTTCAGGTCGCGGTCGGGAATGAAGCCCAGGTTGAGCTGCGAGCGGCCCGAATGCTCCGTACTCAACTCGATGCCCTGCTGCTGCTCCCAGTCGTCAAGCCAAAGCTTGTTGCCCGAACGCGTGCGTATCTCGCTGCGCGACATGCGTCGGCGTGAGCTGTTGATGAGGTCCGGGTTATGGGCATTCGGAATGAAGGCCACGGCGACCGGCTTGTTGGGATTGCCTTCAAGAAATCCCGCGATACCGAAGTCGCCATCCACCGGCGGCAGGTTCATGCCCGAGTGGTCGCGGCTCGCGAAGGGCCTGGCCATGCGCAGCGGGATACTTTCGCCGCCCTTCGGCCAGTTGCCGAAGTCACAGTGAAAACGCACGACAATGCGTCCTTCCGCGTCCAGGTAGGGGTACCTGTAGTGATTCGGTGACGTCACCGTGAACCCCAGCGTATGCACGCGCGGCCACTTCGATTCGTCTATCGGCAGCCGGTAGGGCCGGCTGGCAGGAATCGCCTGGAAGGTATTGCGGTAATTCTCGTTGCGCGCCCCTCGATGCACGACCTTCGAGACGAACAGGCCCTCCTTCGCGTCAAGCGTGCCGTCCGCGGCACCGGCCAGCGTATCGGGCTGCACGATGCAGCCCGGCCGGATCGAGGGCATCGTGGACTTCCCCCTGCAGGTGACCTGCTGCGCACGCGCCGCCTCGTGCCGCAGCGTCGCCTCGCGCTTCGCCCCTGCCTCGTCGCCGTGATGCGTGCCCCACACCAGGGGCGTGCCCATGGTCGTGTCGTCATGCTGTTCCGTGCCGAACTCGTCGCGCGCATGCCCCTCCTCGCGGAAGATCATCGCGTGGTTGTCGGCGTCATAGTCCGCGACGATGAACGACGCAGGAATGGTGCGTGTACGCACCTTCAGCGAATAGATCGACTCCTCGAACGTATGCAGCCCCGATGGAGGGCGGTCCTTCAGCGAGAGGGCCGGACGCGTGTAACCGTCGATGTCGTCGGCAATGACCACCACCTCGCCGTGCCGGTCCTCCTCGGTAAACGTGAACAGCCCGGCCTGCTCCATCTCCAGCCGGCAATACGCCCAGTCGCCCATGTTGTACTGGAAGCGGAACGGGTGTTGCGGATGCTGCCGGCGCAGACGCTGCACCACGCGAATCCAGGGGCGCACGGCATTGCGCTCGATGACTTCCTGGATAATGTCGGCGGACGTCTTGCCCTGGTATGTCGCGCAGTTGCTCGGGCCGTCCAGCACCGCAAGATGCTGGAGGATTTCGACACGATACGTGCAGCCATCACGCGAGTTCGACACCGACTCGAAACGCGAGACGAATCCCGCGAACTTCCGGACCACCGCCCCCTCGTCAACCTGGAACCTGAACCTGGCCAGCTGGCCCAGGATATCCCGGCACGCCACCGGCCCGGCAGTCGAGACCAGCGCCCTGATCCGGTACGGCTGGCAGCTCTCCTCGCGAACGTCCCACTCGACCACCGACAACCCGGGCGCGCGCCGCTCGTTGCGCTCATCGCGCTCGTACCTGCGAGCCTTGAGGATGATGTCCAGATGCGCAGACTGGCGTCCCGTGACCAGTCTCACCGGTTTGTCCGATTCCGCCATGGGGATTCCCTGTTCTGTAGTCCTGACCAGATGGCGCACCATCGGCACACACCGCCGGAGCATCATCGCGCATGAGCCGCGGTGGCCAATGCGAGTCGCGAGCTAAGTTTCACGCAGACAGGCGAAGCCGGCACTCGGACGCGTCTGAAAAAATCACAGGGGATGACTGATGTGATGCGTCGGTGCCCTCGGGCCCGATCGCCGAAGCGCTCTGGCTCAATCAACGAGCCATGATCGGTATAGCGAAGACCTCGTGCATTGCGGGCGAGAGTTACCCACAGATTGCGTTGACAAGCTTGTGGAGAACACCCGGGACGAGTGCCTTAAGCCGTTGATCGACTGGAAGTTTTCTGTTGCGTGAGCGTGGGAGGCAGTGACGGGCTGCGGGGGCGAGGCCGCAATACGCCCACCGGCATATCAGCCGTCGAGCGTATTGAAGACACTCACTACGCGGCAAGCTGCTTCATCTTCCCGTAGACGAATTGCCCGAAATACCACGAGAGATCGGAGTGGTTGAGGATATTCACGTCGGAGAGCGCCCCCGCCTCGAGCTTCAGGCGCCGCAGCATGAGCTTGCCGGCCTGCGAGGCGATGTAGAGCCGCACCAGCTCCTTGCGGGTCTTCTCGTCGGCCGATTCGAAGTGCTCGCGGCCTTGCTTGACCTCCTCGTTGCGCTGCGAGCGCGCCTCTTCGTCGCGCGCCGCGATGCTCTGCTTCACCGCCGTGGTCGCCACCGTCTTCGCGGTCTCCTGAGCGGTCGCGGCCACGGCCAGCTCGCTCTGGATCGCCACCATCTTGCGCTCGGCCTCCGAGACCTGCCAGTTGTGGCTCAGCGCCTTCATCAGATAGCCCGCAGGGCTCTTGGTCACCTTGCCCTGGTTGAGCCGGAAACGCGTGTATTCGATGGCCTGCTGGATGCGCTCGTCGGTCCAGCTCATGCGATGCTCCGCGATCACGTCGAACTGCTTGTTGGAGAGGCCGAACTCCTCCTTGAGCGTGAGCAGCAGGTCGTGCGCGTCGGGCTGCCGGGAGAGCAGCGCGGCGACCGTGTCCTTGCGCTTCATCCGGAAGCGGATCTTGTTGATTTTGCGCGAGGTTTCCGAGTCGGCCCGAGTTTCGTAGCTGAGGTCGATGTCCGATAGCTCATTGATCTGGCGCACCGCCGGATCGAGGTACTTCGGCCGGAAATGCTTGAACTCCGACGCGCTCGTACCGAGTTTGCCGGGCCAGCGCCGCATGACGTCGAGCTCGATCCAGTCGGTCAACCCGGCCGCCACGAAGGGCAGCACGTAGTCGTAGATCGCGCGCGCGTAGGTCTGCGAGAACGACGCCGTGATGCACAGGTTCAGCCAGTGATGCTTGTCGGGCCCGGTGATGTGGCGCAGCATGAGCGGCGGAATGCGGAACTGGATGCGCCCCTTGCCGATCTTGACGCTGCCCATCAGCTGCTCGGAAATCCACTGGTCGTCTTCGCTGGGCGCGCGGTCGGGCGGCGTGTCGGTCACCTCGATCAGCACGCGCTGCGCTTCCTTGATGACGCTCTGCAAATGGCGCACGTTGCGGCTCTCATAGCGCATGAGCCACTTGAAGTAGTTCAGGTCGACGTCGTAGATATCGCGCGGCGCGGGTTCCTGGGCGGCAATGAAATAGGCGGCATCGATGAAACGGCGCGAAGACAGCCCAAGCCCATTGATGGCGACGAACACGTTGTTGCGCTGAAAACCGATCTCGCGCGTGCTCTCATTGATCGGCTGGCCGGACATCTCCTCAAAGAGACCCAGCGACATCTGCAGTGTTGTAGTCCTCCGCCCGCTCTCCTCCGACATACGCACGCTCTCCCCGTCGACATTGGCGGGCACTCTATCACTACGCAAACACAAGTCAACACAATAAACGTTACCTCAAACAGGCACCCGATTCGGCTCGCGCACAAAAAACGTACCTGATCGCACAAATATCTCTACAGCGACCGCACATAAAACGGCACCTGGCCGCACATAAAACGGTGCAGCGAGCACATAGAACGGTGCTTTTGCACGGCAAGTGTTTGAAATGAAAGAAAACGCGTGCGTACGTTAGTTGGTTGGTAGGTTTTTATCTTTAAGTAAACAAACAAACCGCTCGCAAAAAAGATGCTCAACGCAAAATTCGACGTGTTGTGTCTCGCGATGCAATCAGGGAATTCAAGGCGGAATAGCTTCAAAGCCCCGCGCGTAAAGGCTCCCAGTGTTGCAACACCTGGACTCGATCTGCCTTTCGCCAGCCGAAACCCGTGGGAGGGTAACGATTTCTGTGCAGTTGCGGTGGTCTATGGAAGTGGTTTATGTGCAGAAGGTCTATTGACGATCCAGGATCGGATTGAATGCGCTGACGGAGGTCGGTGGGACGCGACTCAGGAGTGACTTTCCGACGCGAGGAATGGAAGGCAACGGATTTTGTGCACGGGCGCGCGACTCCGTGATAGCAACGTTTTTTGTGCACATCCTGGAGGATGGGGCTGAAGGTAACGGTTATTGTGCGGTGGCGGTGCGGTGGTTCGGTCGTTCGCCGTCTGCGTGAGGTAACGAAATTTGTGCAGCTTTGACGTGGGAGACTCGTCCTGGTGGGAATTGGACCGCCTGGAGATAGGGAAACGGCGGCCGTACCTCACTTGGAGCGCGAATCGGGTAACGGTTTTTGTGCAATGCGGTTGCCAAGCGCGCGCGACAAGGCTTTCTCAGTGCGTACGGTAACGCTTTTTGTGCAATTGTGGTCGGCCAGACTGGGTAGCAGAAATCTGGAAGCACAAAAATCGTTACCCGGCCGCCAGATCTGACTGTGCTGGGAGTTCAGGCGGTGGAACTGCACAAAAACCGTGACTACGCGAGGCGGATGTGAGCGATAAAGCTTGCACGGAAAGATCCGCAGCTGGATTTGCACAAAAACCTCGACCGATGATGTCGCAGCGAAGTGCTCTGGCCCTGGCGATTTGCACAAAAAATAGGCATACCGGAGGGAAAGGGCCTACAGCGGCCTTGGTGGCGTTGCCGGTTGCGCTGGTACTTTGCCCTTAGGAATGTTGCGCGAGGGCAATATAGACCGTTTTGACGGGTCATTTTTTTTCATATCACCCTCAATTAGTGTGTTTTCATACGCTTTTGCTGTATTCTACGCTTTATCCAAATTCTGATAAAAAGCGTATTAATGGCGAAAACTATCGAATTGCCGTCGATCGATCGACGTGTGGATCTTTCCGCGATCACTGAATTTGCCGAAGAGGCCGGTCGTCTATCTGAAGAGCTTCGGGAGATGATGCTGGCGCCGCGGCCGCGAAAGATGGCGCCCACATTTACGTCCGCTCAGGTCGCAGAGATGTGCGGCATTGATCGCATCAAACTGAACAACCTGCTCGCCACCCGCGAGGGACTCCCGCAAGGCGTGGCGCAAGGGTCCGGGCGCAGCCGGGTCTTCACCCTGCCCGAAGCGAGAACCTGGGTCCAGCAGGTTTCCGATATTTATCAGACACCGCTCCATACCGGCGTGCGCGATGCCGACGGCAAGGTGATCCTCGTTGCCAACTTCAAGGGCGGCTCGACGAAGACGACTACGACCATGTGTCTCGCCCAAGGCCTGACCTTGCGTGGTCGCAAGGTTCTGCTGATCGACCTCGATCCGCAAGCGTCGCTGACGGAACTCTGCGGTCTGTATGCTGAGAAGGAAGTGACTGAGGATAGCACGGTCCTGCCGTTCATCTACGACCCGCACATGGAAGGCGGCTTGCTCAATTTCGTGCAGGAAACCTACTGGGACGGGCTCGACGTCATTCCCGCGCACCCCACGCTGTTTTCCGCGGAGTTCCATATTCCCGGTACCGTGATCAAGAACCCGGGGTTCAAGTTCTGGGATCTGCTGCGCCAGGGCGTTGAGGTGCTGCGCAAGCAATACGACTACATCATTCTGGATACGGCGCCGTCGCTGTCCTACCTCACGATCAATGCGCTCATGGCCGCCGATGCGATGGTCATGCCGCTGGTGCCCGAGAGCCTGGACTTCATCAGCTCGGTGTCGTTCTGGAGCCTGTTTTCGGACCTCGCGCACACGATCATGGAACGCGGCGACGAGAAGACATACGACTTCGTTTCCGTCCTGCTTTCGAAGGTCGACTACGGCAAGACGTCGTCGGCACCGGTGGTGCGCTCATGGGTGCAGCGGACTTACAAGGACTGGGTGAACGCACTCGAGGTGCCGGCCAGCTCCGCGATGAGTAACGGCGCACTCGCCATGGCGACCGTGTTCGACATCAGCAAGGGAGACCTCGCTGACAAGACGGTGGCGCGCGTGCGTCAGCCGCTGACTGATTACGTACAGTGGATCGACGATCTTTACGTAGAACAATGGAGGGCCGGCAAGTGAGTTCATTCCGCGACAAAATGGCGGCGAAGACCCGTGAACTCGGTTCGTCTTCGGAGCGGCCAGCCGCCGAACGGCCGGCAGCCGTTGCTCCGGCCGAGCCGCGCCGCAGCAGCGCATTCAAGACCGGGCCTGGCATGCTCGGCGCGTTGGCGGTGGCGCAGCAGCGCATCCAGGAACTGGAGAACACAAGCGACAAGCTCATGCTTCCCGTGAACGCGATTCAGCCGAACCCGTGGCAGCCGCGCAAGATTTTCAGCGACGAAGGCCTTGCCTCGCTGGCTGAATCGATCCGCGAAGTCGGGCTTGTCGAGCCGGTCGTTGTTCGCCGCGCGGAGAACGGCTATCAGCTGATCGCCGGCGAGCGACGTCTTCGTGCGCACGCCCTGATTCAGGCGCAGGACATTCGTGCCTCCGTGATCGAGTGCTCCGATCAGGACATGGCAGTGCTCGCACTGGTGGAAAACGTCGGCCGCGAAGACCTCACCGATTACGAGATCGGGCAATCGCTACGGCGCGCCGAACGGGAGTTTCCGACCCGCAAGCGCATGGCCGAGGCGTTGGGAATGTCGCGCAAAGGCCTGTACCGCTTTTTGGCCTTTGAGAATCTGCCCGATTTCATTCGACGCGATCTTGATTTGAATCCGCGACTGCTCGGCGGGTCGGCCGCTGACGAGGTCGTCTCGGCAATCAAGAAGTTCGGTTCTGCGGGTCTTTCGGCAGCGCGCGAGTTGTGGCCGGCAGTGGTCGGCCGGACGCTGGATCAAGGCAAGCTGGCCGCGGCGATCGGAGCGCAGGCCAGTCGGGGTGAATCGACGGAAAGCGTATCCGAGCGCAGCATCGAGAAGATCTTTTCGGGCAAGAGCCACGCCGGCAGCATCACCAAGGACACCAACAGCTTTACGGTGAAGCTCAAGACGGGCGTGTTGTCGGATGCCCAGGAAACGCAAATTCGGGAGCTGATTAGTCAGCTGTTCAATGTGAAACCCGGCTGATTGAGCCTCGAGGTTGTTGGTGTGGATGGGAGCCCGCTTTGGCGGGCTTTTTCTTTTTGCGCGTTAGATTGTGTGTCGAGTTGACACACAGGGGCTCGTTGGACGAGAGCGAGGGGCGTGTGTCGAGTCGACACACCGGCAAGGTAAATCGAACTGGGCGGCGCGGGCTATGACAACGCTGCGCACGATGCGTGGATTCCGGTTGCAGTCAGCGTGTCGAGGGTTGGTCGGTGGGGGCGGCGCACCCAGACGTTGGGACCGTCGATCGGCCTCGTGTGTCGAGTTGACACACAGGAGCTCGTTGGACGAGCGCGTGAGGCGTGTGTCGAGTCGACCACGGGCAAGGTAAATCGTGGCGGGGAGGTGCGGGCTATGACAATGCTGCGCACGGCGCGTGGATTCCGGTGGCAGTCAGCGCGTCGAGGGTCTGTCGTTGGGGGCGGCGCATCCAGACGTAGGACCGTCAATCTGCCTCGTGTGTCGAGTCGACACACAGCGGTGAAAAGGTGTTTGGCTTGCGTCGTGTCGAGTTGAGTGGTTATCGATAATGCCTGCGTTCGTCCGGCGATCGGTTATGTGTCGACTCGACACACGACCGATGATCATGCTCGTCGAAAGACGAAACATGTAGCCGCCTCGAGTACTCCGTCGGCGACGCTCACGGGTTGCCGGCGGTGTGAGGCGCGCTCTAGAGCCACGATCGGCGGTCCTCGAATTCATTTGCTTGGGGTTAGGCGCTGTGTCGAGTCGACACACGCGGACCGTGGCTGCAAACCGCGAGAGTCATGAGGCGCACTACAACGAGCATGGGGATGACGTCATCTCCCCAGCGCCTTCATCGTGCTGTGTGTGCGAGGACGATTCATCGCTTGTTCGCTCGCATGCTGACTTGCCACCCGGAGCAGTGTGTCGAGTCGACACACTGTCGCGGCTTCATCGCGGTCGCCGCGTGAGGAGATTGCGATCCAGGACAAACCTCATCGTTGGGGCGGGAACGAAGGATGAGGTCATCTCCTCGGCTGCACTCGTCGTGCGGTGTGCCATGGTCCATCGCTCGGTTGCTGATTTGTTGGCCGAGGCGATGTGTCGAGTCGACACACGGTCGTTGCCACCCCGCGGGCGCGGTCTCTGGTGACCGTGATCTGGGACATGCCACATCGGTGGCGCGCGCGGTTCGTGAGGAAGCGAATACGTCCAAAGCGCTTGGTGGCCCCTAGGTGTGAAAAGGCGATCCACATCGCGCAGATGTCCCGCGCGCCTGGCCGCCGCGGGTGCAATCGGCGTTGCCAGCACGTGTGTCGTATCGTGCGTGCGCGTGTGTCGACTCGACACACCGCCGGCATTTCCCAACCTTTGCGGCTCCTAATGGGGGGTACCCGCTCGCCAGTGGAAGACGAAGCCGCCTCCGCCACTCCGACTGAGATCAAGCTGCTTTAAAGAACTGGAGAAGCGCCATGTTCCGCATCGTCTCCTGGAGAACGAGTGCTGCCGGCAATCGGCGGGGCACTTGCATGGTCCGATGGGCTGCATCGCACGATCCTCCGGCCGCTCCTATGACTTGCAGTTGCCGGTTGCCGTATGCACCAACTGCGACGTTGCACCAACTCCTGGGTTGACCGCCAAAGCGCCCGCACAGTCAGTCCTCCACACGGCGTGGAGCCATGGCTTACCAACATCGCCGACCTCGATTTCCCCCCGACGCCTTTTCGGCGATGAACGCCCTCCATCCATGCGTCACAACAAAACTCACGCATTGTGCTCATGCTCAATCAGTGTACGAGCGCTGTCAGCCCGTTGAGCCGACGTTTTGGCGGTGGCGGGCGGCGCCATGTACTCGCGTCCGCCGCTTGCGCTTTGCCTTGAGATTCCAACCCGATTGCCTCCGGCACAGCCGACGCAGCACCGCCCAGTAATGCTCACGTGACGCCTGTTTTTGAGAGGACCGGCAAGCCCAGCGAGCGACAGAACGGATAGCCTGCGGGTCAGAGGCGAGCCCGCCGTGCGCGGTGTGGGAGTGGGGTAGGACCGCTCGTCACGGTAACGTGCCACGGCGCTTGGTCTCCGCGTTCCCGCGCTGAGCTTGCTCGGTTATTCGTTGCTCATCCGGCGAGCGACGGTAGACGGTAGAGCGTGACTTCTCGTGACTGAATAGATCGCCTACATTCGTGCAACAACTAAGCGCTACTAATGCAACTAACTGTCTACGTCAGTCAGTACCGCCGAAGATGAAGCGAGCGATGGCGGACGCGTGCGCCCAGTGCACCGGCCACCTAAAACGAGAAAGCCACGTAGCGACCAACGCTCCAACACCGAGAAAATACAGCAGAGAAGTGGAGCACCATCGGTAAGCGAGCGAGCCGCACAGTGGCCTAGACGAGGCGAACAGCAGCCACATCGCGAAAAGCCACGCGGTGCGACGCGCCGATCCACCCTCAGAAAGCCAGCAATCCACCGTGAAACATTTCACTCAAAACCGAGAAATCGGTGAAACTGTTATCCCACGGGCGTTTGATGCCTGAAACAATCCAAATTCTAGTACTTGTTTCACGGGCATACCGGCTCTCCGACCCCGAAACACAGTCAGGATGGTGGTCAACGCACTAAAACTCACCTCGTCGGTGCCGATCGTATATTTCAATACGTATTTTGTAGTTCTCGAACTTCGGGCTGAAGTCATGTGCGAAGCAGCGCTTTACCCCGCGACGTTACCTGAAGCCGCCCCATCCGCGTCGATTAAAATTGGGCCCCATTGCCGAGCCACATTCCAGGGCTTCGATCCGGGCCCATAGTCGTGCTCACATCGCCGGCGCGCATCACTTGCCGCTCGCGCGATCCAGCAGCAATCGCCCTTTCTCCATTCAGCGCCCGCAAACACCATAGAGGACACGTCGTGAAGTTCATCCACGCGGCAGACCTACACCTCGACAGCCCGCTCCATGGCCTGAGCGCCTATCCCGATGCGCCGGTCGCCCAATTGCGCAACGCCACGCGCGAGGCGTTGCGCCTGCTCGTCGATCGCGCCATCGAAGAAGAGGTCGCGTTCGTCGTCATCGCCGGCGATCTCTACGACGGCGACTGGAAGGACCACAACACCGGCATCTTCTTCGGCCAGCAGATGGGACGTCTGCGCAATGCGGGCATTCGCGTCTTCGCGTTGTGGGGCAACCACGACGCGGAAAGCGAAATGACCAGGAAACTCACATTGCCGGACAACGTGGTGGTGTTCAGTCATCGCAAGCCTGAAACCCACGCGCTGCACGACATCAAGGTGGCGCTGCATGGGCAGAGCTTCAAGGACAAGGCCGTGGTCGAGAACCTCGCCGCGGGCTACCCGTCGCCGGTTTCCGGTTACTACAACATTGGTGTGCTCCACACCGCGCTCGAGGGCTATGCCGCGCACGCGACTTACGCGCCATGCACGCGTGCCGAATTGCACGCGAAGGGCTACGACTACTGGGCACTCGGCCACGTGCACGAATTTCAGCAGTGGGCGGAAGAGTCGACCATCGTCTTCCCCGGCAATCTGCAGGGCCGGCACATCCGCGAAACGGGGCGCCGCGGCGCCGTGCTCGTGAGCATCGAGGGCGGCCGCACGGAGGTCGAGCGTCTCTACCTCGACGTGCTGCGCTGGGAGTCGGTGCGTGTCGACGCGAGCGACTGCGAAAGCGTCGCGGATCTGTCGCGCAAGATCGGCGCTGCGCTCGAAGCGCTGTTGGCCGTCGACGCGCACGTGCCGCGCGCGGTGCGCGTGACGGTGACGGGCAAGTCGCCGGCCCATGGACTCTTTTTCGGGCGCGCCACGCAATTGCGCGCCGAGGTGCTCAATCAGATCGGCATTATCGGCAATGACAAGCTGTGGCTCGAAAAGGTCAAGCTCGAAACGAGCGCCGCCGATACGGCTGCTGCACAGAACGAGCAGATCGAAGCGATTGCCGATCTCAAACTGCTACTCGAAGCCGCCACGCAAGACGCCGAATTTCTCGCACTGCTCGAACGCGATTTGCGTGCCTTCGTCGGCAAGGTGCGCAGCGAAGTGAAAGAAGACGCGCCACTGCTCGAACTCGCCCGCGAGGGCAAACTCGCGGCGCTGGTGGAGCAGGTCGGCCCCGCGCTGCTTGCGCGCCTTTCCACGGGAGAATGACCAGTGCGTCTCAAGCAACTCGATTTGATCAAATACGGCAAGTTCACCGATACGACTCTGCCGTTTCCCCATGCGGCGCACGATTTCCACGTCATCGTGGGGCCGAACGAAGCGGGCAAGTCCACGGTGCGGACCGCCGTGTCGGAGTTGTTGTTCGGCATGCGCCTGCAAACGCCGCTCGACTTTCTCCATAACACGCCGGAATTGCGCATTGGCGGCGTGCTGGAAAACGGCGCGGCCGAGCAACGATTTCATCGCGCGCGCGGCCGCAACTCGCTGCGTACTCCGCAGGACGACAAACTGCCCGACGACTTTCTCGCCGCATTTCTCGACGGCACGAGCAAGGAGTTCTTCGAGCAGATGTTCGGCCTCGATCATGCGCGGCTCGTTGAAGGCGGCCGCAGCATTCTCGACGCATCGGACAAACTCGGCCAGGTGTTGTTCGAATCGGCGGCGGGTGTGGGTAGCCTCGGGCCCGTGCGCGAGGAACTCGAGAATCGCGCGGCCGAACTTTGGGCTCCGCGACGCAGTGGCAGTGCGTATGCACAGGCGGAAACATCGTTCGCCGAGGCAACGAGCGAACTGAAGGCCGCGCAGGTGCGCACGCGCGATTGGGTCGAGAAGAAAGACGCGCTCGAAGCGGTCGAACAAGCTATCGAGCGGTTGCGCGCCGAGCAGCGCAGTCTCGAATCGCAGCGCTCGAAGCTCGAACGCGTGCGCCGCCTCGCTCCCTATATAGAAGAGCTTTCGCTCAAGCAGCACGAGTTGGCCGCATTGGGCGAGGTCGTCGATTTACCGCCCACCGCGCATGCCGATCTGTTGAAGGCGCAAGCCGACATCGCCGCCGAGCGCAAAGTGCAGCAAGCGCGCCAGGCCGATCTTGCGGGCAAAGAAGCGTCACGCGATGCGATCGAGCCCGATCGTGCGGCACTTGCACTCGCCGCCGAAATCGACGCGCTCGACACGCTGCGCGGCGAATGCGTCAATCATCTGCGCGAATTGCTGGTGCGTGAGACCGAGGTCCGTAACTATCTCGACGCCGCATTCGCCGCTGCGGCCCAGCTAGGCTGGCCGGGTGACGAAGCCGCATTGCGCGCGGCATTGCCCGGCGCGCTCGCGCTGAAGACGGTGACGAACCTGCTGCGCGATCACGGTCTTCGCGAGCAGGCGCTCACTACGGCACGCGAGGCATATGACGAACAGACGCGCAAGCTCGCTCAATTGCAGGAGCAGCTTGTGCGCCTGCCCGGTATCGACGTGCCGCATGCGTTGCACGCGGCGCTCGACGATGCGCGCGAATTCCGCAACAGTGTGACGAAGGAAAGCGCGCTCGAACGCGAACTGGCGGACGCGCAGCGCACGGTCGAAGAGAAACGCCAACTGCTGGGCCAGTGGAGCAAGCCGGTGCCGGCGTTGCGCGCGCTCGACCTGCCATCGGTCACGCGTCTGGCCGCACTGCAAAAGGAAGAAAGCGAGCGCATTAGCGCGGTGGCCGCAGCGCGAGAAGCGGCTGCGGCCGCGCAAGAAGAGATCGAGCGATTCGAATTGCAGGAGACGCATTTCACGCAGGGCAACAAGGTTGTCACGACCGCCGAAGTGCAGGCGGCGCGCACGCGCCGCGACAGCGCGTGGGACGAAGTCAGGCAGGCGCGCGTCAGTCTCGCGGATGGCGCACCCGCCGTGGACGACGCGATGCGCCTCGCCGACGAACTCGTCGACGCGCAACTCGGTACCTCGCAGGCGGCGGCTACATTGCAGAACTTGCGTCAGCAAGTCGAGACGGCGCGCGCGAATGCGCAGCGCAAGCTTGCGGCGCTGAGCGAACGCGAGCGCGAACTTGAAGCCTTTCGCAATTCCTGGACGCAAATTGCCATTGACGCGCAACTGGCTGGCATGACGCTTGCGGACATGGGCGCGTGGCTCGCGAATCGTGAAGCGGCCCTCAACGCACAGAGCGAAAGCGATCGCCGCGCGAGCGAGCTCGAAGCGCGTCGAGCGGCGCGCATCGCCGCGCATGCGGCGCTGCTCGAAACCTTGCGCCCAGTCGCACAGGCAAACGAAGACGATGCGCTGACGACGCTGATCGGCATGGCGGAAACCGTCGTGCAATCGGCTCACAAGAGCGCCGTGCAGCGCGAAGGTCTGGAAACGCAGATTCGCGACGCCGAGCGTGCGAGCGAAGCTGCACAATCCCGTTTGACGATTGAACAGGACGCCTACGCAAAGTGGCAGACGCAATGGCGCGAGGCGCTTGCGCAAGCGAATCTCGGCGCACGCGCGGCGACGCTCGCGGAGGCGGAAGGCGCCGTCGAACTCGCCAATGCCATTGCGGCCGCTTTTTCGGATGCCGAAGCACCCCGCAACCGCATTCGCGCGATTCGCATGCAATTAGCGATGCTGGAAGCCGACGCGCGACGCCTCGCCGAGACGCTCGCGCCCGAATGGCCCGCGTCGAGCGACGGCATCGACGTGGCGCGTCAGCTCGCGGCGCGGCTCGCAACCGCGCGCGAAACGGCGAAATCTCTCGCCCAGGCCGATGCCGACGTGCAGGCCGCCCGCACGCGCGTAGCCGATGCCGCCGCGGCGGTAGCGGGCGCACAGGCGCGCATCGAGCCCATTCTGAAACTCGCGGGCGTGAACGAAATCGACGCGGCATTGCCGCTCGCCGAGCGTTCCGACGCGCGTCGCGCGCTGTCGAAAGCGATCTCGGCGGCGCGGGACACGCTCGTGCGCGAAGGCGACGGACTTGCACAGGATGCCATCGCGGCAGAGATTGCGGAGCAGCCCATCACCGAGGTACCCGCGCTGCTCGCAACCGTGAACCAGCAACGCGAAGCGGGCGACCGCGCGTTGAGCGAGTGCCTGCAGCAACAGGTGAGCGCGAGGCAAGCGTTCGACGCGATCAACGGCCAGGCCAAGGCCGCGCTCGCCGAAGCGAAGCGCCAGGAAGCCTTGAGCGCCATGGGCGACGCCGCGGAGCAATATCTCGAAGCCGCGACCGCGAGCCGCCTGCTCAAATGGGCAACGGATCGTTATCGCGATCAGAAGCAGGGGCCGATGCTGCGTCGCGCGGGGGAAATATTCAGGGGACTCACGCTCGGTGATTTCGCGCGGCTCGTGGTCGATAACGAACGCAATCCGCCGGCATTGCATGCGCGCCGCAGCACCGGCAAAACCGTGGAAGTGAGTGGAATGAGTGAAGGCACGCGCGACCAGCTTTTTCTCGCGCTGCGCATCGCGGCCCTCGAATTGCAGCTGGTGAGCAAGGCGGCGCTGCCCTTCGTTGCCGACGATCTCTTCATCAATTTCGACGACGAGCGCGCAAAGGCCGGTTTCGCGGCATTACGGAATCTCTCCGCGAAAACCCAGGTGTTGTTTCTCACGCACCACGATCACCTTTTGCCCATGATTCGCGAGATATTCGGCACGCAGGTCAATGTCGTCGAATTGCAGCGCACGCCTCTCGTTGCGTAGCGGTGCGAATGTTTCTCAATGAGAATTCATGGGAACTTTGTTTGCGGAACGATCAATAATCTGATCAGGAAACATGTTTTTCACTACAAAACATTCGTTTAAATTTGCCAGCTTGCGGGATTTGACTTCATAATCACCTTGTCTTTCGCGACGCCCCGGCCGACAAGATCGCAATTCGATCGGCCAGTGATGGTTGAAGGGTGTCCGTAAAAACCGTGAATAAGGAGGTGTGAATGGTCACCCTGGATGCAATTCAATCGAAGATCGCAAAGCTGCAAAAGCAGGCCGAATCGATCGTGGAAAAACAAACGTCGGTCGGTCTCACGAAAATTCGCGATCTGATGGCCAAACATGGCCTTAGCGTGGCCGACATCGAACGCTTCGTCGGCAAGAAGCGTGGCCGCAAACCTGGTAAAGGCGTCAAAGCCGCAGGTCCGAAGCGCACCGTTGCGGCCAAATATGCCGATCCGAAAACGGGCGCCACGTGGACGGGCCGCGGCCGTGCGCCGGCATGGATCCGCGACGTGAAAGACCGTTCGAAATTCCTGATCGACGGCAGCGCGGCGAAGGCCGCGACCAAGGTCTCACGCAAACCGCGCGCCAACGCCGCGGCAGTGAAAAACACCGCGGCGAAGCGCACCAAGGCCGCACTCGCAAGGAAAGCCGCCCCCGCAAAACGGGCGGCGCGTAAAACGGCAGGCCGTCGAGCCGCCGCAAAGCCGGCACAAGCCGCAGCGGCTGCTTAATTAAGTCGCTGAAAAAAGCGCACAAGCGAAATTCGCTTTCGAACCGGTGGCCGCGCCGGCGTTTCGACGCCCGCGGCCACTTTCACATGAGCGGCGCGTAACGACGCGCGCCTATTGCCCTGATCGTCACCGATGTCCGGCCTTTCTTTTTCCTCGGGCCTTCTCGCGCCCCATCTGCAGTCGCTCGACGTCCTTCAATTGCTCGGCATTGCGGTTGCGCTCGTGTTGGGCGGTATGGTGAAGGGCGTGACGGGCATTGGCGTGCCGCTCGTGGCCATGCCCATCGTCACGCAATTTTTGCCGGTCAAGGAAGCGGTGCTGCTTCTGTCCATGCCGATCATTCTCGGCAATATTCCGCAGGCGCTGGAGGGGGGCGAAATGCTGCCTACCGTGCGCAATATCGCGGCGCCGTTAATTGGCACCGTGATCGGCAATGTGATCGGGGTTTCCGTGCTGATCGCGCTGGAGCCGCATCACGCTCAGGCGGCCTCGGGCGTGGCGTTGATCGTGGCGGCGTTGCTGTTGCTCGTCTCGCCGCGATTCAAGCTCGCGCCTGCGCTCGCGCGGCCAGTGGGTTTCGCGCTCGGTTTCGGGGCGGCGCTCATGGAGAGCATTGCCGCCGTGCCGGGGCCCTTGCTCGCCATGTATCTGATCGCGTCGGGCGCCACGGGCCGCGCCTTCACGAAACAGATCGCGATCATTCTCGTCGTTTCGGTCATCACGCTCATCACGACGTTCAGCCACGGCGCGCACGCCAATCTCGTCGATCTCGCGATTTCGGCGGCGGCCAGCGTGCCCGCCATCGCGGGCATGCTGCTCATTCGACCGTTGCGCGACCGCTTGCATCCGCTCGCGTTTCGCGTGGTCGTGCTCGTGTGCGTGCTCGCCGCGGCCGTGCAGATGATCGTCAAATCGCACGTGCTGTTTTGACGATCGCTTGACTCAATGGCTGATCGATTCGAGCGAGAGCCCGCGCGTCACCGGCCCTAGCAGAATCATCACGATGCCCACGAGCATCGAAGCGCCGATGAACACCGCGACGCCAGGCACACCGTAATGATGGAGCAGGATGCCGATGGCCAACCCCGCGAACGCGGCAGCAATGCGGCTCCACGAGTACACGAAGCCGACGGCGCGCGCGCGGATACGCGTCGGGTAAAGCTCGGCCTGGTAACCGTGATAGGCATAGGACATCACGTTCGAAGCGAGCGTGAACAGCACGCCCAGCACGATCAGGACCCACGGCTGCGTGGCTTGCGCGAATAGCGTAATCACCACGGCCATCATCAGGAGGCCGCCGACGATCTGCGTCTTGCGCTCCAGCTTGTCGGCGAACCACACGCCAATCAGCGGCCCGAACGGATTGGCGATGGCAATCACGAAGGCGTACGCAAGACTCTGCGTGATGTGGACGCCGCGCGCGATCAGCAGCGTCGGCACCCACGCGGCGAAGCCGTAAAAGCCGATCACCTGCGCCATGTTGAAAATCGACAGAATCACCGTGCGCCGCAAATACGGTGCACGCAACACTTCGCCAAGCGAGCCGCGCCCGGCCTTTTCAAGCGAGATCGCCCCGAGCGGCGGCAGAGCCGTGCCCGTTTCGGCGCTGACGCGCCGCTCGATGTCTGCAACGATGCGTTCCGCTTCGTCCTCACGGCCATTGCGCGCGAGCCAGCGCGGGCTTTCGGGAATGCTCCGGCGCAGGAACCATACCACCACCGCGCCAATCGAGCCGATCAGGATCACCACGCGCCAGTAGTCGAGGCCGATGGGATGCGAGTCCTTGAGGATATAGGCGAGAAACGCGACCACGGGCACCACGCTGAACGTGATGAACTGGTTGACTGCGTAGGCGCGGCCGCGCTCGCCGCTCGGGATCAGCTCGGAAATATACGTGTCGATGGTCACGAGCTCGATGCCAATGCCGATGCCCGCAATGAAGCGCCAGATATTGAGCGCCTGGCCACTCGTCTGAAACGCCATGATCGCCGTGCAGACGATGTACCAGATCAGAGACCACGTGAAGATCATGCGCCGCCCGAACCGGTCGGCGACCTGGCCGAACGCGAGCGCGCCGACCCACAGCCCGGCGAAGGTCGAGAATACGAAGGTGCCGAAGCCGGCCACCTTGAGCGGCCCGAGTGCGGAAAAGAAGCCGAGCGATTCCGGTGTGAAGAGACCCGAATGCACCATGCCGGGCGCGACATAGCCCGTGAAGAAGAGGTCGTAAAACTCGAATACGCCGCCGAGGGACAGCAGAATCACCATCGACCAGACTGTGCGCGACGGCGGCAGCCGGTCGAAACGGGCGGCAATTTCCGCCGATTTTTCAATGGACATCCCGATTCCTCATTACATTTTGAAAGCGTGTGGGGAACAAAATGTGCCTGCATCGATGTATTTGCATGGGTAGCGCGCGACGTATGCAAATACTGAAACAGGCCATAGCACGCACTTTATTGATGCCGGGACATCGAAGCACCTGGTTGAAACCCAAATGCGTTGCGCTTATGGCAATGCCGCGCTTCGCAATGCCGCTCATGCCAACGCAAGCGGCAACGAATCGGCACGCTTTACGCGATGCTCGCGCCTGTGTGGCTCACGCGGTTGCGGCCGGCGTGTTTGGCCGCATACAACGCGGCATCGGCGGCTTCGATCAGCGCATTGGGGGACGACGCAACGATCGCGTCACGGGTGGCGCAGCCCGCGCTCACCGTGACGAGGCCGCCTGCGGCGGGAGAGGGAATGCCGAGCTGCTCGACGGCGGCGCGTGCGCGTTCGGCGAGCGCCGCGGCTTCATCCGCGCCGGTACCGGGCAGGACGAGCGCGAATTCTTCGCCGCCATAGCGCGCGACGAAACCGCCGGGCGCGTGCAGCGTGCTCGCCAGCGTGGCGGCGAGCGCGCCCGCGACGGCGCCGAGGCAGGCGTCGCCGTGCAGATGGCCGAAGGCGTCGTTGTAGTGCTTGAAGTGATCGACATCGAGCATCACGAGCGAGAGCGGCTGGCCGCTGTGCGCGGCGCGCTCGAAGGCCTCGCGGAACTGCTCGTCGAAATAGCTGCGGTTGTAGACACGCGTGAGCGCATCGCGCGCGGAGGCGCGGATCAGCGTCGCGTGTTCTTCAGCGAGCTGGCGATAGAGCGCCGTCACTTCCCACACCAGCACGCACACGAGCACGCCTGGCGCGAACATGCTGAACACGCGCGCGACATACCAGCCCACCGTGAAGCGCTCGATGCTCAGCGTATTGAGCGCGGCGTCGACGAGCGAGGCGAGCAGCGCCACCACGATCCACAAATCGAGCACGAGGCGCAGCCGTCCCTTGAGCAGCACGAGCGCGATGGCGATCAGGTTGAGCGCGCAAATCACTAGGCCCGCGAGATTGTTCGCGATGGCCGACGCCGGCGAGAAAGCCGCCGCCGGCACAGCGTCCGCAACGTCGTGAAACGGCGAGGCGAGATCGACGTGCGTGACGAGCACGCCGAGCAGGGCCGCGACCGCCGCCGGGCCCGCGATCAGCAGCCAGCCGCGCGCATCGAGCCGTTCGCGGGTGAACGGCGGGGCGGGCAGGCGCTTTCTCACCAGTTCGGCCACGATGACGAGCGCGGGAAAGCCGGCGTGCCAGAACACCCACATCCATGCAGCGCTATACGGGAGCGCGCCGAGCAGCCCCGTGCGCGCGAACACGCCAGGAAACATCAACAGCTGCAGCGCAACGGTAATGGCCGTGAACGCGTAGGCGCCGCCCAGCGCGGCGAGCATGGCCACGCGCGTGGCCGCGAAACGTGCGCCCAGCAGGAACGCCGCGATGCTCGACGTGGTGAACACTGTGAGCGCGCACATCGGCATGAACGGGGCGATGCCGGGCAAGGCGTCGCGCGCACGCGGCGCCGCGAGCGCGAGTGTGAGGAGGATCGCAAACGCGCATACGCTGGCGAAGAGCGCCTGCCTGCGTGTTGCCGGACCGATCAGCAAGCCGTCCATATGATGACTTTTGGGTCGATGCGCAACTCGAGAATTGTGATCGTGGCGAGGGGCCGCTCGCGTCCGGAAAGCAGACTAAATTGACTGAAGGTATTGTGCTCCGAATCGGCTAAATAGTGGGGCACGGATGCACGAGCCCAGTTATATTGAGTTTCGGTTTTGAGCGCGCTACATTGGGCGCGCGAATTTCAGCGTCGCGCGATCGGTGGTCGCCACGCGCGGGCCGGTTTCATGTAATTTGCATGTAAGGATTGCTGATGATGCATCGCGTATCGCGCGACCACCGCGAAGGCTATGGCTGGCTCGGCGGTCGTGCGGGCCAGACGAGGCTCGGCTGGTCCGCGTTGGGGTTGGCTTGCGTGTTCGGCGCGCTGGCTTTCGTTTCCACTGTGCCGTTCGATGCGCGCCTATGCGCCGTGATGTCGAGCGCGTGCCTCAATCTCTTCATCGTCGTCTTCGGCACGCGGCTGTTGGCGGCGCGCGCGCCAGCCGGCGAACCGGTCGCGAAGACTGCGCTGCACCTCGTGCGCCTCGCGTTCCAGCGCAATTCGGAGGCCGCCGACATGCGCGGCCTGCTGCGGTCGCTTCCGTGGCAAGGGTGGATCGCGCCGCTCGCCGCACTCGTTTCGCTTGCGTTCGCGATCTCTGCGTGGACGTCCCCCGCCTATGCACCAACGGTTTCGCAACGTGAATCCGCGCCTTTTCTCGTCGCGGGAGCCGCTGCGCTCGTCATCGCTTTTGCGGCGCTCGTGGCCGAGCGCTTTCATGCGCAGCGCGCAGCGCAGTCACGCGAATCCGCCGCGCTCGCAGGGTTGTTGCGCGTGGTGCTCGTCGCGGCGTTGAGTATGACGGCATCGGTCGCGGCGCTGGCTTATGCGGGCGAGCCGCTTACGTGGCTCGTGCGTATCGTCGCCCTGCTTTCCGGCGTGATTGCCGTCGAACTCGGCCTGCGTGCGCTGCTCGCAGCGTTGGCCAAGCCCGACGAGGACCGCCTCCTGCATAGCAGCCTCGCGGGCGTGCTGAGCGTGCAGGCACGTCCGGTCGCCGCACTCAACGCCCAATTGCGTATGCGCTATGGCATCGACCTGCGGCAGAACTGGGCGCTCCAGAGCTTCGTTCGCCTCCTGCCCGGCGCGCTGGTGGCCATGGTGGTGGTGGGCTGGCTACTCGGCGGCGTGACGATCCTCGGCCCCGATCAGCGCGCTGTGTACGAGCGCTTCGGCGCACCCGTCGCCGTGTGGCAGCCGGGCCTGCATGCGGGCCTGCCCCGGCCCTTCGGCCGCGCGCGCGTGATCGACAACGGCGCGGTCCATCAACTGATCGTCTCGGGCAGCGCGAACGACAGCAGCCGCGCCGCACCTGCCGTTTCCGCCGATGGCGACACACCCGCGCAATTGAATCGCCTGTGGGACGTGGCGCATCCCTGGGAGACGACTCAGGTGATCGCCGGCACGAGCGGCGCGCAGCAGGCGTTCCAGATCGTGAGCGCGGACGTGCGGCTCGACTATCGCGTCGGTCTCACGGACGCCGCAGCGCGCGCGTCGCTCTATCGCGCGGTCGACATGGACGACACGGTGCGCTCGATCGCGAACCGCGAGGTCGTGCGTTACCTCGCGTCGCGCACGCTGCCGTCGCTGCTCGACACGCCGCAAACGGCCATGGCCGGCGCGTTGCGCGGCGCCGTGCAGCACGAGCTGGACCGGCTCGCGAGCGGCATCGAGGTCGTGGCCGTGGTGATCGAGAGCGTGCACCCGCCCGCGGGCGCGGCCGCCGCGTATCACGGCGTGCAGGCTGCGCAGATTCGCGCGCAGGCCAGTGTGGTGCAGGCGCATGGCTTTGCGGCGACGGCGCTCGGGCAAGCGCAGCAGCAGGCGATCGAGACCGTCGCGCTGGGCAGCGCGAACGCGGCCGACTCGCTTGCCGCCGCGCGCGCCCAGCAGATCGGCTTCGACGCCGATGTGATCGCGCAGCAACTCGGCGGCCCGGCATTCGGCTTCGAGTATTACCTGCACAGCCTGCAAAAAGGGCTAAAAAACGCGAGCGTGACCGTGATCGACGATCGGCTCGCGAGTGGCACCCGCGCGACGATCGACCTGCGCACGTTGAGCCCGGCCACGGCGGCAGGCATGAAGAAGGCGTGGTGACCCGTTACCCCATAGACAGAGCAAGGTGATTCGAACGTGAGTCTTTTGCATACGCACGGCGATGCGCATTCCCATCATCATCCTGACCACGGCGCACGCGGCTCCGGTGGTTCAGTCGGATCGGCGCCCGTGAATCCGCGGCGTTTTGCGTTGCGCGTGGCGTTCGCGCTGTTCTGCGTGATCGTCGCGCTCATCGTGGCGAGCGTCGTGCAGGTGCGCGAGGGCGAGGCCACTGTCGTCACGCGCTTTGGCGACCCCGTGCGCGTGCTGCTGCGGCCCGGTCTCGCGTGGCGCCTGCCCGCGCCCATCGAGGCCGCGGTGCCGGTGGACCTGCGCCTGCACACGACTTCGAGCGGCCTGCAGGACGTCGGCACGCGCGATGGTTTGCGGATCATCGTGCAGGCCTATGTGGCCTGGCGCGTGCCCGCCAACGCGAACGACATTGGCCGCTTCGTGCGCGCGGTGCGCAACGAACCCGACGAAGCCGCGCGCCAGATTCGCTCGCTGGTCGGTTCGGCCTTGCAGACCACGTCGGCCGGCTTCGATCTCGCCTCGCTCGTAAATACCGATCCGTCGCAGGTCCGCATCGGCGCATTTGAAGAGGCGCTGCGCCGCCAGGTCGATGCGCAGGTCTATGCGGCCTATGGCGTGCACGTCGTGCAGGTGGGCCTCGAGCGTCTCACGCTGCCCGCCGTGACGCTGGCCGCGACCGTCGATCGCATGCGCGCCGAGCGCGAGACCGTGGCCGCGCAGCGCACGGCCGAAGGCCTGCGCGAAGCGGCGCAGATCCGCTCGGACGCCGATCGCGACGCGCGCGTGCTGATCGCCGACGCCAACGTGAAAGCCGCCGATATCGAGGCGCAATCGCGCAAGGATGCCGCGGCGATCTACGGCAAGAGCTATGCCGCCGATCCGCAGCTCTATACGATGCTGCGCTCGCTCGACACGCTCGGCACGGTCGTCAATAGCAACACGAACCTGATCCTGCGCACCGACGCCGCGCCGTTCCGCGCACTGGTGCAGGGGCCGCCCGGGCTCGGTGCGGCCACGGCGCCGTCGGGCGCGGTCGTTGCGCCCGCAACGACTGCGCACGCTCGCGGACACACGCCATGAGCACGAGCGACAACGTCCCGGCGCTCGGGCCCGGCGCGCAGGCGGTGCGTCTGTCGTTCTGGTTCGTGGCGGCGCTGGCCGTGCTCGCGGCGCTCGCGTGGGCCACGTCGAACGTGCGCCGCATTCCCGCCGACAGCAGCGCCGTCGTGATGCGGTTTGGCGCCTACGTGCGCAGCCAGGGCGCGGGACTGCTCGTCGCGTTGCCGCGGCCGTTCGAAACGGTGCTGCTCGTGCCGGGCAGCGAGCGTGTGCTCGAGCGGCGCATCGTCTCGCTCGCGCGCGATCCGGGTGCGCCCGCGCAACTGAGCGATGCCAGCGACGCGCTCGCGGGTTCCGGCTACGTGCTCACGGGCGACAACGGCGTCGTGCAGGTGAGCGCGACGCTGTTCTACCGCGTGAGCGACCCTTACGCGTATGCGTTGCAGCTCGAGCATCTCGACGCCGCGCTCGAGCGCATCGTCTCGGCCGCGGTGGCCCAAACCGCCGCGCAACGCGACCTCGATTCGATCCTCGTGGCGCGTCCGGAGATGGTGGCCGCCGATCAGCAGATGGCCGCGCGCCGCGAGCAATTGCGCGGCGATCTCGCGCGCGCGGTCCAGCGTCAGCTCGACGCGCTGACTGCCGCCCATGCGGGGCTCGGCATCGAGGTCTCGCGCATGGATCTGCAAGCGTCGTTTCCGGCTTCGGCTGTCGATGCGTTCAATGCCGTGCTGACTTCGCTGCAGAACGCCGAGCGCGATGTCGCGCAGGCGCGCACGCTCGCCGAAAAGACGCGGCAGCACGCGCAGCAAAGCGCCGACCGCATCGTGCAGGACGCGCAAGCGAGCGCGGCGGAACGCGTGGCGACGGCGCAGTCGGAAACCTCGACGATCGCGCAGCTCGAAGCGGCACTCGGCGCGAACCACGATCCGGGGCTGCTTGCGCGCGCGTATCGCGACCGCGTGCAGGCGGTGCTCGCGCGCGCCGCGCGCGTGACGACGCTCGACCCCAACGACGCATCGAGCCTCGTGCTGCCGGGGCGCGCGCCATGACCACGCCATACGAAACGCCGACGAGTCATCGCCCGCCAGGCGCCGCGCACGAGGCCAAATCCGCGCACGCACACGGCCACGCGCGCGAAGGTCACGAAGGCCATGGAGGGCCATCCGTCGCCACGCTCGTCATGTCGGACGCCGAGCGCCGCGCCATCACGCGCCACACGTTGCTCGCGCTGTTCGCGGGCGCGTTGCTGCTGCTCTCGCTCGCGTGGCCGCATCTGGCGCGCGGCAGCGCCACGCTTGCGCAGATGCTGGCGGCGGCGGCCTCGCTCGTGGTCGCGCCGCCCGTGTTCGCGGGCGCGTGGCGCAGCCTCCGGACGCCGAGTCTGCACGGCGTGACCGACCGCCTCATCGCGCTCGCCATGCTGGGTGCCTGGGCCGTAGGCGACATGACGACGGCCGCGCTCCTGCCCATCGTGATGACCTTCGGCCACGCGCTCGAAGAGCGCAGCGTGCTCGGCTCGCAGGAAGCGATCCGTGCGCTGGGCCGCCTCACGGCCGGCGACGTGCGGCGCGTGAGCGCCGCGGGCGCGATCGAGACCGTGCCCTACGACGCGCTGCGCCCCGGTGACGTCGTCGATGTACTGCCCGGCTCGCGCGTGCCCGCGGACGGCATCGTGCGGCACGGCCGCTCGGCTATCGACAACGGGCCGATCACGGGCGAATCGTTGCCTCAGGACGCGGGCGAGGGCGCACGCGTCTTTGGCGGCGCGATGAATCTGGACGGCCCGCTGCGCGTGGAGATCACGCACGTCGGCAAGGCCTCGACGCTGGGCAAGGTCGTCGAGTTGATGCAGCGCGCCGAAGCCGCGAAGCCGCCCATCACGCAGGCGCTCGAACGCTATATGGACGCCTACCTCGCGCTCGTACTGCTGATCGCGGCGATCGTGTGGTTCGTGAGCGCGAACGCTTCGGCCATGCTCGCGGTGATCGTCGCCTCGTGTCCGTGCGCGCTCGTGCTGGCGGCGCCTTCCACCGCGATCGCCGGCATTGCGGCGGGTGCGCGGCGCGGGATCCTGTTCAGGAATGCGGCCTTTATCGACGCGCTGGCCGAGATCGATACGCTCGTCATCGACAAGACGGGCACGCTCACGCACGGCGAATTGCGCGTGACGACGGTGATGCTGCAGCCTGGCGCGGACGAAGCCACCACACTGGCGCTGGCCGCGCAGCTCGCCCAGGTCAGCGCGCATCCCGTGTGTCGCGCGCTGCTGCGTTACGGCGCGCCGGGAGAGCCGCAAACCGAGCCACCCCCGCACGCGCGCGAACTGCGCGGCCTCGGCGTGCTCGCGACGATGCCGGAAGGCGAGGCCGTACTGGGCCGCCATGACCTGCTCGAACAATACGTGAGCGCGCTGCCGCCCACGCCCGCGCAGCTGGACGGCCCATGCGCAGGCATCGCACTCAACGGCCGCCTGCTCGCATGGTTCGGTTTCGCCGACACGGTGCGACCGGAAGCCCGCGAAGCGCTGGACGGGATGCGTGCGCTCGGCATCGAGCGTGCGACGCTGCTCACGGGCGACCGCGAGCGCGTGGCGCGCCGCGTGGCCGCCGAAGTGGGCATCGACACCGTGGTGGCGCACGCGCTGCCGCACGACAAACTCGACTATGTGCTGGGCGAGATCGGCGCGGGGCATCGCCCGATGGTGGTCGGCGACGGTCTGAACGACGTGCTCGCGATCAAGGCCGGTGCGACCAGCGTGGCGATGGGCGAACGCGGCATCGATATCGCCGTGGCCGCCGCCGATATCGTGCTGCTCGCCGACGACCTGCGCCGCGTGCCGGACAGCGTGCGCCTCGGGCGGCGCTGCCGGCGCATCGCGACGGCGAATGCGGCGATCGGGCTCGCGTGGACGGTGGCCGTCATCACGCTGGCGGCACTAGGCGTGCTGAGCGCCGTGGCGAGCGCGGTGCTGCACAACGTCGGCACGTTCGTGGTGATCGCGAATGCGGGGCGTCTCCTGCGCGAGGAATGACGAACGCGGTTAGTGCGGCACCGCCGTCAAGGTGCGCAACTGCTCCAGCAGCTTCACCGCCGGGCTCGGCAGAATGCCGTGGCGCCGGCGAAACGCGGTGAGCGTACGCCGGCCCTCGACTCCCGGCATGTCCAGCGTATCGAACACACCCGCCTTGCTTTCCGTGAGGTACATCGTCGATGCCATCCAGCTCAGGAACCCGGAGCGCGCCACGAGGCTCTTGAGTGCCGTGATCGAGCGCGTTTGCACCACCACGTTCGGCAGGCCCAGCCCTTGCGCCGCGAAGACCTGCTCCATGTGCTCGAACGGCGCCGTGCCGCGCGGCGGAATCGCCCATTGCTCGTTCAGCGTGTCTGCGAGCGTGAGGTCAGGTTTCGCGCGCAACGGATGATCGTGCGCCGCCACCACGTAGCTGGAATCCTCCCAGCGGCAATCGCCGATCGCTGCGATTTCGTCGGTATCGGGCACGGCCATGCTGAGCGCGAGATCGATCTCGCGTTTGACGAGCGCATCCGCGAGCCGGTCCCACACGCCTTCGAGAATCTCGACGCGCAGCCCCGGCCAGCGCCGCAGCACGCCGCTCACGGCGAGCGGCAGCACGAGGCTCGCAATGCTGCCCACCGCGCCCACGCGGATCGTGCCGCGCGCGAGGCCGCGCATGGCGTCGATCTCCTCGCGCGCCTGCTCGGCTTCGCGCTGCAGCAGGATGGCGTGCGGCAGGAGCGCCTCGCCCACGGCGGTGAGGTGCATGCCGCGCGAATGCCGCTCGAACAGCGGCGCGCCCACTTGCTCTTCGAGGCGGCGGATCGCGCGCGAGAGCGCTGGCTGGGTCACGTGCAGCGTTTCCGCCGCGCGCCCGAGACTGCCCGCGGACACGATGGTCGCGAACGCCTGGAGTTGCTGGAGGTTGTAAGTCATGCCCAAAGGTAATGGCTTTTGGCGAAATCCGCAATTTTCGGTTACCCGCAGCGTCGCGATAATGATCCTCCATTGAACGACGCGCTTTTTTCGACAGGAGGCCTTGGATGACTGGCAGCGCGCCTCAGCAGAACCAGCGGAACCAACAGAAGCAGGACACCACGGCGCCCGGCGGCGCCTTTACCGTGCGTGACGCGGTCATCGACTTCGCGCGCCGCGTGGGCATGACCTCGGTCTTCGCCAACCCCGGCTCGACCGAGCTGCCCATGTTCCGCGACTTTCCCGCCGACTTCCGCTATGTGCTCGGCCTCCAGGAAGCGGTCGTGGTCGGCATGGCCGACGGCTACGCGCAGGCCACCGGCAACGCGGCGCTCGTGAACCTGCACTCGGCGGCGGGCGTGGGCAACGCCATGGGCAACATTTTCACGGCGTTTCGCAACCGCACGCCGCTCGTCGTCACGGCGGGCCAGCAGGCGCGCCCGATCCTGCCGTTCGACCCGTTTCTCGCGGCCACCCAGGCCACCGAGCTGCCGAAGCCCTATGTGAAATGGAGCATCGAGCCGGCGCGCGCGCAGGACGTGCCGCTCGCCATTGCGCGTGCCTATGCGATCGCCATGCAGGAGCCGCGCGGCCCGGTGTTCGTGTCGATTCCCGTGGACGACTGGGACCAGCCGGCCGAACGCGTGCCCGAGCGCGCGCTCGCGCACACCACGCGCCCCGAGCCCGCGATGCTGGCGACCATCGGCGCAGCGCTCGACGCGTGCGCGCGCCCCGTCTTCGTGGTGGGCGGCGCGGTGGATCGCGCGGGCGCGGCCGACGAGGTGGTGCGGCTCGCGGAGCGCCATCGTGCGCGCGTGTTCGTCGCCCCCATGACGGGCCGTTGCAGCTTTCCGGAAAAGCATCCGCTGTTCGCGGGCTTTCTGCCGGCCATGCGCGAGCGCATCGTCGAGCTGCTCGGCGGGCACGATCTCGTGTTCGCGATCGGCGCGCCGGCTTTCACCTATCACGTGGAGGGCCACGGGCCGCACGTGCCGCCGGGCGCCGCGCTGTGCCAGTTGATCGACGATCCGAACACCGCCGCGTGGACGCCCGAGGGCATGGCCGCAGTGGGCAATGTGAGGCTGGGCGTGCTGGATCTGCTGGAGCGGCCCGCGCCGGCCGTCGAACGTGCGATGCCCACGGCGCGCGCCGTACCGCCCCGCGCCGTGCCGCCGGCTGAGCCGGGCGAGCGCATGTCGGTTGCCTATGCGCTGCAAACGCTCGCCGAAGTGCGCGACGCGGGCACGACCGTCGTCGAGGAAGCGCCCAGCTCGCGCCCGGTGATGCAGACGTATCTGCCCTACGAGCGCCCCGGCACGTTCCTCACGATGGACAGCGGCGGCCTGGGCTACGGCATGCCCGCCGCCGTGGGCGTGGCGCTCGCAAGGCCTGGCGAGCGCGTGATCGCGCTGATCGGCGACGGCTCCAGCATGTACTCGATCCAGGCGATCTGGAGCGCGGTGCAGCTTGAACTCCCGATTACTTTCGTCATCCTGAACAACACGCGCTACGCCGCGCTACAGGACTTCGCGCCGGTGTTCGGTTTCGCGCCGACCGACCCGGTGCAGGGCACCGACCTGCCGGGGCTCGATTTCGTCACACTGGCCGCGGGCATGGGCTGCCCCGGCGTGCGCGTGAGCGAGGCCGGGCCGTTACGCGATACGCTTGGCCGCGCGCTGGCCGGGCAGGGCCCGAAGCTGGTCGAGCTGCTCGTCGCCTGAACGGTGCGCGCGCAACCCATCGAATTCACGTAAAGCGAGGAAAAAGGACATGCAAACCGTAACGATGCTGATCGACGGCGAAGCGGTGCAGGCACGCAACGGGGCGACGTTCGAGCGCCGCAATCCGCTCGACGGCACGGTGGCGAGCCGCGCGCCCGCAGGCACAGTGGAAGATGCCGTGGCCGCCGTCGATGCCGCCGCCGCCGCCTTTCCGGTGTGGTCGGCCATGGGCCCGAGCGAACGGCGTGCGTTGCTCACGAAGGCCGCGCACGCGCTCGAAGCCAAAGCCGAAGCGTTCGCCGCCGCGATGGCCGCGGAAACCGGCGCGTCGGGCATCTGGGCGGGCTTCAACGTGCATCTCGCGGCGGCGGGCCTGATCGAGGCCGCCGCGCTCACCACGCAGATCGGCGGCGAGCTGATTCCCTCCGACGTGCCCGGCAGCGTCGCCATGGGCGTGCGCCAGCCGGCGGGCGTCGTGCTCGGCCTCGCGCCGTGGAATGCGCCGGTGATCCTCGCGGTGCGCGCTATCGCGTTGCCGCTCGCGTGCGGCAATACCGTCGTGCTTAAGGGCTCGGAGATCTGTCCGGCCACGCACGGTCTCATCATCGCGGCGATGCAGGAGGCGGGCCTGCCGCGCGGCACCGTCAACTTCGTGACGAATGCGCCCGCCGACGCGGCGCGCGTGGTCGAAGCCATGATCGCGCACCCGAAGGTGCGCCGTGTGAACTTCACGGGCTCCACGCGCGTGGGCCGCATCATCGCCGAAACCTGTGCGCGCTATCTGAAGCCTTCGGTGCTCGAACTGGGCGGCAAGGCCCCGCTCGTCGTGCTCGACGATGCCGATATCGAAGCGGCGGCGCACGCGGCCGCGTTCGGCGCGTTCGCCAACTCCGGGCAGATCTGCATGTCGACGGAGCGCATCATCGTCGATGACAGCATTGCCGACGCCTTCGTCGCGCGTCTGGGCGAGCGCGCCCGCGCGCTGCCGCTCGGCGACCCGCGCAAGGGCCCGGTCGTGCTCGGCTCGGTGGTGGACATGAGCACCGTCGAGCGCTGCAACGCGCTGATCGACGACGCGCTCGCCAAAGGCGCGACCCTCGTCTGCGGCGGCAAGGCCGACAGCACGCTGATGCCCGCCACGCTGCTCGACCACGTCACGCCCGAGATGCGCCTCTATCACGACGAATCGTTCGGCCCCGTGAAGGGCATCGTGCGCGTGCGCGGCGAGGACGCTGCGATTGTCTGCGCGAACGACAACGCGTACGGGCTTTCGTCGGCGGTGTTCAGCCGCGATACGGCGCGCGCATGGCGCGTCGCGCAGCGCATCGAGTCGGGCATCTGCCACATCAACGGGCCGACCGTGCACGACGAAGCGCAGATGCCGTTCGGCGGCGTGAAGGAGAGCGGCTTCGGGCGCTTCGGCGGCAAGGCAGGGATTGCCGAATTCACCGAACTGCGCTGGATCACGCTGCAGACGGCGCCGCGCCACTATCCGTTCTAAGAGCGCGCCATGCATATCGCCATCCTCGGCGCGGGCGCGATGGGCTCGCTGTTCGGCGGCCTGCTCGCCGTTGCGGGCCATCGCGTCACGCTGCTCGACGTCGATGAAGCGCACCTGAAAGCGATCAAAGAAACCGGTCTGCGGCTCACGACCGATGCGGGCGAGCGCGTCGTCACGAATCTCGAAGCGCTGCGGCCGGAGGCGGCGACCACGCCGGCCGATCTGCTGATCGTCTTCACCAAGACGCTGCACGCAGGCGGCGCTCGGCGCGGCGCACGCCGTGCTCGGGCCGCAAACCGCATTGCTCTCGCTGCAGAATGGTCTCGGCAACGCCGAGCGTCTCGCGCAGTTCGCGGACCCGGCGCGCGTGATGATCGGCGTGACGACCTGGCCCGCCGACAGGAACGGCCCTGGCCGTGTGAGTTCGCACGGCGCGGGCGTGATCCGCCTGATGAGCGCCGACGGCGCGCATTCGCCGATGCTTTCCCGCACGGTCCAGGCGCTCAACGACGCCGGCCTCGCCTGCACCGTGGACGCCGATGTCTGGGGCGCGATCTGGGAGAAGGTCGCGTTCAACGCGGCGCTCAACAGCCTGTGCGCGGTGACCGGCTGCACCGTCGGCGAACTCACGAGCGTGCCGGACGGCGAGGCGCTCGCGCTCAAGATCGTCGCGGAAGTCGCGGCGGTGGCGCACGCGCACGGCGTGGCCGTGAACGAAGCGCATGTGGCCGACAACGTGCGGCACGCGCTCGCGCATCACCGCGCGCATCGGCCTTCGATGCTTCAGGACGTGCTCGCGGGACGCAAGACCGAGATCGAGGCCATCAACGGCGCGGTCGTCGAGGCCGCGCGCATGCGTGCGATCGCCGTGCCGAATACGGCAGCGCTGCTGCATCTCGTTCGTCTCGTCGATGCAAAGGATTCCGTATGAAATAGGCAGTCAACGTCGCACCACCATGACTAACGAATGACTGCGCGCTCACAGCGCAGCAAAGGAGACAATTCATGACTTATGCCACGCCCGCCCCCGCTTCGGGAGCGACGCCGCGCGAGAGCGACGCCATCGCCGGCGGGACGGTCGATATCGGCCGCACGCTCGACGAAGGCGCGTATTCCACGCTGCAGAAGTTCGCCGTGGTGCTGGCGGCCTTGTCGATCGTCGTCGATGGCTTCGACAGCCAGTTGATCGGCTTCGCGATCCCGGTGCTGATCAAGGAGTGGGGCATTACGCGCAATGCGTTCGCGCCCGTCGTGGCGGCGGGGCTGATCGGCATGGGCTTCGGCAGCGCATTCGCCGGCCTGTTCGCGGATCGCTTCGGACGCCGCTGGGCCGTGGTAGGCAGCGTGCTCGTGTTCGGCACGGCGACCTGCGCAATCGGCCTCGCGCCGAACGTGGCGGCCATCGCCGCGCTGCGCTTCATTGCCGGCTTCGGCATTGGCGGCGCGCTGCCGAGTTCGACGACGATGACGGCCGAATTCACGCCCGCGCGCTTTCGCACCTTCGCCGTGACGGCAACCATCGTGTGCGTACCGCTCGGCGGCATGCTGGCGGGCATTTTCGCGGCGCAAGTGCTGCCGGTGTACGGCTGGCGCGGGCTCTTTTTCGCGGGCGGCGTGCTGCCCCTCGTGCTCGCGCTCGTGCTGCTCGTGGCGTTGCCCGAGTCGCCGCGCTTTCTCGCACGCCGCCCGAAACGCTGGCCCGAACTCGTGCGCCTGCTCGGCCGCATGGCGCGCGAGGTTGCGCCGGACGCGGTGTTCACCGACGTGCGCGAACAAAGCGCCGAAAAGCACGTGGGCTTCACGGCGCTCTTTCGCGACGGCCGCGCACGCGACACCGTGGCGATCTGGTGGGCGTTCTTCATGTGCCTGCTCGCCGTGTACAGCGCATTCAGCTGGCTGCCCGCCATGCTGACGAGCGAAGGTCTGAGCGTCTCGCTCGCCAGCTACGGGCTGAGCGCGTACAACCTGGGCGGCGTGATCGGCGCGTTGCTGTGCGCGCTCGCCATTGCGCGCTTCGGCTCGCGCGGGCCGCTCCTGCTGTGCTGCGCGGGCGGCGCGGCGAGCGCCTGGGTGATGCTCGGCGTGGGCGCGACCCAGCACACGGGCTTGCTCATCGCGGGTCTCGGCCTGCACGGGCTGTTCGTCAATGCGGTGCAATCGACCATGTACGCGCTGTGTGCCTATGTCTACCCAACGGGCGTACGTGCGACGGGCACGGCTTCGGCGCTGGCGTTCGGCCGCGTGGGCGCGATCCTGAGCGCGTTTGCCGGCGCGGTGGTGATTACCGCAGGCGGCGCGGCGGGCTATCTGACGATGCTCGGCGCAGCCATGGCGCTGGTGCTGATCGCGCTGGCCGTGGTGGGCCGTCATATCCCGAAGCGCGCGGGACAGCAGCGGATTTGACCCATTCCTGAGACCGGACGATGGCGCGGACCCGCGCCATCGCGTTCGGTCGGCCAGTTCTTTCAATCAAGAGTCCTAAAAAAACGACACGTAACAAGGCTGCGTGTCGCCTTTTCACGCGTCGAATCGAAAACAACGTCCGGCTGGCGGCGAATCCGCGAGACCGGAACACCAGGAGAACACGGAGATCATGAAACTTCGGATCGCAGCAGGGCTGGCCTGCGCGGGCCTCAGCGTGTCGGCGTTCGCGCAGGGCAGCGTCACGCTTTACGGCATCGTCGATACCGGCATCGAGTACGTTTCGCACGCGAACGCGGCGGGTGACAGCGTGGTGCGCATGCCCGGCATTACCGGCGAGATGCCCTCGCGTTGGGGCGTGCGCGGCAGCGAAGGGCTGGGCGGCGGGTGGTCCACGATATTCGCGCTGGAGAGCGGCTTCAACATGCGCGGCGGCACCTTGAACCAGGGCGGCCGGCTGTTCGGGCGCCAGGCGTGGGTGGGCATGAGCAGTCCCTACGGCAGCCTGACGATCGGGCGTCAGTACACCATGACGTTCTGGGCGATCGCCGACGCCGATCTGCTCGGACCGGACATCTACGGCGGCACGGCTTCGTTCGACCAGTACTTGCCGAGCTCGCGCAGCGACAACACGATCGTCTACAAGGGCAGCTACGGCGGCTTCACACTCGGCGCGACGTGGTCGTTCGGACGCGATTCGGCCGGCACCGGCAATTCGCCGGGCCAGGGCACCTGCGTGGGGCCAGTGCCGGGCAGTTCGCAGTCTTGCCGCGAATGGTCGGCGATGCTGCGCTACGACCGCAATGGCTACGGCGTCGCCGCGGCCTATGACGAACAACGCGGCGGCCCTGGCGCGGCGGCAAACCTCTACGACGGCACGCCGACCTTCGCGCTGACGAATCCGGGCGACACCGACGTGCGCATCCAGCTCAACGGCTACGGCCATATCGGCGCGCTGCGCATCGGCGGCGGCTGGCTGGGCAGGCGCGTCGACACGGTTTCGGCTGAAACGCCCAACGTGCGTTCGGACCAGTTCTATCTCACGGCACAGTATCCGGTGACGGCGGCCTTTATCGTCGATGGCGGCGTGTACCGCATCGTCAACAGCGACCACGACACGCGCGGCACGATTGCGGCGCTGCGCAGCACGTATCAGCTTTCCAAGCGATCAGCCGTTTATCTGCAGGGCGCGTATTTGTGGAACAGCGCGAAGGCGGCCTATACAGTGAGCCAGGGCGGCGGCGGCACGACGCCCGCAGCGGGGGCGGGGCAACTGGGGATCATGGCGGGGATCCGGCACAGCTTCTAGGAATGCGGCGACCGGTGGCGGTGCCATCCCGCACTTTGTACGCGGACCTCATCTGAACGAGGCGAGGTCCGCGTGGGCGATCAGAGACCGCTTACCGTCTTGACCGTCACCCACTGGCCGTTCTTCACCTGATAGACCGTGGACGAACCGTTCTTGAGCGAGCCATTCGCGTTGTACTCGATATGGCCGGTAATGCCGTCGAAGGCGATGCTTTGCATCTTCGTGCGATAGTCGTCGGGCTTGGTCGAATTGGCGGCCTGCATCGCCTTGATGGCGGCCCACGCCGCGTCGTAGCCGAACGGTGCGTACGAAAGCACGTCCACGCCGTACTTCTGCTTGAAGCGATCGGCGAACTTCGCGCCGACCGGCGTGCTGTCGAGCGGCCGGCCGTACTCCCACGCCATGGCGCCTTCGGACACGTCGCCCGCGAGTTTGACGAAGTCCACATCCTTCACGCCGCCGCCGCCCACGTACTGCGCCTTGATGCCGAGCTGGGCCATCTGTTTCATGATGCCGGCCGCCTGCGGGTTGAGGGCGCCCACGAAAATCAGATCGGGGTTCTTGCTCTTGATGTTCGTGAGCTGCGTCTTGAAGTCCGTCGCCTGGTTCGTCGTGTACTCGCGGTCGACGATCTCGCCGCCGTGCGCCTTGACGGCCTTCACGAACTCGTCGGCTTCGCCTTGGCCGAACGCCGTGCGGTCGTCGATGACGGCGATGCGTTTGGCCTTCGTCGTCGTGACCGCGTAGGCGCCCGCGGTGCCTGCGTTTTGCGCGTCGCTCGAGATCACCATGAAGATGTTCTTGAAGCCGCGGCCGCTGATGACAGGGTTCGTGGCGGCCGGATCGATGTCGGGCAGGCCCGCCTTTTCGTACAGCTCGGAAGCGGGAATGGTCGTGCCCGAGTTGAAGTGGCCGACGACGACCGAAACGCCTTCGTCCACGAGCTTCTGCGCGACCTGCACGCCCACGCGCGGGTCGGCCTGATCGTCTTCGGCGACGAGTTCGAACGAGACGGGCTGACCGTTGATTTTGACGCCTTGCGCCTTGGCGTCGTCGAGGGCCATCTTGACGCCGTTTTCCAGGTCCTTGCCGTAACTGGCGTTCGGTCCGGTGAGCGGCGCGGCAAAACCGATTTTAACGACGGTATCCGCGCGCGAGGCGAGCGGTGCAACAGCGAGAAGTGCTCCAACGGCAACTGCGATAGGGGTAAGAGTCTTCGCAAAACGCATGTTGTTTCCTTTGTCGGCAAGCATGGGTTCACTGCTGTGGCGTGCATACCGGCCGGGCGCGCCCGCGTTGTCTGCTTCGCGCGGTCGGCGGCCGGTTCACGACTCTCTTGTTCGCGTCGACTGCGGGTTGGGCTCCTCCAGAATGGGCGTGGAATCGATCGAACCGCCCCGCACGCAAGACGCCGGGGCGAGACGCTGAGAGCGACTATAGGAAGCCAATATCGCTTCGTCTTGACCGTTCACGACGGCTTCCATGCGCATTTCTGCATAGCCAGCCGAATCGGGGCAATCAGGGCAAGTACGCCCTGCCGGCGCGAAATAAGGCGTAATAGAAATGTAATCGACATGCGCGCCGGCTCCGGTAAAGTCCCGCCATCACGCGCAATGCAGCACAACAATGACATCACGCCTGTCACGACGAGAATTCATCAAACTGACGATCGCGGTCGGCACGACCGTCGCGTCCATCGATACGAGCCCTGCGGCCTTCGCGAGCGCCGCGCCTTGCCGGCTCACGCCCGAGCAGGAAGTCGGCCCTTACTGGATCGACGGAGACCTCGTGCGTCGCGACATCCGGGAGGGCAGGGCGGGCTTGCCGTTGACGCTCGATATCGCGCTCACCGATGCGAGAACGTGTGCGCCGCTCGTTGGCGCCGCGGTCGACATATGGCAATGCGATGCGATGGGCGTCTATTCGGGCTACACGAAGATGGAACTGCCGCCCCCGCCCGATTTCGATCCGAAGGCGCCCGGCCGCCCGTCGGCAGGGCTGCCCCCTGGTCCGCCGCCCATGACGCCGCCCACGCTGCGGCCCACCGATCACCAGACCTTCCTGCGCGGCATTCAGCACACCGATCGCGCGGGCATCGTCACGTTCGAGACCATCGTGCCGGGCATCTATCCCGGGCGCACCAACCACATCCATTTCAAGGTCCGCACGGCAAGCGCGTCGCAACCGCAGCGCACGCACGTTTCGCACGTCGGCCAGGTCTTCTTGCCGGAATCGTTGATGGTGACGCTGATGCAACTCGATCCGTATCGCAGCCACGCGATCCAGCGGACCACGCAGAGCGAAGACCCGGTATTCGTCGATCAGTCCGGCTCGTCGATGATCGCAAGCGCGCGCCCTATTGCCGTTGATGGCCGCTTAACCGGGTTGCGTGCACGCGTGAGTGCGGTGGTCGATCCCGATGCGCAGCCTCAGCCGGTCGAACCGCTTCCGGGGCTTCCCGCGCGCTGATCGAGACCGCACCGGGAGAGTGGCTGCGAAGCTGGCCCAGGAGGCGCTGATAGACTTCTCACATGCGACACGGGAGAAGCGATCGTGGGTGCGTTCGAGCGTGTTTTGATGCGAGCATTCGGTCGACCCGAAGGCATCCTCGGCCGGCTCGGCGGCACAGTCATGGCAAGGCTGAACCAGCCGTGCGCGGCCTGGGTGATTGGCCTTCTCGAGATTCGGCAACACGACCGCGTGCTTGAAATCGGCTTTGGGCCTGGCGCGGGTATTCAGCTTCTCGCTGCAGCGGCACCCTCGGGGCAAGTTGACGGCATCGATCCATCACAGGAAATGCTGGCGCAAGCCACAGCCCGGAATGCCGTTGCAATCGCCCGCGGCCGGGTCGGTCTGCGAATCGGCTCAGTGGAGCGGTTGCCATTCGAAGACAGCACCTTCGACAAGGTGCTGGCCATCAACTCCATGCAGGTCTGGCCGGACGCCGAAACCGGCCTGGCCGCGATACGGCGCGCCATGAAAGCCGGGGGTGCCGTCGCGCTCGGTTTCACCACTTATTCGGGCCAACAGCCGGGCGGATTGATCGAACGACTAACCGCCGCTGGCTTCGTCGAAGCGAAGCTGATCGAAACAGAGAAGGCTTTTTGCGTGCTCGCTGTCAAGCCATGAGCACACATAACGGACCAGGAGCAGGCGTCGGCCGCGTCCTTTCGGGCTCCTGAACGGCGCGAAGCGCATGGCACGACGCTCCACGCCGTCCCGGGGAGAGACGGCATGCTCCCCAATCGCCCAACCTGGTCAGACGAAAAGGGCTTACGACCCGCCAAAGAACACCGGCTTCATCCCAGTCGGGCTGGCCGGATGGCCCGTCTGCGACGAGCCGTTCATTGCAGGGCCGTAGCCGCTACCCTGGCCGGCGGCGCTAGCGTCGGCGGCCGGCATGCCGGAGGGAAAGTCGACGGTATTCGCATTGGCCGGATTGAAGCCGGCTTGCTGAAGCTGGGCGATCTCGCCCTGCACTTGCGCGCGCGTCAGCCCCGCATCCGACTGCGCCAGCGATGCAACTGGCACAGCCATGACGGCGACCGCGCAAACTGTGTGGACTAGCGTCTTCATAATGGCCCGCCTCCGGGTTAGTGACACCGGCTGACTCGTGCTGCAAACGGCCCGCTCATCCGAACCCTGGTTCGACCCCTTGCCAGTCTTTGCAGCGCTAAAGCGTTATCGTTGTCGTCTATTCCGATCGTATGCGCGAGTGATCGTTTTGACCTCCATCATTTGATGGAGGCTCTCGAAAAGCCGCGGCGAATCGATACCCAGGGCGTTACTGCCGAGGCCTGCGGAACTGTGCCGCGAGACTGGCCAGGATGGCCAGTGTTCCCACCGTTTCCAACAAGGCGCAGAGCATGGTGTCCTCACTCATTAGCGATGCAGCAGCAGGGGCGCGTAGGTTTTCACGAAGAACGCCAGCGTGATGCAGGAGGTGACAAGCAGCGTGACGGCGCGGATGACGCGCGGCGGCGTCCGGCGCCCGATCCGGGCGCCGCTGTATCCCCCGATGATTGCGCCCACGAGCATGACCAGCGTCTCCGGCCAGTGCACTGCGTTGGCCACGATGAACGCAAGTACCGCCACCATATTCGCCGCACTGACCAGCAGCGTGCGCGGCGCGTTGAGATGCTTGATGTCGGAGTTGTCGAGCAGTCCCCATATCGCAATCATCATGATTCCGACCGCGCCACCAAAGTAGCCGCCATAGACGCCGAGCATGAACTGCACAGCCAGTACCGCGTTCGCGTGAATGTGCCAGCGTGCGCGCAACGCCTCGCCAATGCGCCGCCCGAACGCGAGCGCGATGGAAGCAACCAGAAGCAGCCATGGCAGCACGAACGTGAACGCTGCCGATGACGTCCACAGCAACAGCAGCGCGCCGGCAAAGCCGCCGCAGAGCGTCGTCGCCAGCAGCGCGCGAAGCGACACGCTGCCCACCGGGCGCAGTCCGTCGCGATAGGCCCACGCGCTGGCCAGGCCGCCCGGGAACAGCGCGACCGTGCTCGAAGTGTTCGCCTGAACCGGAGGCACGCCCGCGGCAATCAGTGCCGGCAAGCTGACGAACGAGCCGCCCCCTGCCAGCGCATTCATCGCGCCAGCCGCCAATCCAGCGGAAAAAACTAAAGCCATCGAGTTCATGGAAGCGATGTTAGTCGCCGCGCCGGCTTCTCACAATCTGGCATTTCCGGTGCTAGACTTCGGAAATTCCGAAGAGATGACACTTGATGCTATGCGCTTCGACTTGACGGATATGCGGCTGTTCCTGAGCGTGGTGGAATGCGGGAGCCTGACACAAGGTGCCCGCACGATGCATCTGGCGCTCGCCTCGGTGAGCGAACGCATTGCCAGCATGGAGGCGGCATTGGGTGCGCCGTTACTGGAGCGCAACCGCCGTGGCGTGCGCACGACCGCTGCAGGCGACGCGCTGGTTCGCCATGCCCGTTCGATTTTGGGCCAGGTCGAAATGATGCGCGGCGAACTGCGAACCTACGCAACGGGCTTGAAAGGCCGCATCAGGCTGCTATCCAACACCGCCGCCATGGCTGCGTTCCTGCCGCCGCAGCTTTGCCGATTTCTGGCCGCGCATCGCGACCTGTCGATCGACCTGGAGGAGCGGCCCAGTGCGGAGATCGTCCAGATCCTCGTGGACAGGCGCGCAGATCTGGGCGTCGTTGCGGACATAACGGACCTCGGCACGCTGCAGACGCATCTGATCGCCCGTGACCAGCTCGTCGTGGTCGTCGGCCAGTCGCATCGTTTTGCCCAGCAAGCGGACGTCGCCTTTGCCGATATCCTCGGTGAGCCCATCGTGGGCGTGGCGGACACGGCGCTCGAAACCCACCTCGCGGAACGTGCGTCGCGCCTGGGACGCCAGCTCGACTACCGCATTCAGTTGCGCAACATCGAACATGTGGCCATGCACGTCGAAGCGGGAATCGGCATTTCGATCCTTTCCGATGGGCTCGCCGAAAAACTGCGCAGCGACGTGGTCGTGGTGCCGCTGGCGGAGGCGTGGGCGACGCGGCGGCTGTATCTCTGTGCGCGCGACTTCGCCACCCTGACTCCGCACGCGGGTCTGTTCGCGCAGCAACTGCGGCAGGGCGCGCGGTAGACACGATGCATCGAGAGGACTCGCCGCGCGGCGCCCCATGTTGCCAATCACTCGACCGCGAGCGTCGATTTCAACCCAACCGCATTCGCGAGGTTGTAGACGTTCGGCGACGTCGCCATCACCGCCTCATGCACTTGCGCGAATTGCTCCTTCGTACCGTCTCCCCTGATACGAACGGTGTAGCGCAAACTCTCGTAGCCGTTCGCGATCTGCGGGTCGAGTCCGAGAAATCCCGTCAGATCGATGTCGCCCTCGGTTTCGATCTCGAGCGATTGCAGTGTGATCCCGCGAAGGGCGCATTGCGCGACATAGCCCACCGTCATGCAGCGTTCAACGCCGCAATAAGATGCTCCTGAGGATTTGCGAATCGATTCGAACCGCCGAGTTCGCAAGGCTCGTCGATATCGATCGTGAAACGGCGCGGCACCTGCTGGCCACCTATTGAAAATCCTTCGACCGCCGAGCGACTGCGCGTCTGGCCCAGCCAGGCAGTCGCGACTCGCCAGCTAGTCCCTGCTCTTCGGAGACGAGCCGATCGAGCACCTGCGCGAAATGGGGATGATGCATGCCGGAATGGATGTACTGCCAACGGTATGCGTGATGGAAATTCGCTTCGATCGAGGCGGCTTCGGCCTCGCCGAAGGCACGCCCGCAGTTCGCAACGAAATAGCGCGAAACCGCTGCCGCCTGCACGCGCAAAATGCCGTCGATCGCAACCACCAGGTCAATGAATTCATTGACCGCATCGTCGCGCGCCGCTTCCGTCAGCGTGGCGTCGTGCCGTTTCCATTCGAGTTCGTCGAGAATCGCGTGCTGACTCTCTTCCTTCCAGTGAATGCCCCGTTCAGAAACACGGCGCCGCTCAGACGAACAGCGCGCAGTACATCGGAGACAGCATCCATGGATAGCTCGCGTGAAATGCGCTTTCCCGGGCGAGAAATCTGGCGCCGGTCGTTCGTCGCCATGGCCGAGCGCTACATCTTATACCCGCGAATTCATTTGATGACAGTCTCCTTACTGATGATTTCGCCATGCTTAATGAAGCACTTCGCGTGTCTCCCAGCGAACTGATCGCGTGCTTGCTTCATCAGGATGACCTGGCGTCATTGAGGGCGTCCGGCAACGGACACGCGACGCGTCGGCGAGAAGTGGACGATCGGTCAAGAAAGATCGACGTCCGGGCAGGAGGGCAACGGCTTGCCGCAGGCAGAGTTCGTTACAGGAAGGAACATCGCTGATCAGCCTCACGCGTACTTCGCAATCAACCCTTCCTTGGAGCCTGGAAGTTAGTCGCGTTACCCATGCACGAATCGGTTCACGCACCGTGAGTCGCCGCTTCGGGCAATACGATAGCGTGAGATACCGATGAAACGCCTGATTAGCCGTGCGATGTACCACCCGATCATTGCGTTATCCGTTTTCTATCTGGCCGAAGTCATGCATCACGTCGACAACAGCGTCTTTGGCGCGCTGCCGGTTCTGGCCGCGAAAACGACCTCGCGTGTTTTAAGTGCGATCAGTCGCGATAGTGGATCGACTGGGTAAAACGCACTCGTACGCCCAAAGCTGCCGCCGGATCGACGTTCTACTGACGGGCGGATAGTGGTCGGATTCTGCCCTTTATCATGCGAGGCACTTCCGAGGCGATCTGGCCCGATTCGCGAATATCGCAATCGCAGACACGCAATGATGCGTGGTCAAGCAAGCACTACCCCTGCAAGGAACGTCGCGAAGTAGTCGTCGTCCAGCCATCCTGAAACGTGCTTCGACGCTTCGATGCGCCGGATTTCGCTCTGTCCTTTATCCGTCAGGACGGCAATCTGTAATGTGGGGAGATACTTCGTGCTGGGGGGAGGTTTCTGGTCCACGATCTGGATCAAACCGTGCGAGCGAAGCAACGTGAAGATTGCCGGTCGCTTGTGCCACGGTATTTGTCGATGCAAAGCAAGTCGAAGAGCTTCTAGTACAGCGCCATTGTTGAATTCCATGAGGATCCTTCTGGTGTTCGACTGAAACGTCCTGCTGGCTCTGGGTAGCTACAGTAGCACATGAAGCGGTTCTGTACGATGACACACCAATACGGAACCTTTCATGTCCAGCGATGATGCCGGCGCGGCGCGCGGCACCGCTACGTTATTCAGCGGTGTTCACAGCGATCTTCTTGACCATCGAAGCTGCGCGGAGAAATCAGCGCGGTAACCGCTAAAATTGCGGTTTTAGCCCGGAATATGCCAATGTCCTTTGCCTCGCTTGGCCTGATCGAACCCTTGCTGCGTAACGTGCAAGACCTCAATTACCAGACACCTACGCCGGTGCAGGCCAAGGCGATTCCTGCCGTGCTCAGTGGCAAGGACGTCATGGCTGGGGCACAGACCGGCACTGGCAAAACGGCGGGTTTTGCGCTGCCGCTGCTGCAACGGCTGGTGCAACACGGCCCAGCGACGTCCAGCAACCGCGCGCGCGTTCTGGTGCTGGTGCCCACGCGTGAACTGGCTGAGCAAGTGCTGCAAAGCTTTATCGCTTACGGCAAAGGCCTCGACTTGCGATTGCTGGCCGCCTACGGCGGCGTGAGTATCAACCCGCAGATGATGAAGCTGCGCAAAGGCGTCGACGTGCTCGTTGCCACGCCGGGCCGTTTGCTGGATCTCAATCGCCAGAACGCCGTGCAGTTTGATCAGGTGCAAACGCTGGTGCTGGACGAAGCCGACCGCATGCTGGATCTGGGCTTTGCGCGCGAACTCAACGCCGTCTTTGCTGCGTTGCCGGTTCAGCGCCAGACCCTGCTGTTCTCCGCCACATTTACCGACGATATCCGCGCCATGGCGGCGGGCATTCTGCGCAGCCCCGTCAATATCAGCGTCAGCCCGCCCAATGCCACGGCCAGCAAGATCAAGCAGTGGGTGGTGCCGGTGGATAAAAGGAACAAGCCTGACCTCTTCATGCACCTCGTGGCCGAGAACAACTGGGAGCACGCGCTGGTGTTCGTCAAAACCCGCAGTGGCGTCGATTATCTGGCGGCCATGCTGGATGAAGCGGGCTATGCGGTCGACACCATCCACGGCGACAAACCGCAACCCGCGCGCCTGCGTGCGCTGGAGCGCTTCAAGACGGGCGAAGTCAATATGCTGGTGGCCACCGATGTGGCTGCGCGCGGGCTCGATATCGACGACCTGCCGCTGGTGATCAACGTCGATCTGCCGATCGTGGCGCAAGACTACGTGCACCGTATTGGCCGTACCGGCCGCGCGGGCGCCAGCGGCGTGGCGGTGTCGCTCGTGTGTGCCGACGAAGCGCCGCAACTGGCCGCGATTGAAGCGCTGATCCGGCAAACGCTGCCCCGTGAAGAAGAGCCGGGTTTTGAAGCCGAACACCGCGTGCCGCAAACCAGCGCGACGGGCCAGCTCATCAAGAAACCCAAAAAGCCCAAGAAGCCCAAAGTGCCGCAAGCTGCGCCGGGCGCGATGCAGGTGCCCGGCAAAAAACCACTCCCGCAGAGCGGGGAAAACAAGCGCAAGCCTGCGGCGCAGCGCGTTGTTGCTGCGGGTAAGGACACAAGTTTCACGAGCGGTAGCCCATTCAGCGTGCAGAAGCCGCGCAGCAAACCCGCCACCAAGCCAGCTGCGGGTTCACGCAAGCCGGCTGGCAAACCCGCTGGCGGCCGCGGTAAACGCCAACCCTGATCCGTTGGGATGAGCAACGCCGGCACAACCGGGCTCAGCGCGGCCAGTGCCTGCGAGAGACGACAGCGAAGCTTACGGCGATCGCACCTGCCGCCGCGCGAAGCGGTGCCTCGTGCGTCACGTCGCCGAAGCGAGAACGGCAAGTGCGCCCTTTGCGCGAATCGGAGTTGCTGATCAGGGGCGTATTGGATTCGCTGTCGACCGCCGGGTTGCCGGTGGCCTCGGATTCAGGGGCTGCATGGGGGCCGTCAGCCGGCAAGGTTCGGAGTGGCATTGCGGATGATTCTCGAGAAGGACATGTCCATATTGAACTCCCCGCCAATCGATCAGTAAAATGAATGTTCTTACCAGTACGATTACTTTTCCGAATGGAACTGAAATTACTGAGGACGTTTCTGACGGTGACCGAGCTACGCCATTTCAGCCGCGCGGCGGATGCGCTGCATATGAGTCAGCCGGCACTCAGCAAGCAGATCGGTGCATTGGAGGTGAGCCTCGGTGGCAGGCTGTTCGAACGCGGTCGGCACGGTGCGCAGCTCACGCCATTCGGCGAGACGTTCCTGTCCGATGCACAGGCGCTCGTACGCGACGCCGATGAAATCCTGTTGCGCGCGCGAGAAGCGAGCAGCGGCCGGCACGGCCATCTGCGCCTCGGAATCTGCCTGTCCGTACTGACGATTGTGCCGAAGCTCATCGCCGATTTTCGAGAGCAGCATCCCGCTGTCACCGTCACCCTCAGCGACCTCTCTTCCGCCGAGCAAACGCGCCGTCTTCTGGCGGGCAAGCTGGATGCCGGCTTCCTTCGCTTGCCCGCCGCGGATGGTCTCTCGTCGTTCAAAGTCGTAGACGAGGGACTTGCACTCGCATTGCCGCCGCACCTTCGGTACACACGCCTTCCGGCGAATCTCGACGCGCTCAATGAAACCGGCTTCATCTCGCTAGTGCGTGCACGCGGGCCGGGGCTCGCTGCATAGATCGACCGATGGTGCATCGAGCACCGCTTCGTGCCGAAGGTGACGCAGCAGGCCGAAGACATCCAGTCGGTCCTGACTTCGGTCGCCGCGGGCGTGGGCATTGCGTTCATTCCCTCTCGCGCACGACACCTGCTGCGGGATGCTACGGTACTGCCGCTTCATGGCAAAAACGCGAAGTGGCGCGTGGGACTCACATGGCCTTCCATGCGCGAAGATCCGGTTACGGCGCGCTTTGTTGCATTCTTGCGCGCCGCAATGAAAGGCGCGTAATGGCTGCGCCGCCGTTCTTAGAACTTGTGTACCAGGCCGACCCCAATGCCGCGCGTGTCGCTGCCGGGAGCGACCGTCAAGCCCGAATACGCGGTGCCGGAGAGCGTGTATTGCGCCTGATTCCGGTTCTGGAGAAAGCCGGCCGCGGTATAGAGTTCGGTCGCTTTGGACAGCGAGTACTCGAACAGCAGGCCTAACTGCTGCGCGTTGTTGCCCTTGCCGGTGCGATCGTGCAGGTAACCGTACATCAGCGATACCAAAGCAAATGGCGAGACCTGGTACGAGTCCGATACCTGGTAGACCTCGTGCTGCATGTATTTCGGCGTATTCGTCAGATTCTCCGTGTGGTACGCCAGCCAGATGCGGTTGGACCCGATCGCGTACGATGCGCCCGCGTTGAACACGGTAAATACCGCGCCAGGACCCGCGGCAGCGCCGCCCGCTAGCGTATAGCTCCCGCCCGCTCCGACGGCTGGCTCGTCTCCTCGTTCATAGCCCGCCGCCACATTCAACGGCCCGTTGATGTACTGGATGACCGCGTTGTAGAACCCGATGCCGTTGCCCGACGTCGCCGGATCGCGCAAGGCCACCATAAATTTGGCATTCAACCCGCCAAACGTGGGCGTGTAGTAGGAGATAGCATTGTTCGCGCGGATGATCAGGCCGTTGAAATTATTCATGGGCGAAGCAATGCTTTTAACCCAGCTCGGATCCATTGCCGCCTGGAGCACATCGTATTGCGGCGAGTTTTGCAGGCCGAAGCGCACTTCCCCGAAGCCACCGGACATGCCGACGTACGCCAGTCGGTTGAAGGCCTTGGTCGAGTCCGTCGCTGCACCCGTCTGTCCGGAGAAGGCTTGCTCCAACTGGAAATTGACGTGCAGCCCGTTGCCGATATCCTCGCTGCCCTTAAAGCCGTAGCGTGTCGAGAAGAGTCCGCCGGGTACGGCGCGGACCGCCGAATTGCCGCCGCTCGAACTTTGATAGACGAAGCCATTGTCGAGCACGCCATAGAGCGTGACCGACGACTGCGCGAACGCGTAAGGGGCGCACGCGCAGGTCAGGACTGCGCCGGATGCGAGAGTGATAAACCTCTTCATGCGGAATCTCCATTGCATCGGTATACCGGTGCTTTTATAAATATTTGTCTGGTACGTACTGCTAATATGTAAGGCCATACCGTGGTCGATCGGGCGTGCCGATACGCCCCGATAGGCCACGGTATTACGGATGGAGGGTTGATTTCGATGCGGCCCGTCGAGTGGCGGTCTGTCGAATCGAAGGCCGATGATGGCGGGACAAGCTAACGGCCATACGTGGTTTCGCTGTTCAATCTGATCTCCGTTGATTGCATGTTCCTTTGCGTGATCGATGTGGATTCCGGCGATAGACGCATCGAATATCCTTCGGCAAGGTTAATTGCGCGCAAGGCGGTGGGTCCATGTATAAAACTTAGATTGAATGGTATTTTTTTACTTTCATTCGGACCGGGTAAACCAGTATCGGTTCGTCGAATTGCGCGCAGGCGCTGCAATTCACCGGACGGTGTACGGAAGAGAAAAATTTGCGAATGGTTGTGCGAAAAACGTCTGGCCGAGGGCAGTGTCGTCGCCGTCTTACAGGGCTTTTCGCACGGCCTATAGCCGATGCTCGGCAACCACGGTTTCGAATTCCACCCGATAGCGCCGTGCAAGTGCGGATGCGGTTTCGCGCAGTGATTCGCGATCGGTCGCCAGTGCATTGGCAACCGCATCGGCAAGATTGGCTGGATTCACAATGCCCGCGAGACCCGCTGCTTCCCATGTCCGCACATAAGCCGCATGCTTGCTTGCCGCGAGAGAATGATCAGGATGACTGATATTGACGCGAGGCAGCGCGTAGGCCATCGCAACGATGCGACCGTGCAGGCTGCTGCCGCAATAGATGCGGCTTCCAGCAATCAGCGCACAGATGTCCCAGACGTTGAGCGAGGCAAACACGCGAACGTGAGCCGCGCGCAGTCGAGCCGCGAGCCGCTCGTACACCGCGAGGTCGTCATGCCAGGGAGCGGCGCCCGCGCGAAACAGCACAATCCCCAGGCCGTACCCGTGCGCCGCGAGTTCGAGCTGGGTGGCGAGCGTATCGAGCGTGGCATCGTCGCCGAAGTCAGCGCTGAATTGCACGGCTGCATAACCGCGCGGGAACGCCTGCCGCACATCGCGCAGTGCGAGGGCCGCGGCGTGCCGGCGTATTGCCGTGCCGAACAGGACCGCCGTCATCGTGGCGGGGTCCGGTATCAGGCGGGCTGCGATGCCCCGTTGCGCGAGCAGCGCCTGGGTTTGACGGTCGCGCACGCTCACCGCGTCCGCGGATCGCAGTGCGGCGAGCACGTCGGCGCCCAACTGCGCATTGCGCGCATCGAGATCGACGCCGCCCACCGCGTTGAACGAGAGATGCCTCACGCGCACGCCCGGCAACGCGGACTTCGAAAGCACATACGGCGCGAGCGATGCTACGCCGACATGCCGAAGCGCCCATGCGCGCCCGTCGCGCAGCCATGTATCCTCGGCGGCGATGAGCGCCCGCACGCGCTGCGGCGGTGCGAGCATCACGGCGGCCTCCCACGCATTGCAGGTCAGCAACTCGCCGCCTGCGTGGATCACGTTCACCGGGCGGCCGCGCGCGAAAGCGGCGATGCACGCGAGTGCGACCGTAGCTGGCCCGCCATCGCCACGCGGATCGCGCGCGGCGAGCCCGGCGAACAGCAGTTCGCGGCGTGGCAGCATGCGCGTTGCCACCAGCGCGATCAGCAGGTCGCCGAAGTTGTGCCGGTCGAACGCGCCGAAGATCACCGTGGGCGTGGAAGCCATGCGGGCCTCAGGTCGTACTTCGGTTCAATATCCGCCAGTCCCATTTTCCGATTCATACTGCGCCGCAGCATAAAGTGGGGCCGCAAGTCAGGCCGCAGCGTGCCGCTCCCCATACTGACATAAGGAAACCTTAAGCATTCTCGGGGAAACTGTCGGCCTTGCCGACGTGTTTTTCCTGCGTATGAGAACGGTCTACTCCGAACTGAAGAGCGCGCGACTGCGCCCTACATCCAGCCGCGTGGCCGTGCTGAAGGTATTTCATGACGCGCCGCACGAGCATCTAACGGCCGACCAGGTCTTTCGCCGCATCGCAAAAGATGTGGAGCAATGCAGCCTGGCGAGCGTCTATCGCGCGCTTGCGCAGCTGATGGAATCGTCGCTGCTCGACAGCACTTGGGTTGGCGAAACACGCGTGGTGTACGAGCTTGGGCGTGGCGCGCCGCACGCGCACCTCGTGTGCGAGAGCTGCAAGACCGTGGTGGACATCGACGAGCCGATGCTGCAGGAGCAGCACGCCGCCATCGCGGCGGCAAAGCGCTTTCGCTATACGCATTCGAGTCTCGTCGTTTTCGGGCTTTGCGCCCAGTGCGCCGCGGCTTCGTCGTGAACCGGCGCATGGCCGGCGCAAAATTCAGAGCGTGACGACCACCTTTCCGAACGGCTCGTTCGACTCCAGATAGCGGTGCGCCTCGACGATCTGCTCGAAGGGGAACGTCCTCGCTATGACGGGCCGTAGTGCCTCCGCTTTCAATCCGTCCAGAATGAAGGCTTTGGCGCGCAGTTTCGATGAACGATCGCTTCGTCGATCTGGCCGACGACGGCTACGACCTCCCGATCCGTACCGGAGCGTTGGAGGACAGCGCCGATCTCGTCGCGCGCCGCGTGGCGCGGCCGCGCATGACGGTGTGCGGTTCGCCCTGGCTTTCCTCCGCGTGCCCGCGCGCTTCACCTTCTCCTCGGCCTTGTGCACGAGCGCCTGCACCGTCGGGTGATCGAACTGGCCCGGCACGCCAAGGCTCATCGAAAGATCGAACGAGGCGATCGCTGCCACGTCGATGCCTGGCACCGCAAGAATCTCATCGAGCCGCTCGATGGATTGTGCGTCCTCGATCGTGATGATGTTGAGCAGTTCCGAATCCGTGCCGAACTTCGTACGTTTTCCATACTAGTCGAGCATGCGCGCGTTGCCCGGTTTTCTCCGGCAATGGTTCCCAGAAGCCTTCCGAAGGCCGGGTGGCGCATTTACGCCAGGGCTTGCCTGCTTCGTGCGTGCTCGCGCAAGCAGCTTGAGCGCACCGCCGCCCCATACCGGCTACCATGACATCCCGCCTGCAGTCTCGCACTGACTCGCAACGACTCGCGCGGCGAAATAACCGGAATACAGGAGCGAAAGAAAATGCTTTTCCGCAAGACGATGTTGGCCGTAGCCGCATTCAGCGCCGTGCTGGCCAGTGCCAGCGCGCATGCCCAGATCGCGGGCGCACAGCCCTTGAGCGTTTCGGTCGAGCAGTCGCAGGCGCTGCTCGAAGGCTGGAGCGTGAAGAAGAGCGTACTCGGCAAGCCCGTTTATAACGACGACAACGTGAAGATCGGCACCGTGCGCGACCTGATCGTGGCGCCGGACGGCTCGGTTTCCGCGGCCATCGTTTCGGCGGGCGGTTTCCTCGGCGTCGGCTCGCACGACGTGGCCGTGCCCATCGCGTCGCTCGACGTGCGCCAGGGCAATCTCTATCTGCCCGGCGCGACCAAGGAAGCACTGAAGGCCACGCCCGCGTTCCAGTACGCGAAGGTCGAATCGCCGCCGAAGCCGAAGAAGGTCGAGAAGCAGCAGTAAGCCTTCAGCCGTCGCGATTCAGCAGCCGCACTTCCAGTCCGGCTGCTGCAACGCCATGCCGTGCAGGCCGCGATATTCCGCGACGGGCGGCGACGACCAGCCTGCCAGCAGCGCGGGCGCCAGCCGGTAGATCTCGATGCCGAGCGGCCGGCAGACTTCCAGCGGGTCGCGTGCATCGGGTCCCCACATCGGCAGCGAAAGATCGCCGCCGGGGCAGGTGGAAAGCGCGCACAACAGGTCGATCTCGGCGAAAAACTCGAGATAGTCGCCCTTCTTCGCCGGGCAGGCCTTCATGAAATACTTGTCCTCGAGATTCAGGCCCGTGCACTGGAACACGTTGAGCACGTCGTGCACGTCGTATTCGGTGAGCCCGTACGGCGCGATGGCGCGCGTGAGGTTCGAGTGACAGTGAAAATGAAAGTCCTCGCCGGTCAGCATGCGGTTCACGTAGGGGTCGCAGCGTGTGCCGAGCAGGTCGTGAACACGTCCGCCGTGCTCGTCCACGCCGTAGTCGGCGAGGCTGTCGTCGGTGATGGTGACGAGCGGGCGCAGGAAGGGTAGCGTCGACCACAGGCGGTCGAAGGTGCTCACGTGCGCCTGCTGGAGCTGGCGCGTGCGCGATGCCCACATGCGTTCGCGCGGATCGTGCCGGTTCCACAGATTGAGGTCGGCCACCTGCGGGCCTTCGATCGTCACGATGCGGAACACGTGTCCCGCGGGCACGCTCCACGCTTGCCCCGAGCGTATCGGCACGACGATCGATTCGATTAGCTCGCGCTGATCCTTCTCTTCGGCGATGCGGCGGTAAAAGGGCTTGTTCACGTCGAGCGCGGAGCCCTTGGTCGACTGGTAGGCGGCGGGATAATTCAGCATTGCCTCGTACTCCTGTATGAAACGACCTGTGCCCGCATTCGCGATGCCGATGGCGCTCAGCGCAGCGTTAGCGGGATGTCTGCTGGGGAGTATAGGAATCGCGCAACGGTAAGCCAAAGATTGTTCAACGATCGCAAGGCTGGGGACTCGCGGACTCTTTTGCGTGTTCGGGGCTACCCGCCCGTGCGATGCCTTCGTGTACAGTTCGCTTACTCCATGACCGCGGCGCCTGCTTCCGAGGCGCGCGCAGCCCAACGAGACGCGACGGTACATGATCAGACTGGAAGACCTCGTCATCTTTATCAGTGCGGCGGACAACGGGAGCCTCTCGGCCGCCGCACGTCAACTCGATCTCACGCCCGCGGTGGCGAGCGCGGGCCTCAAGCGCCTCGAAACCGAACTCGGCACGCGCCTGCTCGCACGCTCCACGCGCAGCCTGCGCCTCACGCCGGACGGCGAGCGCTACCTCGAATACGCGCGCGGCGTCATGGAGCAGGTGGAGGCCGGCCAGAACGCCGTGGCGCATGGGCGCAAGATGATCGGCGGCATGGTGTCGCTGTCGATTCCCTCCGACCTCGGGCGCAACGTGCTCGCGCCCTGGCTCGACGACTTTCAGGCGCAGCATCCTGCCGTGTCGTTCCAGGTGCATATTGGCGACCACGTGACCGACATGTTCCGATCGCCGGTTTCCGTAGCGGTCCGCTACGGCGTGCCCGAAGATTCCACCCTCGTGGCGCTCCCCCTCGCGCCCGACAACCGGCGCGTGCTGTGCGCCTCGCCCGGCTATTTCGCGCGTCACGGCAAGCCCGCGACGCCCGCCGATCTCTCGCGCCACAACTGCCTGCGTTTCGCCCTGAGCGACACGCTGCACGACCGCTGGACCTTCTACCGCGGCGACGAAGCGAGCGTCGTGAACGTGCACGGCAACCGCAGCAGCGACGACGGCGAACTCGTGCGCCGCTGGGCCGTGGCGGGGCATGGCCTTGCGTACAAGTCGCGTCTGGACGTGCTCGCCGATATCCAGGCGGGCCGCCTCGAAACCGCGCTCGATGCGTTTCAGGGCGAAGGCGCGCCGCTGCATCTCGTCTGCGCGCACCGCACGATGCTCTCGCCGACCGTCAACGCACTGCGCGATTGGCTGCGCGATCGCATCGCCGCGTTTCTTGCCTGACGTGTGATTGCGCAGTAGGTCCGCCACCCGGCCCGACCGCCATCGGGCATGCCACCATTCGTCGTTCCCGCCGCCTCCGCCGCTCGATCGGCACTCGATCTTCAAAGCAGCGTTGAAGCTGAATTCGCCGTTTGCCGCTAGGCGCGCCGGACGCACTGGCCGATTATTCATACCAACACGAACGGCACGGAGGCTCGAATGATCGTCGCGATAGGCCGCTTTTACCTGCGCGCCGACAAGATTTCGCACTTCGAGGCCGCCTGGCTGCGCGTATGCCCGCTGCTCACGAACAAGCCGGGTTATCGCGGGCACCGCCTCGGTCCGCAGTGCGAAGATGAAGGCTGCTACGTGCTGGAAGTGGAATGGGACTCCCTCGACGCACAGAGCGCGTTCATGATGCACGGCGATTTCCAGACCTTCCTGCACGCGCTGTGGCCGTACTTCTCGGCCGACCCCGACCTCTATCACTTCGCGCCGCTCGTTCAATCAAGCCGGTTTCCCGCAATTTGACTGTCTGGAGGTATTCACGATGAAAGCGATTGGTTATTACCGCAATCTCCCCATCAGCGACCCCGAATCGCTGATCGATCTCGAACTCCCCGAGCCGCAGCCGGGCCCGCGCGATCTGCTCGTTGAAGTGCACGCGGTGTCGGTCAACCCGGTCGACGTGAAGGTGCGCGCGAACAGGGCGCCCGAAAACGGCGAGCCGAAAGTGATCGGCTGGGATGCGAGCGGCGTCGTGCGCGCCGTGGGCCGGGACGTGACGCTCTTCAAGCCGGGCGACCGGGTGTGGTATGCGGGTTCGCTGCTGCGCCCGGGCACCAACAGCGCATTGCACGTCGTGGACGAGCGCATCGTGGGCCGCATGCCGCAAAGCCTGAACTTCGCCGAGGCGGCGGCGCTGCCGCTCACCTCCATCACGGCGTGGGAGTTGCTGTTCGACCGCCTCAAGGTGCCCGAGGGCACGGCGCCGTCCGGCGACTCGCTGCTCGTGATCGGCGCGGCGGGCGGCGTGGGCTCGGTTCTCGTGCAGTTGGCGCGCAAGCTCACGGGCCTCACGGTGATCGGCACGGCGTCGCGGCCCGAAACGTCGAAGTGGGTGAGCGAGCTGGGCGCGCATCACGTCATCGATCATACGAAGCCGCTCTCGCACGAGCTCGAGCGTATCGGCATGCAAGGCGTGGACTATATCGCGAGCCTGAATCAGACCGACCGTCACTTCGACGAGATCGTCGCCTCGATCAATCCGCAGGGGCATCTCGCGCTGATCGACGACCCGGAGCTGTTCGACTTCCGCAAGCTCAAGATGAAGAGCGTGGCCCTGCATTGGGAGTTCATGTTTACGCGCTCGATGTTCGGGACGAAAGACCAGATTCGCCAGCATGATCTGCTCGACCGCATGGCTTCGCTCATCGACGAGGGCGTGCTGCGAACGACCCTCAACGAGAGCTTTGGGACCATCAACGCGGCAAACCTGCGCCGGGCGCACGAGCTCGTGGAAACCAACCGCTCGCGCGGCAAGCTCGTGCTCGAAGGGTTTTAAATCGCGCCGATCGTTACTCAACCGCGCGGTCGAACGCACAATCGGCCGTGCTCGCGAGCCTGACGAACGGGCCGCTCAAGGTGCGGTTGTGGTGCTCGATGATCGACGCGGCGCGTAACACGGGCGTATCCATGGTCGTGTGGGCGTCAGCGACGAGCAGCGCGTGAAAGCCAAGGTCGCCCGCGGCGCGGCAGGTCGAGTCCACGCAGTACTCGGTCTGCATGCCCGCGATGACGAGTTCGCCCACGTTGGCGCACGCGAGCCTTGCCGCGAGATCGGTGCCGGTAAAGCAACTGGGGCGGCGCTTCTCGAACACGCCGTCGATGTCCGGGTCGATGGCGAGCGCCGGCAGCAATTGCGTGAGCGGACTGCCCGGCTCGATGGGCGAGCCCGGCGGGCCGACGTGACGCGCGGCGAAGACCGGCGCGCGCGCCTTGCGCGCCTCGGCAATCAGCTGCCTGATATTGGCGAGTACGCGCTGACCTTCAAACGGTGCGTTAGGGCCGTTGAACAAGCCTTCCTGCATATCGATGACGAGCAGGGCGCGAGCGAGGCTGGACATGATGGTTCTCCGCTAGTTGCGCCCGCAACGCACGGAGAAACGACAAGGCCCCGTCCATTGCTGGCGGGGCCTTGTGATCGAGACGAAATCTAACGTACGCGCACCGAACTCACGACCCGCCGGAAGCGGTCGTGGTAGTCGTCGTGGTGAGGATGGGCGCGTTCATGAGGACGATCATGCAGGAGGCGGCCTGAGGCGTCAACCGTGTTGCGCGCGTTGCCTGCACGGCTCGACGGCAAGCTACGCCGTCGAGCGTGAGCGCATCAGCGTGAAGTGTCGGGGCGCTTCCAGTGGGCGTTGGCGTGCTTGTCCGTAATGCGGACCTTCGCCAGCAGCGGCTTATAGCCTCTCAGGACGATCTCGCTGATCGCGAGAAGCTCGGAGCGAAAGATGTTCTCGGCGAATTTGCTGCCGTCCGCGAACTCCAGGGCGTAGCCATCGATTGGCCCCCATTGGCCTCTCGGTAACGGTTCGATATAGACGTCCATCATCAGTCTCCATTGATTAACAAGCGAATAAGAAGCGTCATTGGATTCAGTCTATCGCAGTGAAAGACGGCTTCCCCGCGGGTTTTTGGCGACGCAATTTCCTTGCTGTTCAATGGTTTACGTGATGTCTTTCACGATAAGAGAAGATCTCCTTCGATGTGCAATTGCTGGCCGGCGTCGGGAAATGCGGAATTTGCACACACCGGGCGCGCATTGCACGATATGAAAGCGCGAGCGCGCATTCACAATTCATTCCTCTTCGCGCGGCGCCGGTTCGCCGAGATCGATCTCGTCCATGCCCTTGTTCAACTGATTGAGGAAGTGCACGAGCGAAACCTTGTCGTCGAAGCGAAAGCTCGCGAGCGCCTGGCGATAGAACTCGTAGATCTTCGGCTGCAGGCTCTCCCAGAACACCTTGCCCTGGTCCGTGAGCACGACCTTTTTCGCGCGCCGGTCCACGGTGTCGGCCACGCGCAGCACATGCTCGTCGCGCTCCAGACGCTTGAGCACGCCGTCGAGACTCTGGCGGCTCACGACGAGATAGTCGGCCAGTTCGGAAAACGACATGCCCTCCGCAACCTGCGGTCGCGACAGCGCGCCGAGCACCGACCACTGCACGGTCGTGATGCCGAGCGCCTTGGTCGTCTGCCGGTCGAGCGTGTTGCCCGCCTGGAACAGCCGGAAGAACAAGCGGTTGTGAATCGACGAGACGGATTGATCGTACGAAGGGTCGTTCTGGGTCATGGGCGCCTTTCGGTCGCCGCGCGAGTGCGGCGGGCAATGAGACAAATACCTGATACGAAAATAGTGAAGGGAAGTGGACGCGCCGTCCATTTGGGCAATACCCCTCCTCGTACCCTCAATATATATCATGATGTTGACGTAATTAGGGGCCTCGCCTAGAGTGTGGAAACGACGCACGAGAATATCAAGAGACATCCCCATGGCGACCTACGACCGGCTTTTGACCCCGCTTCGCGTTGGCGCGACGCTGCTGCCCAACCGCATGGTGATGGGCGCGATGCACACGCGGCTCGAAACGCTCGACCATCCGCATGAGCGCCTCGCCGCGTTCTATGCGGCGCGCGCGGCCGGCGAGATCGGCCTGATTCTGAGCGGCGGGTTCTCGCCGAACGCCGAAGGCGTGATGGAGGCGGGTGGCCCGCTCTTCAATCGCGCGGAGCAGGTCGACGAGCATCGCGCCGTGACGCGCGCGGTTCACGAGGCGGGCGGCAAGATCGTGCTGCAGATCCTGCACGCGGGTCGTTATGCGAAGGTGCCGGAGTGTGTGGGGCCCACGGCCGCCAAGGCGAGAATCAATGCGCACTCGCCGCGCGCGCTCAGTACTCAGGAAGTGCGCGCCACCATCGACGACTTCGCCCGCACGGCGGCGCTGGCGGTCCAGGCCGGCTACGACGGCGTGGAGATCATGGGCTCGGAAGGCTATCTCATCAACGAGTTCACGGCCGCCGTCACCAACGCGCGCGACGACGAATTCGGCGGCGACTTCGCAGGCCGCATCCGCTTTGCGCTCGACATCGTGCGCGCCGTGCGCGCGCAAATGGGCTGCGAGCCCATGCTGATCTACCGCATCTCGTCCATCGACCTCGTGGATGGCGGCATGAGCGGCGCCGAGATCGCGGCGTTCGCGAAGGAGATCGAAGCGGCCGGCGCGGGTCTCATCAACACGGGCGTAGGCTGGCACGAATCGGCAGTGCCGACCATCGCGGCATGCGTGCCGCGCGCGGCCTGGCGCGACGCGATTCGCAACGTCAAAGAGGCGGTGTCGATTCCGCTGATGGCGTCGAACCGCATCAACACGCCCGAGGTCGCGGAGGAACTGATCGCCTCCGGTGTGGCCGATCTCGTTTCGATGGCGCGCCCGCTGCTCGCCGACCCGGACTTCGCGAAGAAGACGCGGCTTGGCATGGCCGACGAAATCAACACCTGCATCGGCTGCAATCAGGCCTGCCTCGACCGCATCTTCACGGAACGCACTGCGACTTGCCTCGTCAATCCGCGCGCGGGGCGCGAGATCGAGTTCGCGCCGGGCAAGGCCTTGCAGCCCAAACGTATCGCGGTCGTGGGCGGCGGGCCTGCCGGCATGGCGTTCGCAATCAACGCCGCCGAACGTGGCCATACGCTCACGCTGTTCGAAGCGCATGCGCGGCTGGGTGGGCAGCTGAATCTGGCAAAGGTCGTCCCCGGCAAAGCCGAGTTTCACGAGATGCTGCGCTATTTCGAGGTACGGCTAAAGCGGCTGGGCGTGACCTTGCGGCTCGGGCAAGCCGCAACGGCCGATGAACTCGCCAGCGAGGCGTTCGACGAGATCGTCATCGCCACCGGCGTCACGCCGCGCGTGCCCGATATCGTGGGTGTCGATCATCCGAAGGCGGTGTCGTATCTCGACGTGCTCGCGGGCAAGGTCGAAGTGGGCGCGCGCGTGGCGATCGTCGGCGCGGGCGGCATCGGCTTCGACGTGGCCGAGTATCTGCTGGGCGATGCGCAGGAATCGCTGGACCGTGGCGTGTTTTTCCGCGTGTGGGGCGTCGATCCCGCGAATGCGGATGCGGGCGGTCTCACGCGTAGCGACGCTCATGGCGCGCCGCGCCGTAGCGTTCACATGTTCCAGCGCAAGGAGGAACCGCTCGGCAGGGGTCTCGGCAAATCGACGGGATGGATCCTGAAGGCCCGCTTGCGCAAGGCCAACGTGATGATGACGTCGGGCGTGACCTATGACGCGATCGACGACGAAGGTCTGCATTATCGCGTCGATGGCAAGCCGCATGTGCTTGCCGTCGATCATGTCGTGCTGTGCGCGGGGCAGAATTCGAACCGGACGCTCTACGATGAACTCGTCGCCCGCGCAGCGAAACCGAAGGTGATAGGCGGCGCTGATGTCGCCGCCGAACTCGATGCGTTGCGTGCCATCGATCAGGCCACGCGGCTCGCGATGACGATGTGACGACGCCGCCGGCGCGCGCTAGCCCGCGCGCTGGTTACGCGCTGGTTACGAATACGCCTCGTCCGCGAGCGGCGCGCGCTTGCGGGTGTCGCGAATGAAAATTGCCGAGAGCGCCGCGCCGGTGAGCGCAACCACGCCGGCCAGCGCGAACGCGGTGGCGAACGAGCCGCTGCGCTCCACCAGGAAGCCCGTCACGGCCGGTCCGATCACGCCCGAAAGACTACCCACGCAGTGCATGCAGCCGCTCACGCTGCCTACCCTGGCCGAATGGACGACGTCCTGCACGATCGCCCAGTAGAGCGCACCCGTCGCATAGAGCAGGAAGAGCGCAACGGACATCAGCGCGATGGCCGCGACAGCGGTATGCACGAGGCCGGCAACGCCCACGCACACGCCCGTCGCCGCGAGGCAAGTGGACAGGACGAGCTTGCGTGAGAGCATGAGCTTGCCGGTCCAGCGGAAGATCGCATCGGAGATCGCGCCGCCCGCCGCGAGACCGACGGTGCCCACGAGCCAGGGCACCACGGTGGCGAGGCTCATCTCGCGGATGTTGAGGTGATGCGCCTGCACGAGGTAGCTGGGGAACCAGCTCAGAAAGAAGAACAGCACGTAGTTATAGGCGAAGAACGCCACGGCCGCAGCGATCACCAGCGGCTGGCGCAGCCATGCCGAGAGCGGCAACGAGGCGGCACTGTCGGGCACCGTGTGGGTCGCGTGCGCAACACCCGGTCCACGCCGCGCGGGCTCGGCTTCGTCGAGCGTGCTGACGAAGCGGCTCTCCGAAGGACGGTCGGCCGTGAGCAGCATCCACGCGACGCACCATACGAGGCCGATCGCGCAGATGATCCAGAACGCCGGGCGCCAGCCGAAGCTGATCGCGAGCAGCCCGATAATCGGACCGGCAATCGCGCCGCCAAGTGGCGAGCCGGCGCTCAGGAGTCCCATGGAAGTCGCTGCGATGTCGTGCGGCATCCAGTTGTTGACCATCTTGTTCGCGCCTGCGCAGAGCGGCCCTTCGGCCATGCCGAACAGCACGCGCAGCACGAGCAGGCTCGCGAAGCCCACGGCCACGGCCGTGAGCCCGCAGAAGATCGACCACAGCCCGACCGCGAGAACATACACGATCTTCGGCCCGAGCTTGTCGCTCGCGAGGCCGCCCACGAAGTTGAACAGCGCATAGCCCACGAAGAAGCTGCTGAACACGATGCCCATCTGCGCCGCATCGATGCCGAGGTCCTTTTGCACGAGCGGTGCAGTGATCGAAAGCGCCACCCGGTCGAGGTAGTTGATGCCGTAGACGAGGAATAACAGGAAAACGGTTATCCATCCCATCGTGCGTTGTTTCATGTTCTGTCTCCAGTCCTTATAGATATGGGCGCGCGTGCGGCGTCAGGCCGGCGCGGGGCAGGTCAGCAGCGCGTTCGTGCCGTGCCGGCGCAGCGCTTGCAGATGTCCGGCGAGCCGCTCGGCGAACGCCTGCGGCCACGGCGTTGCGCCAAATACGCTCGTGTGCGAGAGGGCGGCCTGCACGGTGTCGAGCGTCGTGCTCGCGCCGCGCAGCTTCGCGGCGAGCGCGGGGGCGCCAGGATCGCTCACCACGAGCGACGCGCCCGTGTCGCTGCGTTCGGTCGCGAGGTAGTGCAGCCAGGCGGCGAGCGCGCGTTCGAGATGGGGGCGCTCGATCCCGCGCACGAGGCTCTCGCGCAGCGCGGGTAGCCAGCGCACCGGCACTTTCTGCGTGCCGTCCGTCGCGATCTGGCTGGTACGGTGCGCAAGCGTCGGGTTGGCAAAGCGCGCCAGCAGGTCCTGGCAGTACGCATGAACGTCGAAGCCGGGCGGGACCGTCACGGTGGCGAGCAGGTCCTCGGTCATCAGCGCGCGCACGAAGGCGGCCATGGCGGGATCGTCCATCGCATCGGAAACGGTTTCGCGCCCGCGCAACTGGCCCACGTACGCAAGCGCCGAATGCGAGCCGTTCAGGAGACGCAGTTTCATGGCCTCGTAGGGATGCACATCGCGCGTGAGCAGCGCGCCCGCGTCTTCCCACGCGGGGCGCGGGCCGCTGAAGCGGTCTTCGATGACCCACTGGGTGAACGGTTCGCACACGATCGCGGCTTCGTCGCGCAGGCCGAGTTGCGCGGCAGCGGCGTCGAGCGACGCGGGCGTGGCGGCCGGTACGATGCGATCGACCATCGTGTTGGGAAACGCGATCGTCTCGCCGATGTGGCGCGCGAGCGCCGGGTCGAACTGCTCCGCATACTGGATCAGCAGTTTGCGCAGCGTGTCGCCGTTGGCCTGCATGTTGTCGCAGCAGACCACGGTGAGCGGCGCGCCGGCGGAGCGGCTGCGGATGCCCGCGGCGAGCACGCCGAGCGTGGTGCGCGGCGCATCGGGCGTCATGAGGTCGTGGCGGATGCCCGGGTCGCCGGCGTCCAGCTCGGCGCCGGCGGGCGCGAGGCTGTAGCCCTTCTCGGTCACGGTCAGGCTCACGATGGCGACGCCGGGATCGGCAATCGTGCCGAGCACCCGGTCCATCGCCTCGGGCGCGTAAAGCGCGCCGCGCAGCGCGCCGACCACGCGGCACGCCGCCGTTTCGCCGCTGCGCTCGGTCACCGAATAGAGGTGGTCCTGGGCGGCCAGCACCTGCGGCACGCGCCGCTCGCGCAGGCTCACGCCGACGATGCCCCAGCGCGTGTCGCCGCGCTCGAGCAGCGTTTCCGTATAGAGCGCCTGGTGCGCGCGATGAAACGCACCGAGCCCGAGATGGACGATGCCGGGGCGCACGCGCTGGCGGTCGTACCCTGGCTGGCGCACGGTCGCCGCGATTTTGGTTAGTGAGCGCTCACATAGAGGAGGTGTTGTCATTGCCATGTACCATGGTACTGATGCGAATGACCGAAGCTTAGTCCGATGTTTTATCTCGTTTTATCGGGGTTAACGCTATGGGGTGACCGTATGGCGCATTTGCTACCATGGTACAAACAGTCATCCGTTACCGACATGAGCCAGACCGTCATTGAACCGCAAGAGGACACTGTCCTCGCCGCACTGAGCGGATTCGTCGCCAATCCCGACGCTTCTTATCGCCCCCAGGTGCACGCCTTTCTGCGCGACGCCATCGTGCGCGGCACGCTGCCGCCGCGCGCAAGCCTTTCCGAAGCCACGATTGCCGAAGCGCTGCAGGTCAGCCGCACGCCGGTGCGCGAAGCGCTGGCGCAGCTCGCCGACGAACATCTCGTCAACATCTACCGCAAGGTCGGCACGATCGTCGCGCCGATCTCCGTGTCGCAGCTCGAAGAGGGACGCTTCGCGCGCAGCACGCTCGAATGCGCGAACCACGTGCAGCTGGCCCAGACCATCACGCCCGACCAGCTCGCGGAGTTCGGCCGGATCGTCGACGAACAGCGCGACGCCGTCGCGCGCGGCGACGTGGACCGCTTCTTCGATCTCGACGAGCTGATGCATCGCCGCCTGTTCGAATTCGCGGGCCGCGCGCACGTGTGGGAAATGCTGCAGCCGATGAAGCGCCAGTTCGACCGCGTGCGCTGGCTGCTGCTCGACCGCGTGGCGGACCACGCGCAGCGCGCGCTGCGCGAGCACGAGCTGATCCTTGCGCATATCGCCTCGCGCAACTTCGCGCAGCTGGGCGCGACGGTGGCGAGCCATATCGACCGCGTGGGCTCGCATCTGCCGGAGGTGCAGGCGCGCGTGCCCGACTATTTCGTCGAATGAAAGAGAGTGGAGACAGCAATTGAAGATTGAACGGCTGCAGACGATCGTCACCTGCCCCGGCCGCAATTTCGTGACCGTGAAGATCGTGACCGACGAGGGTGTGTACGGTCTCGGCGACGCGACGCTCAACGGCCGCGAACTGGCCGTGCGCGCGTACCTCGAAGATCACGTGTTTCCGTGCCTCGTGGGCCGCGATCCCCGCAATATCGAGGACATCTGGCAATACCTTTATCGCGGCGCGTACTGGCGGCGCGGCCCGGTCACGATGACGGCGATCGCCGCGATCGACATGGCGCTCTGGGACATCAAGGGCAAGCTCGCGAACATGCCCGTCTATCAGCTGCTGGGCGGCAAGAGCCGCGAAGGGCTGATGGTCTATGGCCACGCAAACGGGCGCGACCACGAAGAAGCCATCGACGCGGTGCGCCAGCACGTGGAGGAGGGCTACCAGGCGATTCGCGTGCAGTCGGGCGTGCCCGGTCTCGACAAGGTGTATGGCGTGGGCAAGGTCAAGGGCGAATACGAGCCCGCCCAGAAGGGGCTGCCGCCCGAGGAGCCGTGGGACACGGCGCTCTATCTGCGCCATACGCCCGAACTCTTTCGCAAGGTGCGCGAGGCCGTGGGCTTCGGCCCGCATCTGCTGCACGACGCGCACCACCGCCTCACGCCGATCGAGGCCGCGCGCCTGGGCCGCGACCTCGAGCCGTATCGCCTCTTCTGGCTGGAAGACGCGACACCGGCCGAGAACCAGGAGAGTTTCCGCCTGATCCGCAGCCACACCAGCACGCCGCTCGCGGTGGGCGAGGTGTTCAACTCGATCTGGGACTGCAAGGACCTGATACGCGAGCAGCTCATCGACTATATCCGCGCGACCATCGTGCACGCGGGCGGCATCACGCATATGCGCCGCATTGCCGATTACGCGGCCATGTACCAGGTGCGTACGGGCTTTCATGGCGCCACCGATCTTTCGCCGGTCTGCATGGCCGCCGCCGTGAACTTCGGCCTGTGGGCGCCGAACTTCGGCATTCAGGAATTGATGCCGCACAACGCGCTCACGAATGCCGTGTTCCCGCATCAGTACCGCTTCGAGAACGGCTTCCTCGTAATGGACGACGCGCCGGGGCTCGGAGTGGATCTCGACGAGACGCTGGCCGCGAAATATCCATTTGAACGCGCCTACCTGCCGGTTGCCCGTCTGCGCGACGGGTCGATGTGGAACTGGTAGGCATACCTGATCAAATATTCATGGAAGCGTCCACTATGTTGAGCGTCGTAGTCGATCGACCGAACAGCCTCGCCGTGCGCGAGGTGCCCACGCCTACGCCCGCCGCGGGAGAAGTGCGCGTGCGGGTGCGTTATGCGGGCATCTGCGGCTCGGACCTGCACATCTATCGCGGGCACAATCCGTTCGTGTCGTATCCGCGCATCATCGGCCACGAGTTCGTGGGCCGCATCGAGTCCGTGGGCGAGGGTGTCGACGCCGCACGCGTGGGCGAACTCGTGGCCGTCGATCCCGTCATCAGCTGCGGGCGTTGCCACGCATGCCAGATCGGGCGGCAGAACGTGTGCCGTAATCTCGTCGTGCTGGGCGTGCATCGAGACGGCGGTTTCAGCGAGTACGTGTGCGCGCCGGCGCGCAACGCGTACCGCATTCCCGAGCGCATTGCGCAATCTTGCGCGGCGATCGTGGAGCCGTTCGCCGTGGCGGCGAACGTCACGGCGCGCACCGGCGTGCTCGAAAGCGACGTGGCGCTGATCTACGGCGCGGGCACCGTGGGGCTCACGATCCTGCAGGTGCTCAAGCGCGTGTACGGCGTGCGTGCGTTCATTACGGATCAGCTCGACGAGCGGCTCGAACTCGCACGCAGCTGCGGGGCGCAAGCCGACGAAACGATCAACACGCGCAACGAGCCGCTGGCCGACGCGCTGCGCGCGCGCGGCGTGGAAGACGGCCCCACGCTGATTTTCGACGCGGTGGGCCATCCGTCCATTCTCGAAGAAGCGGTGAGGCTCGCGGCGCCCGCGGGACGTGTCGGGCTGCTCGGCTTTTCGTCGACGCCTTCGGCCATCGCGCAGCAGGAGCTGACGAAAAAGGAGCTTACGTTGTGCGCCTCGCGTCTGAACTGCGCGATGTTCCCGACCGTGATCGACTGGCTGGAGCGCGGGCTCGTCACACCGGAATCGATCATCACGCACAAGGTGGATTTTCGCGAGGTGAGCAGCGCGTTCGAGCTGGCGGAGCACAATCCGCGCGAATCCTGCAAGGTGTTGCTCGACTTCGGCGCGTAAAATACGGGGCATTCGTGCAATGGAACCTCGTCGCGCATGCTCCCCCGAATACTCGTTAGCGCTTGCCTGCTTGGCCGTCCGGTTCGATACGACGGCTCGGCGAGAACCGTTGCGCATGCACTGATCGAGCAGTGGCAGCGCGAAGGGCGGCTCGTGCCCGTTTGCCCGGAAGTCTCGGGCGGGTTCGGCGTGCCGAGGCCGCCTGCGGAGATTGCAAACGCCGCTTCGGGCGCCGCGGTGCTGGCAGGCATCGCACACGTGATCGATGCGCGCGGCGAGGACGTCTCCGCGTTTTTCGTCGAAGGCGCACGAGTCGCGCTCGAACTGGCGCTAGCGCACGACTGCCGCTATGCGTTGCTGACCGATGGCAGCCCTTCGTGCGGCAGCCGTGCGATTTACGATGGCAGTTTCGCGGGCCACAAACACGCGGGCGCGGGAGTGACGTCTGCGTTGCTGCGCGAGCACGGCATCGAGGTTTTTGCCGAATCGGCAATCGAAGCGCTTCATGCGCGGCTCATGCAGGCAAGCGCGTAGCACGTAGCACGATTACCGCGACGGTAAACGCGCATCACGCTTCCTCGCCGCTACCGGCTTCCTTCACGATCCATTGTTTGAACGCGCGCATGGCGGGCGTCGCCATCTTCCCCTTTTGCGACGTGAGCCAGTAGCTTCCCGCCTGCACCTCGATATCGAAGGGCCGCACGAGCCTGCCCGCCGCGAGATCTCTCTCGAACATCGAAACCGGGGCGAGCGCGATGCCCGCGCCCTGCATTGCCGCTTCCACCATGAGCCGTGACGAATCGAATACGGGTCCGCGCACGGGACGTGGCGCGAGCCCGGCGGCTTCGAACCAGAGCGTCCAGTCGTCGGCGCGATACGAGCGCAGCAGTTTTTCGTTGGCAAGATCGGCAGGGCTCTGCAGACGCTGCGCGATATCGGGCGTGCAAAGCGCGGCGAGCGGCGCGTCGAACAGCTTCGCAGCGCGCGAACCCGGCCAGGTGCCGTCGCCAAACCGGATGGCGAAGTCGAGGCCTTCGCCCGCGAGATCGACGAGATTGTTGTTCGTCATGATGCGCAGTTCGACGAACGGATGCGCGTCGTGGAACGACTTCAGGCGCGGCATCAACCAGCCCACTGCGAAGGTCCCCACGGCTCCCACAGTCAGCACCTCGTGAAAGTGGCCGCCTTCGAATTGCCGCAACACGGCTTCGATACGGTCGAACGCATCCGTGAGCACGGGGCGCAGTGCGAGACCTTCGTCGGTGATCGCAAGGCCGCGCGGCAGACGCTTGAAGAGGGTCGCACCAAGCCGCTCCTCGAGCGTTCGGACCTGCTGGCTCACGGCCGCCTGAGTGACGTTCAGCTCGCTCGCCGCGCGTGTGAAGCTCAGGTGCCGCGCCGACGTTTCGAAGGCGCGCAGGGCATTGAGGGGCAGATACGTTCGCATGAGTGAGCCATAAGTTTTTCTGGGGCAACGCGCAATTTATCATCGTTTGTCAGCCCGTGTAGAACACGCGATAGTGGCGGCACTTGAAGGAGAGGCCATGATCACGCGACGTAGATTCACGATGACGGTGTTGGGCAGTGCGATAGCTGGCGTTGCATCTCAGGCATTCGGTGCGACGGCGGGACAGGCGCCGGAAGCGGGCGCGGCGCCCGCCGGCGCAGTGGAAAAGCAGCTCGCCGCCATTGAGGCGCAGGCAGGCGGGCGGCTCGGCGTGGCGATGCTCGATACGGCGAACGGACACGTGCGCGGGTGGCGCATGCACGAGCGCTTTCCGATGTGCAGCACGTTCAAGGTGTTGCTCGCATCGGCCGTGTTGACGCGCAAGGATCACGGTAAGGAAGACCTCGCGCGCAAGATCGTGTATTCGCCTGCGCAAGTCGTGTCGTATTCGCCCGTGAGCGGACCGCGCGCGGGCAGTGAGGGCATGACGGTCGCCGATCTGTGCGAAGCCGCGCTCACGCGCAGCGACAACACGGCGGCCAACCTGCTGCTGGAGAGCATCGGCGGCCCTGCGGCGATAACCGCTTTTGCGCGCAGCCTTGGCGACCCAGTCACGCGCCTTGACCGCAACGAGACCACGCTCAACGAAGCAATACCCGGCGACCCGCGCGATACGACCATGCCTGCCGCGATGGTCGCGAACCTGCGCGAATTGCTGCTGGGCGAGCGTCTTTCTGCGGCATCGCGCGAGCAGCTCATTGCATGGCTCGTCGCCAACAAGACTGGCGACGCGCGTTTGCGCGCGGGCTTGCCGAAGGACTGGCGCGTGGGCGACAAGACCGGCACCGGCGACCATGGCACCGCAAACGATGTGGCCATTGTCTGGCCCACGGGACGCGCCCCCATTCTCGTCACGACGTATCTCACCGGCGCAATGCACGCGAGTTCGGCTCAGCGCGATGCGGCGATCGCGCGGGTCGGAGTATGGGTGGCGAGTCTCTGACGCAATTGATGCGGCATCCTAAGCGTATGAAAAGAGACCGATCGTTCGCTGAACGTGCGCTTTCCTTACGCGTTGTTATATTTGCAACATTGACTTAATTTTCTGACGTCGATGTCGTCAATAGGGGTGACCTCTCACTACGGCGTCCCCCATGTCATTCCTTACCAGAATCAAGATCGGTCCGCGTCTCGGCGCGGGCTTTGCCATTGTGTTGCTCCTGCTCGGCGCAGTGGGCGGGATCGGTCTCCTTCAGGCGTCGCGGATATTCGACGGCACGGAGGAAATCGGCACGAATTGGCTGCCTAGCGTCGAGACGCTAGGCAATATGCGCAATCAAGCCCAGGACGTGCGTCGCACGTCGCTGCGCATGCTGATCGCCAACGACGCCAGCGAGAAGGCTTCGCTGCACGACCAGCACACCCAGATGATCAGCCAGTTCGGCACGCTGCTCGACAGCTATTCGAAGCTGGTCTCCTCGGCTGAAGAGCGTCGCGTGGCCGATTCGATCAGCACCGCATGGTCGCAATATCTGGACGACGACAAGAAGATCGAGGCCCTGTTCATGTCCGCCGATGGCGGATCGCCGGATGCCCGCGCTACGGTTTCGTCCGCATCGGCGAAGTCGTTCACGGCCGTCATGGATCTCATCAACCAGGACGTGACCCTCAATCACAACGGCTCGACCGCCGAAGTCGCCACGGCGAAGGCGGCGTACCACAGCGCGGTCGCCTGGACCATCGCGCTGATCGTGATTGCGATTGGCTTCGGCGCGACGATTGCGCTCTTCATCACGCGTTCGATCACGGGCCCGATCGCCCGGGCCGTGGACGTGGCCGAAACGGTGGCGCGTGGCGACCTGACCGCGCGAATTGAAGTGGACGGCACCGACGAGGCGGCCCAGTTGCTCGGCGCGCTGCGTCACATGAACGAGCGGCTCGTCGACCTCGTGGGCCGCGTGCGTACGGGCAGCGAAGGCATTGCGACGGCTTCTGCGCAGATCGCGGCGGGCAACACCGACCTGAGCCAGCGCACCGAAGAGCAGGCCGCTTCGCTCGAAGAAACGGCGGCGAGCATGGAAGAACTCACGGCGACCGTCAAGCAGAACGCCGACAACGCGACCCAAGGCAACACGCTGGCGGGCCAGGCTTCGCAAACGGCCACGCGCGGCGGCGAAGTGGTGGGCCGTGTGGTCGATACGATGCGCGATATCGCAAACAGCTCCGAGCAGGTCGCGCAGATCATCTCGGTGATCGAGGGCATTGCCTTCCAGACCAACATCCTGGCGCTCAACGCAGCCGTGGAAGCGGCGCGTGCGGGCGAACAGGGTCGCGGCTTCGCGGTGGTGGCCGGCGAAGTGCGCACGCTCGCGCAGCGCAGCGCGACGGCAGCGCGCGAAATCAAGGAACTCATCGGCGTATCGGTCGAGCGCGTCAACAACGGCACGGCGCTCGTGGACGACGCGGGCCGCACGATGGGCGAGATCGTGCAATCGGTCAAGCGCGTTGCCGACCTGATGAACGAGATTTCGGCGGCTTCGGGCGAGCAGCGTACCGGCATCGAGCAGGTCAACCAGGCCGTCACGCAGATGGACGAAGTCACGCAGCAGAACGCGGCGCTCGTCGAGGAAGCGTCGGCAGCGGCGCAGTCGATGTCCTCGCAGGCAGCGGCGTTGCGCGAGCTGGTCTCGGTGTTCAACATCGGTTCTGCGGGCCGTGCGGCAACGACGAGCATCGCGCCGGTGGCGAAGGTCGTTGCGAGCGCAACGGTCAAGCGTCCCGCGGCTTCGAGGCCCGCGCCGGTGCGTGCTCCCGCTGCACCCGCTCCGAAGGCGGATCGCCGCGAACCGGCGACGGCGACGTCCGATGACGACTGGCAGACCTTCTGATGTAGCGCGCTAAAAATGCATTTCAAACGCCCCGGTTAGCAGCACAACCGGGGCGTTTGTATTTTGACGCGGCTAAACGCGCATCAAAGCACGCCAAGCGTGGACTTCGGTTCCAGAAACGCTTCGATCCCGAACGCACCATACTCGCGCCCGATCCCCGATTGCTTGAAGCCGCCGAACGGCGCCGCCGGCTCATGGGCGAGCGTGTTGACGAGCACGCGGCCCGCTTCGATCTGCGCGGCCACGCGGCGTGCGCGCGCGATATCGGGCGAGAGCACGTAGGCTTGCAGGCCATAGGGCGTGTCGTTGGCGATCTCGATCGCGTGTTCCGTGTCGCGATACGCGATGATCGAAAGCACCGGCCCGAAAATCTCCTCGCGCGCGATGGTCATGTCGTTCGTCACGCCGCTGAACACGGTGGGGCGCACGAACCAGCCCGACTCGATGCCCTCGGGCCGCCCTGCGCCGCCCGCAATCAGGCGTGCGCCTTCGTCGATGCCGATGCCGATATAGCGCTGCACGCGCTCCCATTGCTTCTGGCTCACCATCGGGCCGACGCTCGTGCGCGTGTCGCGGGGATCGCCCGCCTGAAACTGCGCCACCGCTTCCACGACGCGCGCTTCGAATTCGACGAGCCGCGACTGCGGCACCAGAATGCGCGTACCCGCAATGCACGCCTGTCCGCTGTTCATGAAGCCAGCCTGCAGCGCGAGCGGCACGGCTTCGTCGAAATTCGCGTCGTCGAGCACGATGACCGGCGACTTGCCGCCCAGTTCGAGCGTCACGCGCTTGAGCGTTTCCGCCGCCGCGCGCAGGATCGACTTGCCCACCGCGGTCGAGCCTGTGAACGAGATCTTGGCGACGTCGGGATGCCCGGCGATGCGCGTGCCCACAGTGTCGCCGCGGCCCGTGACGATGTTGAAGAGGCCCGCGGGCAAGCCCGCCGAATGCAGCGCTTCGGTCACGATGCGCGTCTGCAGCGCGCTCATTTCGCTCGGCTTGATGACGGTCGTGCAGCCCGCCGCGAGCGCGGCCGCGAGCTTGCCGCAGATGAAGCCCGCGTCGCTGTTCCAGGGCGTGATCAGCCCCGCCACGCCGAGCGGCTGCATGGTGACCTCGGCTGTGCCTGCGCGCCGCGTGAACGCGTAGTCTTCCAGCGTCTGCGCGGCGTCGCGCAGCACGTTGGAGGCGTGCTGCGCCATCCAGCGGCCGCGCGAGACCGGCGCGCCGTACTCCTGCACGATCGCATCGAAGAGCGCGTCCTCGCTCGCAACGACGGCCTCGTGCAGTGCCATCAGCATCTCGATGCGCTGCGCTTTCGGGGTGCGCGAAAACGCCGGGAACGCGCGCTTCGCGGCGGCGATGGCCGCGTCCGCGTCCACCGCGTCGGCGAGGCGCACGCGGCCGATCACGGCCTCGGTCGCGGGGTTGAAGAGGTCGAAGTATTCCTCGCCGTGCGGCGTGACGAACGCGCCGTCGAGATAGATCCTGTCGATGACCTGCATGGCTGCTCCAGAAAACGTGAGTCGATGAGGGCAAGATAGACGCCTGGCATTGCGTTGACTAGCCGTACAATGGCGCATGACCTGTTGAGCGATTTGGGACAATGAAAACATCGGGCCTGGTGGAACTCGAAGCCGTGCTGGCCGTGGCGCGCCATCGCAGCTTCCGCGCGGCAGCGGACGAACTGAGCGTGTCGACCTCGGCGCTCAGCCACGCGGTGGCGGCGCTCGAAGCGCGCATCGGCGTGCGGCTCTTCAACCGCACCACGCGCAGCGTGGCGTTGACGGAGGCGGGCGCGCAGTTCGTGGGCAGCGTCGCACCGGCGTTGTCCACGATCCGCGAGGCGCTCGACCAGGCGGGCAGCTTTCGCGACACGCCCTCCGGCACGCTGCGCATCAATGCTTCGGTGGGCGCGGCGAAGCAGGTGATGCCTGTTTTCATCGCTTATCTGCAGCGCTATCCCGAGATGAAGCTCGATCTCGTCACGGAAGGGCGGCTCATCGACATCGTGGTCGAAGGCTACGACGCCGGCATTCGCCTCGCCGAAACGGTGCCGCAGGACATGATCGCCGTGCCTTTCGGCGACCGTCAGCGTTTCGCGGTGGTTGGCAATCCCGACTACTTTGCGAAGCACAAGCCACCGCGTACGCCCGCCGACCTGAAGGCGCACCGCTGCATACGCAGCCGCATGCCGAGCGGGCAAATCTACCAGTGGGAGTTCGAGCGGCGCGGCCAGGCCGTGCGCGTGGACGTGGAGGGCACGTTGACGCTCGACGAGCCCGGTCTCATGCTCGCGGCCGCGCGCGACGGACTCGGCCTCGCGTATCTGACCGAATGGAACGTGAACGCGGACCTGGCGGCGGGCACGCTCGTACGTGTGCTGGAGGACTGGACGCCGCCGCTCGACGGGCTCTGCCTCTATTACCCAGGGCGGCGGCACGCGCCGGCGGGTTTGCGCGCGCTGATCGAGACGATTCGCGAGCATGCCGACGCCGTGCGCGAGCGTGCGTTTTCTCCCGCGAAAAAGAGCCGGCGCGGGGCGGCCGCCAAGGGCTGATCGGGGCGCACGCATCATCGCCGGTTCCGATCGCGACTATCGTGGATTCCCGTTTCCGTTGCGCGCGGTCAGAACGCAATACTGACCTCTCCACAATGGAGAGACGCATGGAAACGAACATCACGCATCGAACCACGCGCACGAACGAGCGCGTTCTGATTGTCGGCGGCAGCTCTGGCATGGGCTTCGCGCTCGCGAAGAGCCTGCTGGAAGACGGCGCGCAAGTCATCATCGCCGGGCGTTCGCACACAAGGCTCGCCGAGGCGAAGCAACGCCTGCCGCATGCACACAACGTGCGCACGGAGGCGCGCGCCTCCTCGGCGAGGCTGAGCAGATCACCCGCGTAGTCGTGCAGGCGCTTGCCCGCTTCGGTCAACGATAGCCTGCGCCGCGAGCGGTCGAACAACGCCACGCCAAGGTCCGCTTCGAGCGCCTGAATCTGCTCGGTGACGCTCGACTGCGCGAGGTGACCCTGCTCGGCGGCCCGCGTGAAGTTCAAGGTCTGCGCCGCGGCGAGGAAGGTCTTGAGATGGCGGAGTTCCATGGTCTGCTCTCGAGGGCTGGCCCAGATAAGAGGTGCATCTTACGCCGCGAAGCGGGCCGTGGCCCAGGCTATGACCCGCTTACACCAGTCATACATCGCTGTTGCATTTCCCCGACAGATAGTGGGCTCATCTTTTTAAATAGGAATAATTCGCATTATCATCTCGCTCTTTCGCTGATCGGGGCCGGATGGCAGTGCGGCCCGGACAGCGCTCGTTGAACGCAAAGAAGAAGGGAAAGCATGGCTTCGGGGAAGCGCACGTCGCAAACGCGCACGCAACAATGGCGCAGGATCTGCGCCCACGCGATCATCCACTCCACGCTGGCAGCGGGCATCGCCGGCATCGCCCACGCGGCGCACGCGGCAGACGCCGACGCGGCGAGCGCAGCGGCAAACCCAACCGCATCGGCCGACGAAGCCACCCAGCTCGCGCCCGTCAAGATCACGGGCAGCAAGACTCAGGGCTACGCGCCGCAAACCGTCGAGACGGGTCAATACCGCGGCATGGATGCGCTCGATGTGCCGGCCACGGTGAACGTCGTCACGCGCTCGGTCATGGACGCCCAGGGCGACACCGGCCTCTACGACGCGCTGCGCAACGTCGCGGGCGTGACGCGCCAGCAGCTCAACGGCCTCGCGTACGACAACCTCTCGGTGCGCGGCATCCCGCTCGACAATCGCTCGAGCTACTACCTCGACGGCCTGCTTCCCATCGACAACAACATCTGGATGCCGATGGAGAACAAGGAGCGCGTGGAAGTGCTCAAGGGGGCGTCCGCGCTGTACTACGGCTTCGGTGCGCCGGCGGGCATCGTCAACATGGTGATGAAGCGCGCGGGCAGCGAGCCCGTCACGAGCATTTCGGTGCTCGGCGACTCGAACGGTTCGATCGGCGCGGCCGCCGACATCGCGCGCCGCTTCGGCCCGAGCGACCAGTTCGGCATCCGTGTGAACGCGATGGACGAGCACGTCGAAACACCCATTGAAGGCGATCGCGGCTACCGCAAGTTCGTGAGCGCCGCGCTCGACTGGCGCGTGAACGACAAGCTCAAGCTGCAATACGATCTCGAGCACATCGAAACGCGCATCGTCGAACAGGCGGGTATTGCGCCGCTTACTGCCGTGAACGGCAAGATCACGCTGCCCGCCATGCCCGACCCCTCGAAGCTGCTCGTGCCGAACAACAGGCCGACCACGGCGAGCGCCACGTCGCAGCTCGTGCGCGCCGACTATGCGTTCAACGACCACTGGAGCGCGATGCTCTCGCTTGGCCAGTCGATTACGCGGCGCGACCGCTGGGCCTGGGTGTTCCAGAAGTACAACGTCGCGACCGGCGCGGGCACGCTGCAAGGCAGTCAGCAATATGGCCAGATGTACGAGAACAAGAACGTGCGCCTCGAAGTGAACGGCGACTTCAAGACTGGACCGTTCACGCATACGGTCACGACGGGTGTCGTACAGAACTGGCTGTTTCAGCCGGACTTCACGACCTACACGTATACGGCCGCGCAAAATCTCTACGATCCCATCAACATCACGACGCTCAAGCAAAGCGGCAGCGCGCGGCAGTTCTACGCGCAGCACGTGCGCAACAGCGGCATCTATCTGTTCGACCAGATCGACATCACCCCGCGCCTGCAAATCGTGGCCGGCGTGCGCCGCTCGGAGTACATGACCTCGCAGGCCGGTACGCCGAGCTCCGATATTAACCACACGTCGCCCTCGGGCAGCATCACTTACCGCATCACACCGCAGACGAGCGTCTACGCGAGCTACGTCGAGGCGCTCGAATCGGCGGGCAGCGCGCCGGCCACGGCCGTCAACGCGAACCAGATCCTGCCCGCGGCGGTGAGCCGTCAGCAGGAAGTGGGCGTGCGCACGCGCCTCGCCGGGAATACGCTCGTATCGCTTGCGCTCTTCAACCTCAAACAGGCCAGCGCCGAAACGAATGCCGACAACGTCTATGTGATGGACGGCAACGCGCGTTATCGCGGCGTGGAGTTTTCGGTGCAGGGCGATGTGACGAAGGACGTTTCGCTCACGGCATCGGCCGTTTATCTCGACGCGAAGCAGATCGATTCTTCCGACCCGACGCTCGTCGGCAAGACGCCGGAGAATACGCCGCACGTCACGGCGAGCCTGTTTGCCGAATATCGCGTGCCGGTGCTCGCGGGTCTTTCGGTGAATGGCGGCATCTATTACGTGGGGCCGCGCCAGGTGAACAACGCGAACCAGGCGCAGATCGGCGGTTATACGCTGTTGACCGCAGGCGTGCGTTACGCGACGCGCGTGTACGGCAAACGCGTTTCGGTGCAGGCGAATCTGGAGAACGCGGCCAACCGGCGCTACTGGAGCGCGGCGGGGTCGAATCAGCTGGGCGTGGGACTCGGACGCACGCTCGAATTGACTTCAACGCTGGAGTTTTAAGCGTCGGCGCGAGGCTTCAAAAAATCTTCACACAGGGCCTTCAAAAATGCGCGACGAGTCGATACAATGGCGACCCTTCGAGCCCACGAGGCGAGAGTGAACGGGATCTAACGAGTCCCGGGTCGTATTGGATTGCCGACGTGGTGAAATTGGTAGACACGCTATCTTGAGGGGGTAGTGGCGAAAGCTGTGCGAGTTCGAGTCTCGCCGTCGGCACCAAAGTTGAATTCAGAATCTTGCGCTGAAACTGCGTGGTGATACTGGAACGAATTGCATTCGCGCGCTTGTGCTGCGAATGGCGCAAGAGAGCCGGCTCATGAGCCGGCTTTTTGCTTTTGCGGGCAATCTTAAGGACTCCAGTATAGTTCCTGGCGAGCGCGAGAGTGCTTGCGAGGTTACGTCCGCGGCGGATATAATCGCGGCTCTTCGAGCAGGTCCATTAGCCGACATTGCTCGATTCTGCGTCATCTTACTGGCGCGGAAGTCGTTCTGTACGGGGGTATAGCTCAGCTGGGAGAGCGCTTGCATGGCATGCAAGAGGTCAGCGGTTCGATCCCGCTTACCTCCACCAACAGAACGCGCGGCCTTCGGGCGCGTGTGAGACGAAAAACATCGGCTTATCCGTCAGCTTGGTACCCAACCGACCAAACCACTCAATCTCCCTGCAGGTAAAGATCCTACGGTGGCTCGCGTACTCATTTAGTCACGGATTTGAGCATTGAAGGTACTCCGAGCGCGCGAGAGAGTCGTATTTTGACGGCTGCACATTGACAATGGCTTACCTCCGCTCTGGCCGAGGTTGAGCGTGAAGGATAAGTCGTGGCGAGCTCCGACTCGGACGCTGGCCGGGGGGCACAGAGACTCGGCGGCAGTCAACCCGCCGTTGCTCAACCGTGCAGATGCACCTATGTCGAGATCGTCGTATGTGCAATAGGTGACTGGCTGCTGCTTCAGTCGAAATCCGTATCAATGAATTGAGTAACGTCGACCGCGGCGCTTACGGGCACTGGATCACCCGGCGCTCTCCGAAGCGTCTCCCGAGAATTTGTCTCCGTTGCAGCAGTCAATTTGGGATTCGGGTATCCCGACTGCTCGAGCTCTGTCGTCAAACTCTTGCGTCTGCAAGTCGCGGTTCGCTTCCTTTCGATTGGCGCGCCGTCCCGCTGCTTTAGTAGGCGCTGGCAGCCCGTCAGCCTCTGCCAGGACTTTCTCCTTCTGCTTCGTCAGAGTGCTCCTCCGATCATTAGCGATGCGTTGAACACGTGATTCCGCCGCTTTCACTCGATTGATGAATGAATGAGCCCACGCGGTTGCACCTGCGTAGTTCGCGGCGGTCTGCTTCGTCGCGTCAAGGAGACGAAGACCGTCGTCCGGGTGTTTCCAAAGTAAATATTCCCGCGTTTCCGGAAACCGGTAAACCTCAACAAATCCGGATGGCTGATAAGTCCTCGCGAAGCCCCCCACTCATCAGCGTATTGCCGAAGCGCATCTGACGTGTACTTCTGCTTTTCCAACCGTGACAACGCCTCGAGGGGCGGCGCATTTGAACTGGTCCAGCAAGTGGGTGTAGATTTTTTCTTCTGGCCAGTCATAAGCTGTGTCTGCGCGCTTCCTCGCCTTGTTCCAGAGGAACACCGAATACGGATTCCAGGCAGCGTTCGTGGTTACAGCGCGCGCTTCAGTTCCAGGGCGAACCTAGCTTGAAGGAGCGCCTCATGAAACTCATCACAATCGTTCCGATGAGGTTCGAGGCCGCGCGGGTCGATGACTTCACAAAACGCTGCGCGGAACTACGCAATGACGTCGCTCACTTTGGTGGAGTCGGACTAGAGCATCAACGGCTGACTTTAATCTTGAGGTTAGTCGACTAAGCGAAGCATTGTCGGTGCTCTAAATATAGTTCGTTTTTGAGGAATTGCCTTGTCGATATTTCGCCTCCAATCGGCCACGCTCTGGCGCGATCGGTATCGTGAATTGCAGAGTGCTAAAGATTATTTAAAAAGATATAGGGTAACGATCTCGTATTTCAGAATATCCGGCAATTGACCTTCCTCGCCGAAGTATTCCACTGTAACGTCAGCGGCAATGGCGAACATGCCGAACGCTCCAGTGCCGATATCATAAACCCCGGTCAAGAGGCCATATGGCCTCTCTGAACGTTATGGGCTGAGCTGGTGGGCACCGGAGTTCCAGACGAGCGGCACGCGTGTCACACAATTCACCATTCCCCCTTCAAAGCCTATCTGCCCTGCGGGATCAAGTTCGAAATCGGGAATGCGCCGGAACCATTCCTCAAGGAAAACGCGAATCTCGTTTCGGGCCAGCAGCGCTCCTGCACAGCGATGGGGGCCGTTGCCAAAGGCTGCATGTTGGGATGCATTCGCGCGCGCAAAATCGGCGTGCATTGGGCACTGGAACTTGCGTTCATCCATGCCATGCAACAGTGGGCGGACGTACACCCGGTCTCCCGCCTTGAAGCGGACACCCTTATATTCGAAGTCGCGAGTCATCACACGGCCTGTGCTGGATGGTGCAAACATGCGCAGCAGTTCCTCGACGGCGTTGCCCACCAGTTCCGTGTGCTCCGCCAGTTGGCGACGATGTGCTGGGTTGCGCGCGAGATAGAGCACGGCAAAACCCATGGTCGACGCGACAGTGTCGAGTCCGCCAAAGATGACGTTGACCATCATGCCGCGTATCTCCTGCTCAGTGAGAGGTCGTCCGAATACCGTTCCATTCACGATTGCACTGATCAGATCCGCTCCCGGCTCCTTTTGGCGATCGCGAATGATATTCTCAAGGTACCCGAACAGCATGCGCTGCGACCACTCACGACGCTCTGGGTCATTCGCCCGAACGCTTGCCTCGGTCCACGCAAGCAGGTCGTCCAGATCGGTGAGTGGGAGATTCACGAGTCGCATGAAGATGGTGATCGGGAACTTCATCGCAAAATCGGACATGAATTCGCAACGGCCCTTCTTCTTGAAACCTTCGATTAGCAAGACCGCCAGTTCCCGGATTTCGCCCTCCATGTCACGGATAACCTTCGGCGCGAAGAAGCGGTTGATCAGCGCACGATAGTCCGCGTGCTCGGGAGGGTCGGCCGACAGAGGCAAGATCTGCATCGTCGTGCTGGCGGGAAGCGTGATCTCGTGCATCGAGAACGGGTCGTGATTGCGCTGCGCAAATTCGATATCCGCCGCTCGTGTGAGGATCCAGTGACCGCCGTTGTACCGCGTCCAGACAATGTCCGGACCATCGTGAAGGCGTTTCCACGCGCCGACAATGTCGGCTTCGCCGCCGGGAGGCTTGCTGAAATCCCAGTCTACAACGAGTTCTTGAGGTACATGGTCGGGAACCGGTACGAGAGGGACAGCGATATGGGACATTTGAGTTCTCCGCGAACGAGTGTTCACCGGTTGCTTTGATCAGGTTTGCGAAGCGGGTAACCGCACGACTAATCCGTCGAGTTCATTAGTCACCTGAATCTGGCAACCGAGCCGGCTGTTACTATTCGCATCAATGGCGCCGCTCAGCATATCCAGTTCGGCGTGCTTCGCGGGTGGAATCCTTGCGGCCCACATATCGTCGACATAGCAGTGACATGTCGCGCAATTGCAGTAGCCCCCGCAATCGGCGAGGATGCCAGGCACCGAGTTACTGATGGCTGCCTGCATCAACGACTGGCCGGCATTCGCCTCGACGGTATGCTCCGTGTTGTCATGCTCGATGAAAGTAATCCTTGGCATTTCAGTATCCTAAGTTTTTCCTACTGCGTGCGCATCGTTGCGGCGGTTGCCTAGCTGACCGTGAAGCCGCCGTCCGCTGCGATGATTTGGCCGGTGACGTAGCTTGCGGCGGGGCTTGCGAGAAAGAACACACTCTGGGCGACTTCGATTGGGGCAGCCATCCGACCCATAGGAACGCGGCCTGCGCCCACGATCGGCCCGCGTATCCTGAAGGTGGTGCTGATGTTTTTGCCGCCCTCGCTGGCCATACCGCCAGGCAGGATCGAATTGACGCGGATTCCATCGGCCGCAAACTCGCTGGCCAGTGTTCGCGTAATGCTGTCCACGCCGGCCTTCGCGGCGTCGTAGTGGGCGTTGACGCCCCACAACGTGGGTCGAAGCGCACCCACGGAGGATATGTTGACGATCGAGCCACCTTCGCCCTTTTCCTTCATGCGCGTAATCGCCTCGCGGCAACATAGGAAAGTGCCACGTAGCGTGACGTCCTGCATCTGGTCCCACTGCTCCACAGACATTTCGAAAAACTCAGCCTTCGAACGGTGCGCAGCGTTGTTGATGAGAATGTCTACGGCACCGAATTTTGCATCGATGGCTGCAAAGAGTGCCTTGACGGAAGCTTCGTCCGCAACGTCCACCTTGCAGGGCAATACAATGCCACCGTTTGCCTCGATATCCGCCGCAGTTGCGGACGCGGCATCCGGGTTCAGGTCGGCGATCACGACATTGGCGCCCGCCTCAGCAAGCAGTCGCGCTGTTTCGCGGCCTAGACCTTGCGCAGAGCCGGTAACGACGGCAGTCTTTCCCGTGAGATTGAAAATCTGCGCGAGGCGCGCGCCGATCTGGTTTTCGCTAAACATGGAATGCTCCGTTTGAGTAGTCGCTGAGAGTTGTGCTTCCTCGCGGACCTTCAGCTAATCAGAAATCCGCCGTCGAGCGTAATCGACTGGCCCGTCATATAGCGGCCCGACGGGCCCGCGAGGTACAAGACCGCCGCTGCGATGTCGGCGGGATCTCCCCATCCAAGCGGCAAGCGTCGCTCTGCATCCGTGCCGGGACCCGTGAGTTTTCCTGTCTTCAGGCGAGCCTGCGTGTCGGGATGAAACTGAACCTTGCCGGGCACAGCGCCGGGAAGCACGCAGTTGACGAGGATCTGCTCGGGGGCATAGTCGAGCGCCGCGGAGCGAACCAAGCCCGTTACGCCCGCTCGCGCGGCGCCGTAAGGGCCATTCCCGTTGAGGACGGCATGCATCGCTCCCATAGTGGTCACGTTCACGATGCGGCCACCCCGGCCTGCGACGAGCATGTGCTTGATCGCTTCTCGCATGCAGAAGAAAACGGACTTCAAGTCGATCGACATGACTTCGTCCCAGGCCGCTTCGGTGAAATCCGTGAGTGGTCCGTTATTGGTCATCGCGGCGCAATTGACCACGATGTCGGGGCTGCCCCAAGTCGCCTTCACCTGTTCGAACAACGCGATCACAGAGGCTTCGCGCTCCACGTCCGTCTCGATCGCGACAGCTTCCCCGCCTGCCAAAAGGATTCTGTCTACGACAGGCTGCATGTGCGCCGCGCTGTGATCCGCGATCACGACCTTCGCGCCGGCTTCGGCCAGCACAGGGGCAATATCGATACTGGAATTGCGTCCCTTGTCGGTAACGACGGCGACTTTTCCGCTGATGCCGAATAGCCGTTCAAGCACGGTCGTGGTCATCGGGTTGTCTCCTGAAGGATTGTCGATTTTTCTGCATTCTAGCGACAACCCTCGACGCACAATGGTTACCGTATGGAACAATTAGAGTGAGTAATTTTCATCAAATCGGAGCGCGCAAGACCACAAGACTTAAGGGCGGCGAGGCGATTGCCAGGCCAGTACCGGAGTGAAAGCGTTTCCGAATATGTGTACGTTGTTCTATATTTGAAACGGTGACGCCAGCCGGGATTTCCCCTGTTGCGAGCGTCTGGAGGTGCCGCGCAACATGCGCGAACTCACATGCACTTCCCAGGAGCGCGTCAACATGTTTGTTGCGAACAGATCGAACCCGGTTCCCGAAAGGCTTCCCTTGCACGTCGAGGAAATCACGCCGTCGTGGCTGACGTCGGCGCTCGCGCGCGGTCATGAGGGCGTGACGGTCGAATCACGCGCAGTGAGTGACGTGATGTACGGAACCGCTACCAAAGTCAGGGTGCATCCTGTCTACAACGCAAGAGGGCGCGAGCTAGGCTTGCCGGAGTCGTTGATCGTGAAGGGCGGTTTCGTTCCAGAATATCGGAATCTGAATGCCTACATATACGAATACGAGGCGAGGTTCTTCAAGGAAGTCCATCCTCACATGCACGCGAACGTACCGGCCTGCTTTTACGCAGAGACGGACGCTCGAAGCGGGCAGTCTATCGTGATCCTCGAAGATCTAGGCTCGCGGAACGTTGAATTCTGCCGCGTGCAAAAGCCGCTCACATTTGCGCAGGCTGCGGCGAATCTGGACGCGCAGGCACGTTGGCACGCCCAGTTCTGGCAATCGCCGGAACTCGATAGTGGTGGTGAACTGGCCTGGCTGGCGCCGCAGGATCCGCTGCCCGATGGCGAGTCAGGCACCTATCACTGGGGCCAGTTAAAACCCGATGTTTTCGCGAGCTATACGCAGTTGCCTCGCGGGGCTGCCGTGCCAAAGCGGTTTCATGATCGGGACTGGATGGAGCGCGCGTTGCTCGATCTGCGCGCTTTCGACCGGATCGGGCCGATGACGCTTCTCCACGGCGACGTTCACCTCGGAAATCTCTATTTCGACCGCGACGGCACGCCCGGCTTTCTCGATTGGCAGTCGTATCGACGCGGACCGTGGGCGCACGATGTCACGTATTTCCTGATCTCGGCATTGGACATCGCGGATCGACCGCGATGGGAGCGTGCGTTGCTCGAGCACTATCTCGAGCGGCTTGGGTTTTACGGGGTAATGGAGCCGCCGTCATTTGAAAGCGCGCTCGAAGCGTATCGGCGGCACATCGTCTACGGGCTGTTCTTCTGGCTCGTGAACCCGGTGGAATGGCAGGTGGAAGTCAACAATTGCGCGGTTGCCCCGCGATTCGCAATGGCAGCGCTCGATCACGAGATTTATGACCTTATCGGCCGATAACGACCTTCGGGGCGTTGAATGGCACGGCCAGGCGTGCCGCTATCGAAGCCAGCATTGCGTATTGCGCTTGACGTTGTTTCCTCAGCAGGGTACATTTTTTAGACCGTTATTCACAAATGTGAATGATGTGATGATGAGGAGGCAAACATGTCGGAGATGGTCGCTCGACGCAGCACGACCTGGCACAGGGTGTATGCGTGGGCTGCGCTTGGCGCGCTTTTCGCGTTTGCGCAAATCTATGCCTACGTGGCATGGATTCGTTCGGAGGACTTCCGCCCCGTCGATGTGGGCACGGACACGATTCCGGAATCCGTGAAGGCGACGATCGACCATTACCAATGGGTCAGCGTGTTGCTGTTGATTCCGGTGGCAATCTTGTTCGTCTACGGAATCGTCAAAAGCCGCCGCATCGACGCAGTGCGTCTCATGATGATCGGCTGGCTCTCTGCATACTGGCTTGATCCGTGGCTGGACTTTCTTCGTCCGATGTTCACCTATAACGCCTATGCGTTAAATTTTGGCTGTTGGTGCCGTTTCATTCCGTTCTGGCAATCGCCACATGCGCGCATTGCTGAGCCCATCCTGATAGACGCACCGAGCTATTTCTACACTTTCACGGGTACCGCAGTGGTTGCGCTATGGGCGATGCGTGCGGTCCGCCAGCGTTGGCCCCGTGCAGGTAACGTTGGAATCACGCTCGCGGGCTTCGCTGCCATCTGGATGACGATGGGTCTGCTCGACATCGCTGCCAGCCGCTTCATGGGATTCGATGCTTGGCCGGGCGCGTTTCAGCGTGTTTCGTTCTGGGGCGGTCACTACTACCAGTTTCCGGTTTACGAGTTCCTGCTGTTTCCGTCCGCCTTCGTGGCTTCTGCGTTCCTTCTGATGAACGTCGACAACAACGGTTACACGGCGATCGAACGAGGTGTCGATCGTCTCGAGTGCCATTCTGCGGTTCGCACGGCGCTGCGGGTGCTGGCCTTCGTCGCGTTTTGCAATGTACTGAATCTTGCCTACACGACTGCAATGGGTGTGCACGCGGTATATGCGGATCCGTGGCCGACGGATATGCCGAGTTGGCTGGCGAACGATCGATGACCAACCGGAACGTCCAGCGCTTCGACAACGTCGAGTATTACGTAGAAGACGACGTGGCCGTCGTCGCGATGAGCCACCCACCGGTCAACGGGCTGGGCCTCGGAGTTCGTCGCGGGCTCGTCGCTGCGTTCGAAGCGGCGCGGCACGATCCGGAAGTTCGAGCGATCGTGCTCAAAGGCTGCGGTCGTGGCTTCTCTGCAGGCGGCGACATCCGCGAATTCGGCACGGGCGCTGCGGCGGCAGCCCCTGCGTTGTCGCTGCACGTTCATCCGGTGATCGAGGCAAGCGAGAAGCCGGTTGTTGCCGCTATCCACGGATTTGCCATTGGCGGTGGGTTGGAAACGGCGCTGGTCTGCCATTACCGGCTTGTGGAGGGCAATGCGCAGATCGGGCTGCCGGAGTGCAGGCTTGGTGTGATCCCGTTGTCCGGGACGCAGCGTTTGCCGCGTGTGCTGGGCCTCGAAAAATCGATCGAATTCATTCTCGCTGCGCAAATCGTGTCCGCTAGCACGTTCGCCGGAACAACGCTATTCGACCGAATCGTTGAGGGCGATGAGCAGCACTTGTTGCGCCAAGCGATCGAACTGGCGCGAGAGAAGATGGGCAGCGCGGCGTTGCCATTGATACGCCGGTTGCCGTTGCCGGACCACGATCCGGTTTCCGTTATCGCTCAGGCGCGCGCGCGTCTCGCCTGCGGCGATGCGATAGAAAGCAAGTGCCTGGATGCCATCGCTGCCGCCGCCGAGTCGGCAGATTTCGAGGCCGGCTTGACCGCGGCGCGTACGATTTACGATCGGCTCGCTGCGTCCGATGAGGTGTCGAAGCGGCGAGATCGTTTTTTCAAGTCGCGCCAGGACAAACACGCGCGATAGGTGCCGACTGGACTGCCATTACGTGGAAAGCTGCTTGCGCAGGTCTCCTTTTCGCACTTTTCCTGATGGCGTGCGCGGCAGTTCAGCAACGATACAAAGATGCTCGGGGGTCTTTTGCTTCGCCACGCCCGCGGCGGCAAAGTGGGTCTGAACCGCACTCAGGTCGAGTGCCGTGTGTTCGTGCAAGACGACTACGGCACAGACTCTTTCGCCGTATCGGGCGTTGGGTTGCGCCACGACGGCGACATCGCGTACGGCGGGGTGAGTGGCAAGCACGCGCTCCACTTCGAGCGACGAGATGTTTTCTCCACCGCGAATTACGATGTCCTTCTTTCGGTCCGTGATGGTCAGGAAGCCGCTTTCGTCGAGATGGCCAATATCGCCAGTCCGGAACCATCCGTCTTCAGTGAATGCCGCCGCATTGAGTGCCGGGTCGGTGTAGCCGACGAACAACTCCGGCCCCTTGATGAGAATCTCGCCGTCGTGTCCCGCAGGCAGGTCGCGGTCCAACTCGTCGACAACGCGCACCTGAGAGCCGGGCTGAACGCGCCCGTCCGTGTTGGCTCGAATTTCAAAAGGAGAATCGGCCCAGGCAACGCTCACCGTCGAGTGTTCGGTCAACCCATAAGCGCGCGTTCCCTTAAATCCGGCGCGATCGGCCAGGGCGACGTGCTCGGGCGTGACGCCCGTGCCGCCCAGACCGTAAGACACGAGCGACGCCAGGCTGCGGCCGTCGCGACGAGCGGCATCAAGGAGTCCTTGAAGATGGAACGGCGTGCCGCCCGAAAGGCGTACCCGGTGCTCTTCGATGAGTCGTGCGGCGAGTGAGGCGTCCCATCGGTCCATGAACACCATCTCCGTGCCGGTGACGAACGGACGCAACAGAAAATTGAAGCCTGCGATATGCCCGGCAGGGAAGGGCGTCAGGTATGGCCCTGGCCCGTCGATGAACGGAATCTGCCACTCTGCGCCAACGGTTCGATGCGAGTGCTGAACGCCTTTGGGAGAAGCCGTCGTTCCCGAGGTGTACAGCAGCAGGCAGATGTCTTCCGGCGTCGGCGCGTCCCCGGGATGCGAATCGTGCGTTGTCGCCGCGAGTCGCTGCAGCGCATCGAACGTGATGCCGTTCGCTGGCACCCGATCGCCAACGACTATGACGCGCTCCAGATCGGGTGGGTCGCCCAGCGCGGCGACACGCTCCAGGTAGTCCGTGCCGCACCAGAGGTCGGGTACGCAAAGAAATCGGGCGCGCGACTGCCGAAGGATGAAGCCGACTTCGGCTGGACCGTAGATGTGGACGATCGGTACGAGCACGGCGCCGATTTCGAGTGCAGCCAGATACAGAAGCGCAGTCTCGCGCTGCGTGGGGAGCTGTATCGCGATCACATCGCCTCGACGCAGGCCGATCGCTCGCAGCGCCTTGCATATCCCTCTCGCGTCGCGCAGCAAGGACTGCGTGGTGCACGTGTAGGCGCCGCCCTGGATATGAAAATGGAGCGGCGTGGCGCCGTGCTGTTCGACGGCGCGCGCGATCAGAGCCGAGAGAGGCAACTCACTTGTCCAGGTTGCAGTTGTGTCGGGTTTCATGCCAGCAACGCCCGTAAGAGGCTCACCAGTGCAAGCGGCTGGTCGAGCATCATGTGATGGCCCGCGCGCGGCATCGTGATGGGCCCTTTTGCGTGGGGAATCGCCGCTGCGATGTTCCGCGCGCGATCTGCGCTGACCACGCTGCTGCACTCGGCGTGAACGTAGCTGACGGGAACCGTGATGCGGCTCAGCAGCTCTTCCTCTCCCTCGACCGGCTGGAGATCCCGAAGCTTCGGATCGAAGCGCCACACCCAGCCGTCGGCGGTTTGGCGAAGCGATGTCTGCGCGAGATGTTCCAGAAGCCACGGCCCGCAATCCTGCTCGGGGATGAGGCGAAACCGGCTGACGGCGGTTTGCCAGTCCGGATAGGGGCGTGGAGGCGGGCGTCGTTCGACGGCAGGCAAGCTATCGCCGCGTAGCATGAAATACGAATCGAGCACGATGGCATGCGAGAGACGATCGGGAAAAGTCGCGCACGCCTGCAGGAGACGAGATCCGCCGAAGCTGTGGCCGACTGCAACGCACGGACCGGAGCCGATTGCGTCCACGACGGCTACGAGGTCGCGCACGAAAATTTCTGCGCTGTATTCCTGCCTGTAGCCGCTCTCACCCATGCCGCTGAAATCCAGAGCGAACACACGAAAGCGATCGGTGAAGAACGGCGCAATGAAGTCCCACCAGTGCGTGTGACCTAGAAATCCATGCGCGAAGACGAGCGGAGATTTGCCTGTGTCTGCGGCGTTCCAGGAGACATAGTGCACTGCGGCCCCGCTGGCTTCGGTGAAGTGGGAGCGGCGTGGCTGGCTCATGGCGAGATCGAACCAGGAGGGGGCACTGACATTCATTGCGGCTCTTCCATTGCTCAAGGATTGTTTCGCACACCTGTCACGCAAGCGGGATGTGCTGTCGATTCGCGTCGATCCAGTCTGTCATCGAGGTCAGCTGGATGCCATGTTCGGAGAGCGAATCGATGTCGACGCGATACCCGACCGCGTTGATCCATTCCTGCGCGTTCACCCAACCCGGTGCGAGTCCCTTTGCTCGCGCTTCGTCCGGCGAGACGTGCGAAACGCCAATCTGTCTGCCAAGAACCTGACTGAGGCAAGCTCCCACTTCAGACATCGTGAGCTTCTCCGAAGCCAGCGGCACAGTCTCGCCATGCCAGCGTTGCGCGTCGTTGAGCGCGCTGGCTGCGAGCGCACCCACGTCGTCGGCGGCAACCCAGTCGAGCCGGGAATCGGGCAGCAACGCGCTGAGCAGCAAGCCCTCGCGCAGGTGCGGGAACATCGCGCGCGCTTTCGGCTCAGCGAGATTGTCCATCATGAATGCCGGTTGCAAGACCGTCCATGATTCGAAACCCGCAGAGCGAACGGCCTCTTCGACGTCCCATTTGTCCGTCCAGTATTTTTGATTCCAGCGCTTCTCGTTCCAGCCTGGAAACGTCAAATGATTGCCTGCCTGCGCCACGGAGGTATGAACGAATTGCGGGACGCCCGCGTTGCGCGCTGCGTTGATGAGCGCGAAGCCCTGGCGGCGCTCCCTGTCGCTGCGATCGAAATCAGGAAGGAGAACGGAAAAGACGGAGCGGACGCCCTCCATCGCTTTCTCGAGCGACTCACGGTCGTCCAGATCTCCCCTTAGGCCCTGCGCGTTCATTTCGATGAGTGCTCGCGCAGTCGGCGAGTCTGGATCTCGTGTCAGGAAGCGCACTGTACGTCCAGCCGCAAGGAGGCGACGAGCGGTTGCACCCCCTTGCGCGCCAGTAGCGCCGATGACGAGTGTCGCGTCGGATGAATCGGTCATGATTTTCCGGTGGTCGAACTATAGAGGTAGGCCAGCCGTGTCGTGGCTGGGCGCATAGCGCACGAAGTCACTAGCCATGCGACCGGTCATTGGGGAATCGCCTGGAATCGTGCTTGTGTTCTAATATTAGCACGATGTTCATAAAAGTGCGCGGTGGCGAATGCGCGGGCGCCAAGGGGCGCGAAGCGGAAAGACGAAGCGTCGTCTTTCCGCGCGATAGCACGATCAATGCTGCGGTCGCAGCGTTTGAACGAGGCCGCCTTCATGTGCGACGATCACTTCGCAGCCAGGCTGATAAACATCGGCAATCTCGTCGCCGCGCACGCGGTTGCCCTGGAAACCGCGCAAATAGCTCGTTTCGTCGAGCCGCAAGACATGCTCGCCATCGGCGTCGCGCACAACGATCTGGTCAGGCGCGATAGACGTCAGCGTGCCCACATAGGGCAGCCGCGGCGCGAATGGGAAACTGCCGCCTTGCGGCAGGATGCGCGTGTCGAGCGAAAGACGAAAACGGTCCGAATGATTGCTGAGCCCGGAGTGCGGCGTGCGCCGACTCATCAACAGGACGTCGCCTAGACGGTAGTTCGTGCGGCGCCATGCTTCTTCGGGCACGCTCGCAAGGTCGATGGGAATGATCTTGTCGCCGTCCTTCTTGTGCAGGCACGGAAGCTTGTGCAGCCCTTCCGCTACGGCCAGTCCACCAACTTGCGCGTCGATATCGCTGAGTGGAATCCAGCAAATGATGAAGTCGAGGCGGTCGCTGTAGATCGCATCTTCGTGAATGAAGTCGAAGCGTGTGCGGTTTTTATCGATGGCGGGCGGCGAAGTGCGGTATTCGGTAAACGGCACCCAATAAAGCGGTACGTCGAAGAGCCTCTGGAAGAATGCGCGAGTTGCGGGATCTTCCATCACGGTTCGCGCGGCGCGCTGCTCATTCATTTCCTTCACGGGAAAGAAGCAGAAATTTTCGCGCTCCTTGCCGGTCCATCGCACGTCCCGATCGTTACGGTCCACGAAACCGTTGCGATAGAGGTGGTCAACGAGCAGCGCGCGCATGCGTTCGAGCGGCTCGTGGTCCAGTACGTCGCGGAAGAACAGGTAGCCGTCTTCGTCCCAGCGTTGTTGCAGCGCGGCGTGATCGCCGAGCAGATCGTTCGAAACGTTGAATTCGCGCATCGTCGGCACGATATCCACGATTGGTGTGCTCACAAATTGTCTCCTCAAGTCGCAGGGGCGCTTCGCCGCTGTCTCACAGCAATCCGCGTTCTTCCGAAGTACGGGTGGTAGTGTCGATGCCCAGTTCCCGCAGCGTCTCGAGTACCGCGGTGGTGGCGGAGGCGACAGCCGGGAAGCCTGCATACGGCAGCGCCTGGATGAGCACACCTTCGAGCTCTCGTGCGCTCAGACCGTTGCGTACTGCAATGCGGACGTGGTTTTTCAGTTCGAGTGTCTGCCGGTTGGCAATCAGGATGCCGAGCGTCACGAGGCTGCGCTGCTTGCGCTCGAGCTTGTCGTCGCCCCATACGTCCGCGAACGCGTAATTGACGGCAAGGCGTGAAATATCGGCGCCAAAGCCGTTGGACTCGCTTGCGGCCCGCAGGCCGGCGGCCTTGTCCTCACCCATGATTTCGCCGAATACCTTTAAACCATAGGCGTGCTTTTCTTCCAGGCTCTTCATTTGCGTCTCCTGTTTTACCGCAGCGGCGCGGCTATGGGTGGCGGGTAGCGGCTCTGCTCCTCCCCGCCATTTTTTTCGCTGACAATGATGACGATGATGCGTGCTAAGATCGCCGCGAAAGAGGATCAAATTCTGTATATAAGGGGATCGAAATTCGCAAGCCCGCCACGCCGACTGAGCCAGTGAAAGATGTTGCCGCGCTCGTGCTGCCGGGCAGCTACCTGTCGAGCGTGGGCGCGCTGGCGGATGGGTTCGCACTCATTGCACGGCATGTATTTACGCAGTTCGCGCCGCCATACCGCCACACGATGAAGACGCAGGTGCGCCTGTTGAGCGCCACCGCGGGCGGTCTGGAGTTCGCCGGCGGCCGGAAGATGGATAGTGACGGCGACTTGCTGGGCGACGCCGAGTACAGCATCGTCTACGTCCCGGCCTTTGCGGTGGCCAGCGAAGAGGCGCTCGTTACGCTGCTCGACCACGCACAGCCGGTGACGGAGTGGCTGCGTTGGCAACGTTCCCGGGGCGCAGTACTGGCCGCAAGCGGCACAGGGGTATTGCTGCTCGCTCAGGCAGGCCTTCTCGACGGTGGCCCTGCGGCTGTCCCGCGCGTGCTCAGGGGCTTGCTGCGCTCGCGCTATCCCAAGGTGCGCGTGGACACAGGCGCCACGATCGCGGAGCACGCAGGTGCGCACACCTGCAGCGTGCCGGCAAGCGAATGGCAACTCGTGGCGCGCCTCGTCGATCGTGCGATTTCATCGCATACCGCTCAATGGCTAGCCTCGACGACAGGCACGGATGGCGAGCGCGAGGAAGGCCGCCTGTCGAGCGACGATCCGCTCGTAAGCAGCGCGCAGTTCTGGCTCGCACAGCGTTTCGCCCAGGACTTCAAGATCAGCGAACTGGCGGACGTGCTGGCCGTTAGTCACGCTACGTTGCTGCGCCGCTTCACACGAAGCCTCGGCGTGACGCCGCGAGCTTATGCAAGCTCATTGCGAATCGAGGCAGCAAAACGCATGCTGCGCAACACTCAGGTCTCAATTGAGCAGATCGCCGTCATGGTGGGCTATTCAGATGTGCGCGCGTTTCGCAACATCTTCCACAAATACGTTTCGATGAGTCCGTCCGCGTATCGACGGCGCGGTGCCGGACGCGAATGAAGTTTGAAACCGCCCGGCATTCAGGCCGCAAATGTGTCGAGTTCGGCTTGGGCGGTATCCGTTGAACGAAACCGTTCGAGCAGGTAATCCACAAAAACCCTGACTTTCGCGGGCAGATACTGGCGGTGGGGATAGTGCACGTAAATGCGCGGTCCCGTACCATCCGCCTCGTCGCCGTGCACCCGGCATTCGGGAAGCACGATCTTGAGTGCGCCGGTACGCAGATAAGGCAGCACCACGGGCACGGATGATGGCGTGATCCCTGCGCCGCTGAGCGCTGCGACGAGGCTGGTGTCCGGTTGGCCTGCCACGGTTAGACGCCCGCGGGGATGGTGGACGAACGTCCTGTCCTTCCGGGCGCCGCGCTTTCGCGTACTTCCTGGCATGCGTTCGAGATGAAGCGCGGCGAGTCCGAACGGCATACGGATGCCGACGAATTCGTGTTCCGCTAGTTCCTCCGGTGTTTGAGGAACGCTCTTGCGTTCGAGATAGCCCGGACTCGCGACCAGTACGATGGGGTAGTCGCACAGCGGACGGGAGACATGATTGGTTCCGCGTCCCCGGGTGTGCTGAATACTGACGTCGACGCCTTCGTTGACAAGGCTTGGCGCAACTTCGTCATAGCTGATATCGATTTCGACGAGCGGATAGCGTTGCAGAAACTCTGCGATCACCGGAGTCAGGCAATGCCTCCCGAACGTCGGCGTGACGGATACCTTGATCATGCCCTCCGGATGCTCGGGACTGCGCCGCACATCCGCGACGGCTTCGTCGAGCTGATTCAACAACGGCGCCACCCGTTGATAGAACTGCCGCCCCTCGCTCGTGAGGCTCAGCTTGCGTGTGGTCCGGTTGAAGAGGCGCACGCCGAGTTCACGCTCCAGCGCCGCGATACTCTTGCTGATGGCAGGCGGCGTGACCTGTAGGCGGGTTGCCGCCGCGATGAAGCTGCCGCAACGGACGGCCTGAACGAAAGGCTGCAGATTCCGGATTTCTGGCATCGTCGATTAATGAAAAAAAGTCACTCTAAATGTTCCGTTTAGTAAGCAGTGTAGAGCATGGGCCGACGCTAGAATCGAATTTATCAGAGGCGGCCCGCGCCGCGCGCGCCAGGCCGACCACGAAAATGCTCAGGAGACGACACGACTGACCTCGACGGCGCGTGACCGGCGCCGGTTCCTGCACGCGTCTCCTGCCTGTAGCAGTCAAACGCACAATGGAACGGCACATGGCACTTTCCCAATCGCACCAGCGCCCGCTCGATGTTCCCGGGCGCCTCTATATCGGCGGTGCATTCGTCGAAGCTGACGGCGCAGCCCGCGTCGAACATGTCAACCCTTCAACAGGGCGGCCTCAAGCCGTCGTGCCCCTCGGCAGCGTGAGCGATATCGACCGCGCCATGAAGGCTGCCAGGGCGGCGCAGCGCGTGTGGATGGAGATGGGGCCACGCGCACGGGCGCGAAGCTTTCGGCGCCTGGGCGAGTTGCTCGAAGCGAACCAGGCGCAACTGACATTTCTCGGTGCCCGAGAGTCGGGTATTCCGGTAGCGCTCCCGATGATGGAGATGGCGCTCGGCTGGGTTGATCACTACATGGGCTGGATCGACAAGATCGAGGGTTCGTACGGAGAGTCTTATCCGGCGCCCGGATTCAACTACACACGCCGGGAGCCTTATGGCGTCGTGGGCGTCATCATCCCGTGGAACGGTCCGCTCATGGCGACCTGCATGATGGCGCTTCCGGCAATCGCCGCTGGCAATGGTGTCGTTCTGAAGCCCCCAGCGCTGGCGCCGTTCGTCGCACTGCGAATCGCCGAACTCGCTCACGAAGCTGGCTTTCCAGCGGGCCTTTTCAATGTCGTGCCCGGCGAAGCCGAAGCGGGCGAGGCGCTCGTGGCGCACCCCGAGGTCGGCAAGGTCACGTTCACGGGCGGCGAAGGCGTCGCGCGGCGTGTGATGGCGACGGCGGCGGCGTGCCTCAAGCCGGTGGCGCTGGAACTGGGCGGCAAGTCCGCCAACCTTGTCTTCGAAGACGCCGATCTCGACGCAGCTGCGGTACAGGCTGTCTATGGCGCGTTGGGTCTCAGCGGGCAGGGCTGCGTGAACCCGACGCGGCTGCTTGTGCACCAATCGCGCTACGACGAAATGGTGGCGCGCGCCGCGGCGGTGGCTGCGAGCATGAAGGTGGGCGACCCCTTCGACCCTGGCACGGTCGCGGGCCCGGTGATCGGCCAGTCAGCCTGCGACCGTATCCTCGGCATCATCGCGCAAGCGCGGCGCGATGCGAGGCTCGTTGCGGGCGGCGAGCGGGTGGGGGGCGAACTGGCCGACGGCTTCTTCATTCAGCCGACCGTGTTCGCCGATGTCCGGCCAGGAAGTGCGCTGGAACAGAACGAGGTGTTCGGTCCCGTGCTCTCGATCACCCCGTTCGCCGACGACGCAGAAGCGCTCGCGATCGCCAACGGCACGCGCTACGGCCTCGGCGCCTATCTGCATACCAACGATCTCGACCGTGCGCACGCGTTCGCCGAGCGCATCCACGCGGGCTACGTGAACATCAACGGTTTCGCTTCGATGGCACCCGGCGCGCCGTTCGGCGGCTACCGGCAAAGCGGCTTCGGCAGGGTGGGCGGCTGGGCCGGCATGGAAGAGTATCTGCAGCTCAAGAATGTTTTCGTTGCGCGCAGGGAAGGCAAGCGATGAGCGAAAGCATTTTCGACTATATCGTTATCGGCGGCGGATCGGCGGGGTGCGTGATCGCGGCACGGCTGAGCGAGAACGCTTCAACTCGCGTGTTGCTGCTGGAAGCGGGCAAGGAAGGAAAGGGGTTTCTCTTCGACATGCCTGCCGGCAGTTTTGCGCTGATGGGCAATCCCAAGGCGGACTGGATCTATCCGACCGAGCCGGATCCTTCGGCCGGCGCGCGCGTGACGACATGGGCCGCGGGTAAGGCGTTAGGCGGCAGCAGCAGCATCAACGGGATGGTCTACATCCGCGGCCAGCGCGGAGACTACGATGCGTGGCATGACGGCGGGTGTGCCGGCTGGGGCTTCGACGACCTGCTCCCGTACTTCCGGAAATCCGAAAATTTCGCTGGTCCGGCATCCTCCGTGCATGGCTCGGATGGCCCGCTGACGGTCTCGCCGCCGCGCGTACTGCATCCATTGGCGCATACCTTTCTCGACGCCGCCGGGCATTGCGGCATGCCGGCGCGCGACGAGTATTGCGCGGGCGACCTGCATGGTTCGTTCATCGTCTACGGCACGACGCGAAATGGCAAACGCTGTAGTGCACGCAAGGCTTATCTCGAACCTGCGCTCAAGCGGCCCAACCTCACCGTCGCGACTAACGCGTTTGTCGACAACGTGCTGTTCGAGGGGCGGCGGGCGATTGGCGTCAATGTCATCGTCGATGGCGCGCGACAGATCTTTCTTGCGCGCAGGGAGGTCGTCCTGAGTGGCGGAACGATCGCATCGCCTGGCGTGTTGATGCGATCCGGCATTGGCGCAGGAGCGGATCTGTCCGCGATGGGTATCGAAGTCGTTGCCGATCTGTCCGGCGTTGGCCGCAATGTGCAGGAGCACTGCGGAGTCTCGCAGAGCCGCCTGATCGATGTGCCGACGTACAACACCATGGTGGGGCCGCTGCGTCTCGCGGGACACCTGCTGCAGTATGCGACAGTCAGGAAGGGGATTCTGACGTCGATCGCCGTCCATGCGATGGCCTACGCGCGCAGTGCCCCCGAACTGAACGAGCCAGACATCGCCATGAGCTTTTTGCCGCTGGCGATTGGCTTCGTTGGTGGACATCCCGCGTTGGCGAAGCAAGCGGGCGTCACGATTGGATCGCAGGTTTTGCGGCCGCACGGACGCGGGCGCATCAGTCTGAAGGATCGCGATCCGCTTACGAAGCCGGTCATCGAGCACGCGCTGCTTGGAGATCCTCGCGATCTCGAACTGACCATCAAGGGTAGTCGTCTCGTGAGCAGGGTGTTTGCCGCGCCGCCGCTGGCGAAACACGTCATCGGCGATCACGAGCCCGCATCGCTGCCCGAAAGCGATAGCGCGTGGGAAGCGTACGTGCGCCAACGCGTGGGTATTGGTTACCACCCGGTAGGCAGTTGCCGGATGGGAACGGACGAGACCGCCGTCGTCGATCCGCAATTGCGGGTTCGCGGTGTCGAGAGGCTGCGTGTGGTCGACGCCTCCGTCATGCCGAACATCATTTCGGGCAATACGAATGCTGCAACGATCGCCCTGGCCGAGAAGGCCGCGGAAATGATCGTGGCAGGATGATTGAACGCTGGCGGGCGTGTTCGGGTAGATCGAAACGCACGCCAGAATTCTGCTGAACGCGTTTAGCGGGGCGGGATCACGTTCCGGTTCCTGTTAGCAGCGCGTTCCGTTCGTCGCGCGATAACGTGAAAACGCAAAGCATTTCGGCGAGCCGCTCGGTCTGCTGCTGCAAGCTATCGGCTGCGGTCGTGTGCTGTTGAACGAGCGTCGCGTTCACTTGTGTCATGCGGTCCAACTGCTCTACCGCCTGGCTCACCTGACCGACGCCGGCCGATTGTTCCCGCGACGCCTCTGCGATCTGGCTCACCAGACTGGTGACGCCGCGAACCTGGGCAACGATATCCGCAATCGTCTTACCTGCCGAATCGACCAGCTTCGACCCGTCGTCGACCTTTTCGACACTCTGCGTGATCAGCGCGCTGATTTCCTTTGCGGCCTGCGCACTGCGCTGCGCGAGATTGCGAACCTCGCCTGCCACGACAGCAAATCCGCGTCCTTGTTCGCCAGCACGCGCGGCTTCGACTGCCGCGTTCAGGGCCAGAATATTGGTCTGGAAAGCGATGCCGTCGATCACGGAAATGATGTCGGATATCTTGCTGCTCGATTGCGTGATCTGGCCCATCGTCGAGATGACCTGGTCCACCACGCGGCCGCCGTCCGCCGCCGCATGGCTCGCACGTGCTGCCAGATCGCTAGCCTGGCGGGCGGCATCAGCGTTGTTGCCGACCGTCGAATTGATTTGCTCCATCGAAGCTGCGGCTTCTTCGAGGCTGCTGGCCTGCGTTTCCGTGCGCCCGGAGAGTTCGAATGTTCCCGACGCGATTTCCCTGGTGACGCGCTGTATGGTTCTAACGCCATTGCGCACATCGAGCACCGTGGCGCGCATGTTGATGCTGACCTGATTCAGGGTTCGGAGCACGTCACCGATTTCATCGCTTCGATCGCTTTGGCATGTTGCGCTGAGATCGCCCGCGGCGATCTTCATTGCGGCTCGCGCAGCGTCCTGTAATGGGTTCACGATGACCCTGGAGAGGAACATACCTGCCGCGGCCGTCAGCAGAAGCAGGGCGGCGATTTCACCCCAGAACGAGACCGACGCAAGATCGTCGCTCCGGCTAGCCAGACCGAGTGCGTCCACCAAGGCGAGCGAGAGCAGCGCGCCCCAGAGATAGCGCTTAAGACCCAACGAACGAACGCGGCTGGCGGCCTTGCCAACGAGGCCGCCGCGAACGATACGTCCCTGCGCCCACCCGAGTTTCCCGCCACGGTCGGCGTGCAGGCGCCGATAAAGCCCTTCGGTTTGCTCGATTTCCCCATGAGCCGGCTTGCTGAGAACCATGAGGGAGCCGATGTACTGACCGTGCGAAACGAGCGGCGCCATATTGAGGCGGCACCACACCAGCGTGCCACCCTTGCAGGCGAGCTTGATCAGACCGGTCCATGGCTTGCCCTGCTTGACGGCTCCCCCAAGGTCGGCCAGTACGAGCTGCGGTACGTCGCGTATGCGGTTCGAACCGTGCATAGCCTGGAGCTCCTGCAGCGAATATCCCGTCACACGTTGATACACCGGGTTCGAATAGACGACTTGAGATTGAACGCCTACGCAGCAAACCATCAGTTCATGGTCTTGCAATTCGTATTCACGCTTCGAAATGTTCTCTTGCCCCATGCCTCTTCCAGATCATCCGGGCGGCCCCGTTTATTATTCATAATTTAGAACGATATTCAAAAATGTATGTTCAACGCGGGTCTACGTCAAGTCCGGATGCGCCCGATACCGCCTGCGTTCAACAATGTGACCAGGGTTCATCCGCAGTGCACCGCAATAGGACAAAGGCGATATGCTGGCGGCACTCTCGATATCGAAGTCATATCAAGCCATGGAATTGCGGCACCTCAGACACTTTGTTGCGGTTGCGGAGACCCAGCACTTCGGGCGTGCGGCTGCGCGCCTCGGCATGGCGCAGCCGCCGCTCAGCCAGTCGATCATGCGGCTGGAGGAACAGCTTGGCATCAAGCTGCTCGAACGCACGCCGCGCGGAGTGACCCTTACGCCCGCGGGATCCGCGTTGCTCGCGGAAGCCAAGCCGCTCATCGCGCAAGCGGAACTAGCGGAGCGGCGGGTGCGCCAGGCAGCCGATGAACTGGCGAGCTTGAGCGTGGCGTTCGTGCCGATGTGCGCGCTACGCATCATGCCGCTCGCCATTCAGGGGCTGCGCAAGCAATGGCCCGGTGTCGATGTCCGATTGATCGAGCGTGGTAGTGCCCTGACTGTCGCGAGCGTGAAGAACGGCAGCATCGACCTGGGCGTGGTGGTGACCAGTGCGGCGGACGTCTCGGGTCTGGAGAGCGTGGTGATCGAGCGCCTGCGCGTGGTGGCTGCGGTTCCCGCGAAATGGCCCGTCGCGACGCAGCGTTCGATTCGCATTGCGGATCTCGCGCGATATCCACTCATCATGTTTCCTCAGCAGATGTCGCAACCGCTGTTCGCCGCGTTCGAAGCAGCGCGGCGCGAAGAGGGCTTGTCGCCGCGAGTGACTCAGCAGGCGCGCCACCCCTATACGATGCTCAACCTCGTCGCGCACGAACTGGGCGTCGGATTGATGCTGGACTCGGCGCGATACCTGCCCGTGGAAGGTGTTGCTTACGTTGACATTGAGGATGTTCCGGCTTCCGGCGAAACGGAAGTGTCACTGGTGTGGGCGGATAGACCCCACAAGCCCTGGCACCGCGCGATGCTCGACATCATGCGCGAAATCGCGTCGCCGCACCCGGCGTGACGCTCACAGCAGCACCGTTGCACCGATTCGTTCTCGCTGCTCCTTGCGTCATTCGTTTCCGCGTTCATCTTGACACCCCACGGTGGGGTGTTTATGTTTACGAATGACGTTCACAAAATAACCCGCTCGCATGGCGAGCCAAAGGAGGAGCAGTGAGCACGAATGTGGCGAGTCTTTTCAGTCTCGATCAGAAAGTGGCGATTGTGACAGGGGCAGGTTCGGGTATCGGCCGCGAGACGGCGCTGTTGCTGGCGTCGGCCGGCGCCGCTGTGGTCGCGGCGGACTTGAACGAGGAAGCGGCGCAGGAAACGGTCAAACAAATCGAAAGCGCTTCAGGTAAGGCGATCGCCGTCAAGGTGGACATCGGCAATGAATCTTCGATTCTTGCGATGTACGAAACCGTTCAGGCAAAGCTCGGGCGTCTCGACATTCTCGTCAACAATGCGGGTATCTATCCGAAGACGCAATTCGTCGAAACGTCGGCCGAGAAGTGGGACAAGGTTCTCGGCGTGAACCTGCGCGGCACCTTCCTCTGCATGCGCGAAGCGATCAAGCGCATGCAAGCGGCCAAGCGCGGCGGTTCCATCATCAATATCTCGTCGGTGGCTTCGCTGCAGCCCGTAATCTTCGACAACGGCGATTACGGCGCATCGAAGGCGGGCGTCAACAATCTCACCAAAGTGGCCGCACTCGAATTCGCAGCAGACGCGATTCGCGTGAACGCCGTGTTGCCGGGCGGCGTGGCGACGGAGGGCGCGGCTGCATCGACCAAGGTCCATCAGGCAAGCGGGCCGATTACGCAGCCCGGCCGTATGCCGCTAGGCCGCATTGGCGTCGCCTCCGATATCGCGCGCGCCGTGCTGTTCTTTGCCTCTCCGGCATCGGACTATGTCACCGGCCAGCTCCTGGCTGTCGACGGCGGTTTCCAGGTTTCCTGATCCCCTCGGCGGCCCGTTTTTCGCGTTGCGAAGCCGCATCGGCGATGCGGCCTGGGCTGCCTTTTGCTTTGCCCAAATTGCATACGATCCGTTGCGCACAATTGACCGTGTGCGTAGCTTGCGCTCGCGCATACGCTGCACGCTACGCCCTGGCGGCTGGTGAAAACACCGACACAGTTAATTGAACGAGTTGTTGCATAACGGAACTTCGTCACCTACGATGTCGACATAGAGGCGCCGCGAATGCGCCCGCGTGGCACAAGCCTGATCGGAGACATGCTATGTACCTGCTCGACAGCGATTTACGTGGCCCTCTCGCGGACTACACGTTCCACCATCGGCGCCAGCCTACGGGCAGCCATCCTCCCTCGTCGGACGAATCGGATCGCGCAAAACAATCGAATTGGGCGGCGCGCGCGCTGGGTGCGATGGCGCACCGTATCTTCGGCAAGCTGCGCATGGAGGGGGCGGCACGATGAAAACGATGCCTGGCGAGCGCGCTCGAGAAGCGCGCAGGGTATGGCTCCCGCTTATCCTCTTGTCGATTTCGGCAGCGGCGATCTGGCTGCTGCAACGCGACTTGCGCATGGAAGAGTTGGGCCGTTCGGCGCTGTTCGACGTTGTGATGACGATTGCCGTGCTCGGTGCAACGGCATTCGCGGGCCTCGTTGGGTGTGCGATTGCGAGTCGCGCGCAGGAAGAGGAAACCGATTTGTCGACAGGTGAAGGGTATTGCTTCATTGGCGCGGTGATCGGCGCGGTGGTCTTTTTCGTCGCCATGACTTACTAACGGTAGAAACCATGAACGAAGAGTTGAGCGCACGCGTGGAAGCGCTTTTGGACAAACAGGCCATACTCGAATGCGTGCACCGCTATTGCCGCGGGGTCGACCGCATGGACCGTGAGTTGACGCTGTCGGCGTACCACCCGGATGCGATCGATGACCACGGCGCATTCGTTGGCAATGCAGAGGAATTCGTAAACTGGGCCTTTGCGTACCACACGGAGCATCAGCTATCGCACCACCATATGGTGTTCAATCACAGTGTCGAGCTGAAGGGCGACGAGGCGCACGGGGAAACGTACTGGCTTTTCTTCGGCGAGAATCGCGTCAAGCCGGACACGCTTGCGGTGGGGCGCTATATCGACCGCTTCGAAAAGCGCAATGGCGTGTGGGCGATTGCCGCCCGCGTCTGCATCTCGGAGGCGATCAACGAACTCACGACTGCCGTAGTGCCTGCTGCCTGGCGCGAAATCTTGATGAGCAATGGCGTGAGTTCGCGAAATCGCGAAGACGTCTCTTACGAGCGGCCTCTCACGACACGTCAGCCCAGCGAGGTTTAGGGGCTTGCATAAGCGTCGCGCGACGCTCGTCACGAATAACCAGCATCTCATGCAAGCCAACGTCGGCGTGGAGCCGACGTTGGCTTTTTAGCTATTGGGCAGCGGCATGATCGTGCTGTGGCCTACGATTGACAGAAACTCACGGCGCGTTGATGGATCATCGCGAAACGCACCCAGCATCCGGCTCGTCACCAGCGAAGCGCCGGGTTTATGCACGCCGCGCGTGCTCATGCACTGATGCGCGGCTTCGAGGATCACGGCGACTCCCTTGGGCTGTAACACCGTGTTCAACGCATCGGCGATTTGAACGGTCATCTTCTCCTGAATCTGCAGACGCTTGGCATATACGTCGACGAGGCGTGCAAGCTTGGAGATGCCGACCACGCGATGCTCGGGCAGGTAAGCAACGTGCGCGCGCCCGATAATGGGCACCATATGGTGCTCGCAATAGCTTTCGAAGCGGATGTCTTTTAGCACCACCATCTCGTCGTAGCCATCCACTTCGGAAAACGTCGTAGCAAGAATCTGCATCGGATCGGATTCGTATCCGGAGAAGAACTCGCGATACGCGCGCGCGACGCGTGCGGGTGTTTGAATGAGACCTTCTCTTTGGGGGTCGTCGCCCGCCCATCGGATAAGCGTTCGCACGGCTTCTTCCGCCTCATCCCGCGTGGGGCGAGCCGACGCTACCTCAGTGCCAATTTCTTTGTCTCGCGTGTTCATCAACTCTCCTGATCATTCATGCCTCGTGCAATCCGACGCTCGTGCGCGTGCGCGGCACACCCATATCGGCAACGTAAATAAAGTGTATATAATTGCACGGTGTTCGTAAATACAAACGCGTGCTACGCTCGACGGGCCACACGCTGCAGAAGCAGGTTGCACTTACATCACAGGATCAGTACATGAAAACGCGCATTACAGAGTTGCTTGGGATTCGATATCCCATCGTTCAAGGCGGCATGATGTGGGTGGGCCGCGCGGAACTGGCCGCTGCTGTCTCGAACGCCGGTGCGCTCGGCACCATCACCGCGCTCACGCAACCCACGCCGGAGGCGCTGCGCAATGAGATTGGCCGCGTTCGATCGATGACGGACCAGCCGTTCGCGGTGAACCTGACGATTCTGCCGACGATCAAACCGGTTCCGTACGATGAGTACGTGCAAGCGATCGTGGAGAACGGCGTGAAGGTGGTCGAGACGGCGGGGCGTAATCCCGAGCCGCACATGCCGGCGTTCAAGGCTGCGGGAATCAAGGTCATCCACAAGTGCACCTCTGTGCGGCACGCGCTGAAAGCAGAGGCATTGGGGTGTGACGCCGTGAGCGTGGACGGCTTCGAATGTGCCGGCCACCCAGGCGAAGACGACGTGCCCAACCTCATTCTGTTGCCGGCGGCCGCCGCGAAGCTGCGTATTCCGATGCTGGCATCGGGCGGTATTGCCGACGCGCGCGGCATGGTCGCGGCACTCGCGCTCGGTGCGGACGGCATCAACATGGGTACGCGATTCATGGCCACGCAGGAAGCGCCGATTCATGAGAACGTCAAGCGCAGGCTGGTCGAGAACGACGAGCGCAACACGGCGCTGATTTTCCGCACGCTGAAGAACACCTCGCGCATTTTCAGAAATTCTGTTGCGGAGAAGGTGCTGGAACTCGAATACAAGGAAGGCGCGACATTCGCGGATCTCAAACCACTCGTGAGTGGCGAGCGCGGAAAGCGCATGTACGAAACGGGGGATACGGAAGATGGAACGTTCCCTGCCGGTCTCGCGATCGGGCTGATCGAGGATATTCCCACCTGCGCGGAACTCGTGAGCCGGATGGTTGCTGAGGCGCGCGCACTCATTCACGGCCGGCTGGCCGCATTTGCAGAAGATAACTGAGCGTGCGCTAAGGCGCCTTTCGAATACGTCTGCCCGTGCCCGGATTCAAAACGGGCGCGGGCAGGCAGTTCGTATTCAGCAACGTGGGGCTTGTTCGTCTAACCGTTCGAGATGAGCAAGCAGCGAGCGGGCCGCGGCTGGCCAGAGCCGTGCTGGTACGTCGTCGTAGGCATGGCGTAGCCAGTCATCGATCGAGCCGTTCGGCAGTATCTTCACTGCCTGCGCGATCTTTGCTTCCCGCGCCATGCGGTGCGCCTTGAGGCGCGCGATCTGCTCACGCGCGCGGTCGAGCACGTAGCCGTGTGCAGGCAGAATGAAGTCGATCTCATGTTCAACGCAGATCGCGTCCAGTCGGTCCAGCGACGCGAGGTACGCAGTCATGTTGCCGTCGGGTGGATCGATGATGGTCGTGCTTCCATTCAGGATGTGGTCTCCGCTGAACAGCAATCCGTCCTCGACGAGGACGAGGCACACGTGGTTGCTCGCGTGCCCCGGTGTCGGAACGACGAGCAATCGATGTGTTTCGCCATCACCGGCAAGCGCGAGCCATTCACCGTCGCGCAGTTCGCGGTCCGGTACGAAATGGCTGCTCGCCCTGGCAAAGGACCCGGACGGCAGACCGAGGACCGCTGGCTTGTTCGCGCACACGGCTTGCAGTGGCCGCGCGCCGGGCGCGTGGTCCGCGTGCGAGTGCGTGCAGACGATCATACGGATGTCGCCACCCGTTGCCACGAGAATGCGCTGGAGGTGCGCCCGATCGTCAGGCCCGGGATCGATCACGATGAAGCCGGTTGCCGCCGAGCCGACGATATAGGTATTCGTGCCTGGTCCCGTCATCATGCCGCCGTTGGCGACGGTCAACCGCATCACATTTCTTAGAAGCGAGACGGCATCGGTCGATCGCCAGTCGAGCGCGTGAAGCACCTGGCCGTCAGGGCACACGAGGCGAAGCTCCCCATAAGGCGCGTCGCCTTCCATGCAACGCACGACGTTGCCGGCTTTCAGGCCACCGCGCGGACAACTGCTCCACAGCGGTTTTTCACCGGCGCATGCAGCAAGCAACGCTTCGACCGACTCGAACGAACAAAGGCGTTCGAGCGTGCGCACGGTTGGGAAGATCATGGCGAAGTCGCCCGCAGCGTGGCGCGCGAGCGCGTCGGAGGGATTGACCCACACCGGTTCGAATTGCTCGGCGCCATCCGCGACAGCGGTTTGTCCGGCAGGCATGCGCGCCACGAAAAACTGCACGTCGAAGCGCCGAGGCAGGTCGCGGTCGGTGATCCAGTGCGCAAGGGGATAAATGCAGTCGGCGGCTAGCGTGAGGCTTCGCTGCGCGCAATGTTCCTCGATCGCTGTGCTTCGGTCGAGCATCGCCATATCGCTGTCGTCGACGAACGCGCCATCGCTTCGCCGCGCGAGCAACACGCCTAGCTCCTCGAATGTCTCGCGTATGGCGGCCACAGCCTGAACTGCCTGCACTTCGTCTTGTGTGCCGCGCCGTGACGCGCACGCTGCGATGCGTGCATCGGATGGATCGATCGCGCCACCAGGAAAGACAAAGGCGCCCGGTGCGAAGCTCGCTTGCGCCGAACGCCGCGTCATCAGCACTTCAATGGCGGGCGCACCTTCGTATTGCGCGTCGCGCAGCAACAGCATCGTTGCCGCCGGGCGTGGTGAAACGGGTTGTCGCTGCGGGTGGAGCAGTTGTTCGGGCCGTACCACGTCACTCCCTCTGATTCAATGAATAACCGCTTGCGCGTAACCCTAAATGCGTTCGAAGACCGCCGCGATGCCCTGGCCTCCGCCGATGCACATCGTGACGAGCGCATAGCGGCCGCCGCAACGGTGCAGCTCGTGAATCGCTTTCACCGCAATGACGGCACCGGTTGCGCCGATCGGATGGCCGAGCGAGATGCCCGAACCATTTGGATTGACCCGGGCGCTGTCGAAGTCTAGCTCTTTTGCGACGGCGCAAGCCTGTGCGGCGAATGCTTCGTTCGCTTCGATCACGTCCAGATCGGCCACGGTCAAGCCAGCGCGTTGCAACGCCTTGCGTGTTGCAGGCACCGGGCCAATGCCCATGTATTGGGGATCGACGCCCGCGTGAGCCCAGGACACGAGCCGCGCGAGTGGGCGAAGGCCGCGTTGCTCGGCCGTGCGGCGCGCCATCAGCAGGACCGCCGCGGCGCCGTCGTTAAGGCCGGACGCGTTGCCGGCCGTGACCGTGCCGTCCTTCTGGAATGCGGGGCGCAACTTGGCGAGATCCGCGGCGGTCGTGCCGGGCCGCACATGCTCGTCGGTATCGAAAACGCTTTCGCCCTTTTTCGTGCGGAGTGGTACAGGCACGATTTGCTCGCGGAAGTGGCCATCATGTATGGCTCGTGCGGCGCGCCGGTGCGACTCGACGGCGAGCTGGTCCTGGTCGTCGCGCGAAATGCCGTACTTCCTCGCGACGTTTTCCGCCGTCACGCCCATATGGCAAGCGCTGAACGGGTCCGTCAACGCGCCGACCATCATGTCGATCAGGCGGATGTCGCCCATGCGTGAGCCCCAACGCGCGCCAGTGGCAACGTACGCTGCGCGCGACATGCTTTCCGCGCCCGCGCCGATGGCGATTTCGGTCTCGCCGAGCGCGATGGCCTGGGCGGCGGAAATGATGGCCTGGAGGCCGGAGCCGCACAGTCTGTTGAGTGTCAGCGCCGGGGCGTCCGCACTCACGCCGCCCTCGAGCGCCGCCACCCGCGCGAGGTACATGTCGCGAGGCTCCGTATGGATCACATTACCGAACACCACGTGGCCGACATCGTCGCCCGGCAGATTCGTGCGGTCGAGCAGCGCGCGAACGACCGTCGCGCCAAGTTGCGTAGGCGGAACGCTCGCCAGGGCACCACCAAAATCTCCAATCGCCGTGCGAACGGCAGCGGTGACGACAACCTCATCCGACATGATGGCTCCTTGATCCGACGAGTAGTTATGACCTACGCATCGCGTTTGGAAATATGAATGACGTTCATAAAGTAGCGCATTTTTTGGTTCATGTCCACGTTATTGTGCAGTGCGCAAGGACGCGATCGTATTGCGTATTACATGGAGTATTCGCGCCAGATACGTGTTGAGCGTCAGACCTTCCTTGTGGGTGACGACCGGATAGACGTGCGTTCGATTTCGCGTTATGCTGGTTCAACATGATGATCAACGTTCAATTATTGGTTGCTATGGGGCTGTGAGATTACCGTCTGCCGGAAGGTGATGCGAACGCTCGCGGGACATGGCTTGCCAGATAACAACAGGACGATTCAGATGGATGCAGGTACGGCTTCGCACGATGCCCTCATGGATGTACCGTTTCGCCCGATTCGCCTTGGCAGCATGGAGGCGATTGTCGAGCGCAGACCCGATGGCAGCGTGGTGTACGAACTGAAGGAACCGCTCGAACCGTATCCCGTCCGCTTGACGGAGCGGCTCGAACACTGGGCGAGTGTTACGCCCGAGCGCGCGCTGCTCGCGCGCCGCACGCCGGACGGCAAGTCGTGGGAGTCCCTCACCTATAAGCAGGCGTTCGACGGTGCGCGTGCGCTGGGGCAGGCGCTGCTCGATCGAGGTTTGTCCCCGTCGCGTCCGTTGATGATTCTTTCGGATCGAAGCTTCGAGCATGCGCTCTTTGCGCTTGCCGCATTGCACGTCGGCATTCCCTATATTCCGGTCACGCCCGCGTACTCGCTTTTATCGCAGGACTTTTCGAAGCTCAAGCAACTGGCGGCCGTGTGCACACCTGGGCTCGTGTTCGCGGACGACGGCGCGCAGTATGGCCGCGCATTGCGCGAGGTATTCGGTGATGTGGAGTGCGTCGTCGTCGGCCCGTTGCCGGAGGGCCGGGCCGGTTCGCGTGTCGCGGAGTGGCTGAAGACGCCGGTTAGCGCCGATGTCGAAAAGGCGTTCAACGCAGTGGGCCCGGACACGGTGGGCAAGATCATGTTCACCTCGGGTACGACGGGCGCGCCGAAGGGTGTGATCTACCCGCAGCGCATGTTGTGCAGCAATCGCCAGCAGGTCGCGCAGGTGTTCGCGTTTCTTCAGGACGGCCCGCCGGATCTCGTTGACTGGCTGCCGTGGCATCACACCTTCGGCGGCACGCATAACTTCGGCATGGTGCTGTACGGCGGGGGCACGTACTACCTGGACCCCGGCAAGCCAACGCCGGAGGAAATTGGCCCGACTGTGCAGGCGTTGCGTGAAATCGCGCCGGTGGTCTACCTCAATACGCCCCAAGGGTTGGCCTCGCTCATTCCGCATCTTCAGGCCGACAAGGCATTGCGCGAGAAATTCTTCAGCAAGCTCGCGCTGATCTACTACGGCGGCGCAAGTCTGCCGGAGTACATCTGGGCCGAACTCGACGAACTCGCCGTACGCACGATAGGCCAGCGCGTGCTCATCATGTCGGGCATCGGTGGCACGGAAGCGGGCCCCACGCCGATGTCGGCAGCCTGGGATCCGCGGCGCGAAGCGATCGCGGGATTGCCCGTGCCCGGCGTCAAAGTGAAGGTGGCGCCGGTTGGCGCAAAGCTGGAAATCCGCTTCCTTGGCGACTGTGTCACGCCCGGGTACTGGAAAGATCCCGAGCGCACCGCCGCCTCGTTCGACGAGGAGGGCTATTTCCGCTCCGGTGACGCCGCAACCTTCATCGACCCGCAGCGTATCGAACTCGGCCTGCGCTTCGATGGCCGCATTGCGGAGAATTTCAAACTGTCCACCGGCACGTGGGTCAACGTCGCCGAGTTGCGTCTGCATGCGTTGAACATTTTCGGCCCGTATGCGCGCGACATTGTCATTGCGGGGCACGACCGCGATTACCTGACGGCACTCGTGTTCCCCGACATCGAAGCGTGCCGTGCGCTGTGCGACGACCTTCAAGAGCTCACGCCGAGCGTCGATCAGATCGTCAACAGCCGTGGTGTGCTGGCGTTCTTCCAGAAGGGCATCGACAAACTCGCTGCGCGACCCGGCGGCAGTTCTGCCCGTATCGCGCGCATTGTGCTCGAAAGCGAGCAGCCCACGCTCGACAGCGGTGAATTGAGCGCGAAGAGCGCGATTAGCCAGCGCAACGTGCTCGAGCGGCGTCGCGGCGTCGTAGAGGAGCTTTATCGCATGCCGCCCACGCCGCGCACGCTGGTCGGCAATGCCGGCGCTGCCGAAGCAGATCCTGTTCAACGTATCGAAAACGCTGGAAGCTAAAGAATATGGACTTTCGCGTAGACCCCGCCGACATTGCGTTCCGCGAAGAAGTGCGGGCTTTTCTCAAAGCGCACCTGCCGGCGGATATGGCGTTTCGCGGCCAGCAGGGCTTCCTCGCAGGCGACGACGATTCGCAGCGCTGGACCCGCATTCTGCATGAAACACGCGGATGGTCGGTGCCGCATTGGCCCATCGCCGATGGCGGCACGGGCTGGACCGCGATGCAGCGCTACATCTTCGAGGAAGAGTGCTATCTGGCGGGCGCTCCAACGCAGAATCAGGCGGGTGTATCGCTCGTCGGACCCGTGATTTGCGAGTTCGGAAACGAAGAGCAGAAGCGCCGCTTTCTTCCACCGATTCAGCGCGGCGAAGTGTTCTGGGTGCAGGGCTTTTCGGAGCCGGGTTCGGGCTCCGATCTCGCGTCGCTGCGCACGACGGCGGTTCGCGATGGAGACCACTACATCGTCAACGGACAAAAGATCTGGACGAGCTTTGGCGCCTATGGCCAATGGAACTTCGTGCTGGTACGAACGGACAGCGAAGCGAAGCCGCAGAAGGGCATTTCATTCCTGCTGCTCGACATGGCGACGCCGGGTGTCACAGTGCGGCCCATCGGGTCGCTCGACGGTTGTCATCACCTGGCCGAAGTGTTTTACGACAACGTGCGCGTGCCCGCCGAAAACCTGATCGGCGAAGTGAACAAAGGCTGGGGATATACGAAGTTTCTGCTCTTTAACGAACGTGCGTTCCTCGGCGCCGAAGCACCGGCGCTCAAGCGTTATCTGCGCAAGATCCGGCACTACGCGTCGCGCGAGCGCGCGGCGGGCAGGCCATTGATCCAGGACCCCACGTTTGCCTCGCGTCTCGCGCAGCATGAACTGGAGGTTCGGGCGATCGATATGGCGGTGCAGAAGATTCTGCATCAAGGGATCGACGAGCGTAGCGGCGGCATGGCAATCGGGTCCATGCTCAAGGTGCGAGGCTCGGAACTTCACCAGAAGCTCACGGAAATGTTGCTGGAGGTGATTGGCGACTACGGCGCCGTGTTCTACCCCGATCCGAACGAGGAACATGCACTGCGCGACGCGTCGTTTATCGGGCCCGAATACGCGCCGGGCCTCGCCGCCGAGGTTTTCTACCGGCGCGCGTGCACGATCTACGGCGGCACGGCCGAAATCCAGCGCAACATCATCGCGAAGGCGATGTTCGATCTGTGACGCCTGCGTCGATCCAGGAACAGCCGTCGATCCCCGTTACGGGTGATCGCATCAATTGCCGGTAGATAGAGGGTGCAGCATGGACTTCGAGTTGAGCGACGAACAGCGGATGCTGCAGGAAAGCGCGCAGCGCTTCGTGCAAAAGAGCTATACGTTCGAACATCGCAGCAATCTGGCTTCGCAACGCGGCGGTTTCTCGCGTGAGACATGGCGCGTGCTCGCAGAAATGGGCTGGCTTGGCATCGCGGTGCCGGAGGAAATGGGCGGGCTCGGTTTCTCGCCGGTGGAGAGCGCCATCGTGGCCGAGCAGATCGGGCGCGCACTGGTGCTCGAACCCTACGTGATGTGTGGCGTTTTTCCGGCCTCGCTCGTCACGCGCTGCGGGCGCGAAGGACAGCGCGAAACCATGCTCGGGGAAATCGTCTCCGGCGAAGCCGTTTATGCGGTCGCGCACAGCGAGCGCGAGGCGCGAGGCCAGGTGCACTACGTCACGGCCACGGCGCAGAAGACGGCAGACGGCGCCTGGCGCCTGGACGGCTACAAAACGCTCGTGGTAGGTGCACCCGTTGCCGACCGGCTGCTTGTCGTCGCTCGCACCGCGGGTGCGGCCGGTGACAAGGACGGCATCGGTATTTTTCTCGTCGATCCGAAGCAGGCGGGCGTGACGCTCAAGACGTGCGCACTGCTCGACGGCACGCCGTCGGCCGATCTGCTGCTCGATGGCGTGATCGTGGCAGATGCCGATGTCGTCGGCGAGCCAGGGCGCGCTTACGAAGGACTACAGGCCGCAGTTGACGAAGCCATCGTTGCGATTTGCGCGGAACTGGTGGGCGATATGGAAGACGCCATTGAACTCGCTTCGGACTACCTGAAAACACGCAAGCAGTTCGGCGTTCCAATTGGCAGCTTCCAGGCGCTGCAACACCGTATGGCCGACATGGCGATCGATGCCATGCAGGCGCGCGCAACACTGCACCGTGCATTGCTTGCGCTCAGCGAGGACAGCACGAAGCGAAGCGTGGAGATCTCAGGCTGCAAGGCGCAGACCACGCGCAGTGCGAAGTTCGTCACGCAGCAAGGCATTCAGTTGCACGGCGGTTATGGCATCACGAACGAATACAAGGTAGGTCATCACTATCGCCGCCATCTCGTGCTCGACGCGTTGTTCGGCAACATGGACTATCACCTGAATCGCTACGCGTGCCAGATTCAACACGAGGCATTGGCGGCGACGGCTTGAACCTTATCGAGGCACTGCCATGGACGCAACAAGAACCGATCTGCTCGGCACGACGCGTGAGGACGCCGTTCTCACGCTTACACTGAACCGGCCCGAGGCGCGCAATGCGCTGAACCTTGCGTTGACCGAAGCGCTGGTCGAAGCACTGCGCCGCTTCGAAGCCGACGAAAGCCTGCGCGTGCTGATTGTGACGGGCGCCGATCCGGCCTTTTGCTCGGGGCTCGACCTCAATGACTTCTCGGCGCCCGATGCACCCCGCGCGCGAGTCGCGGAAATGATCGACATGTGGCCCCGCATCACCAAGCCGGTGATCGCGGCGGTGAACGGCGCCGCTGTTACCGGCGGGTTCGAGCTTGCAATGGGATGCGATTTCATCCTTGCGTCCGAGCGAGCGCGCTTTGCCGACACGCACACGAAAATCGGCGCACTCGCAGGCGGCGGCATGACAGCGCGGCTGCCCTTTATCGTGGGCCCGAGGTGGGCCAAGCAGATCAGCCTGACGAGCGAGCCGATCGACGCGGCTACCGCCTTGCGCATTGGCCTTGTGAACGAGGTGGTGGGTCACGATCAGTTGATGGAGCGGGCACAGGCGGTTGCGAAGACGATTGCGAGCCGCCGTCCCGACCTCCTCGCAACCGTCAAGCAGGTGATCGATCAGGGCGCGCTGGCAACACTCCAGGATGCCTTGCGCATCGAGAAGGCCGCGCTAGCGGAACGAAAGCAACGCGGCGGCATGGCGTGGCAAGGGCAGAAGTAATCGATCCGCCGAACAAGGCGCGTAACCCGGGCGCGGTAGCGCCGGCTCATCCAGCAACTTTTGCCACGACGGCAAACATGACAAATCTATACGGCCTTCCAGACGATATTCAAGTCACGGCAGATGGCGGCCTGCGCATCGTCACGCTCAACCGGCCAGACGATCTGAACGCGTCGACTACGGAGATGTTGTTTAGCTATCCAAAGCTATTCGCGGCGCTCGCTGACGATCCCGAGGCGCGCGTGGCCATTCTCACGGGTGCGGGGCGGGCATTCAGCGCAGGCGGAGACATGAACCATTTCGTCAAGACGCTCGACGACCCTGAGTTCGCCCGGCGGGTTCAAGAGAACGCACGCCAGACCATACACGGTTTCATCGACGTACCGATTCCGATTATCGCAGCGGTCAACGGCCCTGCGGTGGGGTGGGGCGCGACGATGGCCACGTTGTGCGACATCGTTTTGATGTCCGAGAAATCGTTTCTGGCCGAACCGCATATCAACATCGGTCTAGTCGTGGGCGATGGTATTTCCGTAGCGTGGCCGCTCTACACGAGCCTGCTGCGGGCGAAGGAACTGATCTTTACGGGCGATCGCATCACTGCGCAGCAGGCGGTTGAATACGGACTCGCCAACCGCGTCGTGGAGCCGGGCAAGCTGATGGACGAAGCGTTGGCGCTTGCCGAAAAGCTGCTGAAGCAACCGCGTCACGCGCTGCGCGAAACCAAGAAGCTGATGAATCTCCACCTCCATCGCAGCGCGGCGCAGATGCTCGACACGACGCTTGCGAGGCAGCTTGCGGCAACGCTCAGCAATGAGCATCACGAGATTGCCTCGGCGTTCATCGCCCAGCAGAAACGCAAACAAGACTAATTCGGCACGGTAAAGCTCCTTCATCGGCACACCATTCTTATGTGGAGTATGCATGCGCTCTTCGCTTTTCGACCTGACCGATAAGGTCGCCATTGTCACCGGATCGAGTCGCGGTATTGGGTACGCCAGCGCGCTCGGCATGGCCGAGCATGGCGCAAAGGTCGTCATTTCGGGCCGCAAAGCCGACGCGTGCGAAACCGCCGCGCAAGCCATCAACGAGAAGATCGGCAGCCGCGTGGCGATGCCGTTTGCCTGCAACATCGGGCGCAAGGCCGAGTTGCAAAACCTCGTGGATGCAGCGAACGGCGAGTGGGGCAGAGTCGATATCGTGATGGCCAATGCGGCAATTCATCCGTGGATCGGATCTGCCCTCGATCTGCAGGACGAAACGTTCAACAAGTTCATGCAGGTCAACGTGCAGAGCAATATCTGGCTCGCGCAGATGACCATGCCGGGCATGATCGAGCGCGGCTATGGCCGCTTCATTTCGGTGGCATCGGTGGTCGGTCTGTTCGGCGACGCCGTGACGGGAACCTACGGGCTCACCAAGGCCGCCGACATGCAACTGGTGCGAAACCTCGCGATGGAATTCGCAGCGAAGGGGGTCACTGCCAACTGCATTGCGCCAGGCACATTCAAGACAGAGATGGCGCGCTCGCAATGGGAAGACGAGGCGATGGTCGAATGGTACCGTAGCCGCAATCCGTCGCAGCGCTTCGGCGAGGTCGAGGAGATTGCCGGGCTCGCCGTGCTTCTGGCGTCGCCCTCGGGCGGCTATATCAATGGCCAGACGATCGCGGTGGACGGTGGCCACACGATTTCGTTTCGCTGATTTGCGCGAGGAAACCGCATCGTGCGCCGACAGATGTTCAAGACGCGAATTACCGATCTGCTCGGCATTCGCCACCCCATTCTTTGCGGCGGTCTCGGGCCACGCGTGTCCGACGCTCGATATGTCGCCGCCGTCGTCAATGCAGGCGGCATGGGGTTCATCGTCGGCGCCGGCTTTCCCGATGCCGACGAATTTCGCAACGAGTTGCGGACCTGTCGTGAACTCAGCGGTGCGAAGAACTTCGGCGTCAATCTGTACATATCGCGGCAAGCGGGTGGCGTGGAGCGCGTCAAGCAACAGATCCGCATTCTGATTGAAGAGAAAGTCGCCTGCGTGGAAACGGCGGGTGCGAGTCCAGAAGCAGTCGTGCCCATGCTCAAGGAGGCGGGCATCAAGGTTTTGCACAAGGTGCCCGCTGTGCGCTATGCACATACGGCCGTGCGAATGGGTGTCGACGGTGTGATCGTCGTCGGCAATGAATGCGGCGGCCACCCCGGCATTTATCAGATCGGCAGCATCGTGCAGGCCGCGCAAGCGCCGCGGGAAGTTGGCTTGCCCGTCGTGATTGGCGGCGGCATCGGTACGGGGCGTCAGCTTGCAGGCGTGCTGGCGATGGGGGCCGACGCCGTCATCATGGGCACGCGCATGATGGTTGCCGAGGAGCTGTGGATTCATCCCGAGGTCAAGGCGAAGGTGGTGGCGGGCGATGGCAGCGAGAGCGTCGTGGTCAAGTCTGCGATCCGTGATCACCATCGCGTGCTGCGCAACGAGAGCGCTGAGGCGGTCCTCGAACTGGATCGCGCACAGGTGACCGAGTTCGAGCAATTCCGTCCTCACGTGATGGGCGCGCTCGCGCACGATGCCTACGTGACTGGCGACATCCGCAAGGGCATGATCGACTACGGCCACGCTGCGGTCTTTGCCGATGCGGTGAGGAACGTCGAAGCCATCTTCGACGAGATGATCGACGACGCGGTAGCAGCGTCGAACCGGCTGGGCAAACTGATGATGTAGAAAGTCATGGCGACGATAGAGCGTGCAGCGGGTCTGGCAGGTCCGGCACACGTGGCCCCTGGGCTACAATCTCACGCGTACTGGTTTCAATACCGGCAATGCATACGCAATCTCTATCGGCACGCCATGAACGCAGTGAAAAGGCCGCAGGCCACGCTTGACGACGAGGCTTTGCCAGGTGCGAAGCGGGGCCGCCCATTCAAGGCCGACGCGGCGAAGCGCCAGGACGAACTGCTCGATCACACACTGGAGCAGTTCATGGCTGTGGGCTATCGAGCCGCGACTATGGACGGCATTGCGGCCTCGTTTGGCGCGAGCAAGTCCACGATCTACCGGCGCTATGGAAGCAAGGCCGGTCTGCTGAGCGCGGCGATGGAGCGCGGCGTTCCGCTGCTACTCGATCCGCTTGCCCAGGTCTCCACCGATGCTCGCCGCTCGCCGCGCTCGGTTCTGCGCGATTACGGCGAAATCATTCAGTCTTATCACGCCGATCCGAGCATACGCGCGATGTGGCGGGCGGTAAGTGAGGCGAGAGAAGAACTGGGCGACATGCTGGGGCACGTTGTAGAACAGCAGGATAGGGCGCTGGCTCCCATCGCCGACTATCTCGCTACGCTGGCACGCAACGGAAAGATCGCTGTTGCCGAGCCGCGTGCGGCCGCTGCGTGTTTCGGCGCGTTGACGAGTGGCGGTCTCGCCAGCTTCCTCGGCGAGCCACCTCGCGAGAACGAGCGGCGAGGCGCGCTGGAGTTTGCACTCACGCTGTTCCTCGACGGCATACTGCCGCGCGCCACTGCCGGGAAATAGGTGAGGGCTCGCGCCGATGCGCTAATCAAACAGTTTGCGCAGCGTGCCGCCCATGGGAACGGGGAGCGTCGCGCCTTCATCGTAAGGCCAGCGCAGCATGCCCAGTGCGGCCGCGGCACCGCGGTCCACATGCAACACCTGACCTGTGATCGACCTCGCGAGATCGGATGCGAGGAACAGCACTGCATTGGCGAGATCGTCCGCAACCACAGGCGTTTGCAGCGGGATGTACATCTGGAAGGCCTTTGACCACCATTCAGGCGGCGCATCTGCGTTGAGCGAGCGCCAGGGCTCGGGAATGGCTGCGGCGTTGCCGGCGCTGGGCGTCGTGTCGGGCGCGATCATGTTCACGCGAATTCCGAGTGGGCCGAGTTCCCAGGCCATCGCCTTCGAAAAGTTCGTCGTTGCCGCTTTCGCGCCCGCGTAGACGGCAAAACCACCAGCGCCGCGATGTGCTTCGATGGTCGTGAAAATCACGATCGATCCGCCGCGGCCGCTGCGCCGCAATAGCGGCACCGCGTGGCGCATGGATTCGACTACGTAGCCGAAATTGCGCTGAACGTCGTCGGCGCAATCGCGCTCCGTGCGTTCCATGAATGGCTGCATGCACGTGCCACCAACCACGTTGACAAGCACATCGATGCCGTCGAAAAAGCGCGCGGTCTCGCCATAGAACTGCGCGAGTTGGTCACTCCGTGTGGCGTCCGCATGCAACGCAAACACGCGGTGACCCATCGCTCGCAAGTCCGACGATGTGCTCGTAATGTTTTTGTCATCGACGTCGCAAAACGCGATGTCAACACCCGCCTCGCCGAGCGCCAGCGCGACCGCTCTGCCAATTCCTGCCGCGCCGCCAATCAACACGGCTCTGCGTCCTTCAAGCGCGCTTCTGCGATCCAGAATTTCCATCGGCTGCTCCTGTCATAGTGATGTGAGTGAACGAGAACATGTCAGAATCCGCGTATTGAATAATGGTACTGACGGTGCTATTGTTTCTCAAGGATATCAAAGCAAAGTGCGGAAGACGTCGATCCATGGAGGAACCTGCGTGACCGACATCGAACGACTCCTTGCAATCGAGGAGATCAAGCAACTCAAAGCGCGCTATCTGCGCAGCGTCGATACGAAAGACTGGGAAGCATTCGGCGCTGTGTTCGCGCCTGATGGCCAACTCGACATCAGCGACGATGTGCCCGGATGCATTCTCGCGGGCAGAGAGAACATCGTGCGCGCGGTCAGCGTGCCGCTTGCTGGATGCGTGAGCGTTCATCACGGCCATTGCCCAGAGATCGATATCACGTCGAGCACGACGGCGAACGGCACGTGGGCAATGGAAGACATGTTGCGCTGGGGGGCGGAGTCGGCGTATCCGAATCGCACGCTGCATGGTTACGGCCACTACGTCGAGACCTACGAGAAGGCTGGTGGTCAGTGGCTCATCAAGCGCATGAAACTGCGGCGACTACGCGTCGATGTCGGGGCGCATGCATGAACGCAAAACACCTACCGGATGCGGAGTCGACGATTCGGTTCGACGGCCGCGTTGCGATTGTCACCGGCGCGGGAAGCGGGTTAGGACGTGACTATGCGAAGGCGTTGGCGGCGCGTGGCGCCGCCGTTATCGTCAACGACCTGGGAACCGATCCGCGCGGCAACGTAGTTTCCGGCACGGGTGCGCGCAGCGCGGCTCAGCGTGTCGTCGATGAAATCGAGGCCGCTGGCGGCAACGCGATTGTCTGCCATGAGAGTTGCGCAACGCGAACCGGCGGGGCCGCAATCGTGGAGGCGGCACTGGGCGCGTTTGGCAGAGTGGATGTGCTCATTCACAACGCCGGGTTTCTGTGCAACGCGCCATTCGAGGTACTTACCGACGAGCAGATCCGCTCGATCATGGACGTTCACCTCATGGCGGCGTTCTATGTCGGTCAGCCGGCTTGGCGGGCGATGCAGGCCGGGAAATACGGGCGCATCGTCCTGACCAGTTCCGCGGCCGCCATGTTCGGTTCGGTGTGGCAAGCCAACTACGGCGCCGCGAAAGCGGGCCTCGTGGGGCTCATGAACGGTCTTGGCGTGGAAGGGGTGAAGTACGGCATCCATGTAAACGGACTCCTTCCCTGCGGCGCCAGCCGGCTGGGTCAGGGCAGCGATGAATGGCCTGCCGATTTTCACGACGGCATGCCAAAAGATTTCGCGCTGGTCGCACCGGGCATCCGCAACGAATTTGTCGTGCCGATGGCGATATGGCTGGCGAGTGAGCGGTGCAAGGCCAATCGCGCGCTCTACACGGCCACGGGCGGCCGATTTGCGCGCGTTTTCGTCGGTGAGGGCAACGGCTGGCTGAGCCGGCACGACAGTCCTCCGTCGCCGGAAGACATCGAACGGCATCTCGTCGAAATCGATGACACCACACGGTTCGATCAACCGAAGAGCGTCTGGGAAGAGTTCGAATCGATCATCAGCGGCTATCGGGCGACGGCGAAGCAGCGGCCGGAAGAGGCTCGGCCTGTGACCATCGAAAGGAAGGAGCGAGACATGGAGAAGCGATCGTGACACGCAGAATCGGCATCATCGGCGCCAACTGGAGCCTGAAAGTGCACGGCAGCGCCTGGCGGCTGCTGCCGGATGTGGAGGTGGCGGCGGTCTGTACCGCGCACCGCGAGACGGCCGAAGCGGCGGCGCAGGCATTCGGCGTGCCACGCGCGTATTGGAACGTCGCCGATCTCGTCGCCGATCCGACGCTCGACATCATCGATGTGGGCAGCCGGCCCGCGTATCGCTATGACATGGTGATGGCGGCGCTCAACGCCGGTAAGCACGTGTATGACGCGCTGCCCTTTGCGGTCGATACGGAGCATGCCGTTGCGCAGAGCGAACTCGCGGCGAAGAAGGGGCTGGTTGGGGTCGTCGATGCGCAGTTCCGCTGGGTGCCGGCAGCGATGCACATGCAGGCACTGATTGCTGAAGGTTTCCTTGGCGAACCGCTCGGATTCAATTTCCAGCTGCTTCAGCCGCTGCGCAACCACGATGGTTTCATCTATCCGCACGCCTCCTATCCCGGCGGCGGCGTTTCGCCCTACAAATGGCTTGCCGACTCGCAAAGCGGCGGCAGCGCATGGCGAAATTTCGGCAGCCACATGGTGCTCCTGCTCATGCCGCTGCTCGGGCGGGTGAAGTCGGCTGCCGGTTCGGACACTACGGGCATCAAGCAATGGCGCTTGCCGGACGGCAGCGTATTCACGCCGGACACCGCCGATCTCGGCTGTAGCGTGCTGCGCATGGAAAACGGCGCGCTAGGCACGGTCCAGACGAGCTGGGCTGTGGCCGACGGTCCCGGCATCCGCGTAGAACTGTGGGGAACGAAAGGGCGCTTGCTCTATGTCGATCCCACGTTTGGCGACGGGGTTTCATCGCGTCTTTATGCGGGCAAGCCGGAGCCATTTGAATTCGGTACTGCGGGAGGCGAATGGCTTGAAACGCCTTCACATTATTTCGCAGTACCCGGAACGGGGTTCTCGAAGGAGAATGCGCCTTCGTATATGGTTTCAATGGGATGGATGTTTCACGACATGCTCCAGGCCATCGAGCAAAAACGCGCACCGTCACCCAGCTTCGAGGAAGCCACGCACGCGCACCGGGTGGTGGAGGCGGTGATCGAATCCGGCCGCAGCGGGCGGTGGATCGAGATCGGCGACCGTTGAGGCTAGCGGGGCGAACGCGGTCGCTATTCGAGCCACGTTCTGATCCCCGCGATGTACTCGGTCATTTGCCCGCGAGCGTGGTCCCTGTCGCGGGCGATGATTGCGCACGCAATCTCGTGATGGTATGCCTTGATTCTCGCGACGACCCGGTCCCGCTCGGGTCGGCTGCGCCGGTGAACGTGGAATGGGCGTCGGCCAGTTGGAGGACGATGCCGTCGAAAAGGCGCAGGGCGGGATCGCCGCACAATTCGGCCAGCAGGAAATGAAATCGCAGGAGTGAATCGGCCGCTGCGCCGCCGTCGAGTTGCGCTTCGGCCTGCACCTGGTCACGCAGACGTTGTTCTCCTTCCCGATCGAGCCGTTCCATGACGAGATCCAGAGTGGCCAATTCGAGTACACGGCGCGTCGCAAGAATATCGCGCGGCGCAATGCCCGCATACTCCAGATAGACGCCGACGGCCTGCATCGTTGCGTTCAGGTCCGGCCGGGCGACGATTACGCTGCCGCCGGTGCCACGCTGCACCCTCACGATAGAGTGGTGCTCGAGCAGATGAATCGCCCCGCGCACCGTGGCGCGGCTTGCTCCGTGGATTTTCATGAGATCCTGTTCCGAGCCGAGAGGCAGTCCCTCAGGCCATCCCTGGTCGATGATGTGCTTCAGGAGCGACAAGAAGAGCGTCTGGGCACGCGTGATCGGTGCGCCGAGCGAATTGCGCTTGCGGCGTGGCTCAACGGCTGGCGAGTGCACAGGTGTCATTGCTGCCAGCATCGAGAGCCATTGCTGGCGAGGGGCTTCGCCAGGGTGCCTGCCTTCGAGCAGCTTCTCGCGGCGTTGCGCGGCGAATTGGTTGAAGAGTGCGACGTCGGCTGCCGGCACGATAAGTGTCAGGCTCACCATGCCTTCGGTCTTCATGCGGGTTCGATATTCGGCGACACGTTCGGCGGAGGATTTCGGCATGTCCAGACTTGGAGTAATGAAAAGTGAACATTGTTCAATACAGTGTACGCGATCGTTACATGTAACGAACTCTCTTTCCGCAATGGTGGCGTGCGCTACCGCGCAACTGCGAAAGTCGATAAATCAATGCGGTAGCTGCGATACGAGCCTGCCTGTTTCTCCACGGGCGCACGTCTGATGAGGTGGACGAATCAACCGGTTTTCTCCGTGAGCCGGTATACCTATAGTGGTGGGTCCTACAAATACCTCACCACGACGATGGACACTTCAACCATGAGCGACACTCAACCCACCATGCCGCGCCGCGGCGATTTTGGCTGGCAACCTCTCGTCAGCGCCTTCGAGCCCACCATCGATGATATGTTGTCCAACCGCGCCTACTTCGGCATGCCACCCGAAGCGCTCTACCTGTGGGGGACGCTACGCGACGAGGACGGTGAGATCTACTATCCAATGCGACGCATTCCCGCTGGCCTGAATACCGACGCGAAGGACACGCGCCGGCGTTTCTACCTGTGTACGACGCTTGGCCACGACGACGGCATGCATATGCATCCGGTCGGCAAGACATCGGTGCCGAACGACGGCTTTACGCGATCGCTCGAAGAGGGGCGCATCCACTGGTGCAGCCATCCGCAAGCGCCTGGCAACCGTTTCCACGTCACCTGGACACCCGACGACTGCAGCTGGTACGAGGAGAACGCGATGGATATCAAAGGCAAGCTGGTGAAGCCCGGCATGCACTGGTATCTGCCGGGCCGCGATGCTGGCATGTATTACGTCGCGAACATCTTCGAGATGGAAGGTACGATTCTCGGCAAGAAGGTGCGCGGCATGATCGGCTTTGATCCGATCCATATGTACGAGGGCGGCGAAATCTACAAAACGAAAGACGCCCTGGTACAGGAGAAACTGGAACTCGTCTGGTACACATGGGCCACGCGATACAGGGATGGCAGTATCGACTTTGGGCACTTCACGCTCGGCAACGACATGTTCGGCTTTGCGATTCTCGGCAACGAAAAGGGCGAGGTGCGCTTCACTTATGACGTGACCGGCACGGTCGACTTCGGCGCGAATGGCTACTGGCAGGAGGGTATCCGCTACTCGGCCTTTGGCGACGAGTGGGAGTTCGTGCCCGATCCGCGCGGGCGTCTCGTCGGTCTTGGGACGCTCAAGAATCCGCAGGTGGACGGGCGCTGGCGGCGTGTAGGAGACAGACGCGAGCCCGACGTATGGTTCGCGTGGGGCGAAGCGGCGCCGGAGCATGGCAGCCGCCCCATGAACCGGCTACCGGGACTTGGCACGCGTGTCGGCGTGAATTTCCGCAAGTACTAAACGTCAACTGCAACGCGGCAAGCGCACGCAGGGCGACGCCAAAACCAGGCGTCGCCCTGCATGCCATTCTCCCGCTTACTTCACGTACTTACGGAACTCCGGCTTGCGCTTTTCGCGGAACGCGTTGCCGCCTTCCTTCGATTCGTCCGTGTCGTAATACATTGCGAGCGCTTGCATTGCGAACGCACCGATGCCGCGAATATTCTCGGTATCGATATTGAACGAACGCTTCGCCAGCGCAATGGCGGTGGGGCTCATATGCAGAATCTCGTCGCACCACTTTTTCGTTTCGGCGTCGAGTTGCTCGGGCGGCACGGCCGCATTGATGAGGCCCCAGTCGAGTGCCTCTTTCGCGCTGTATTTGCGGCACAAGTACCAGATTTCCCGTGCGCGCTTCTCGCCGATGATCCGCGCGAGGTACGCGGTGCCGAAGCCCGGATCGACCGAACCCACCTTCGGGCCGACCTGGCCGAAGATCGCGGTTTCGGAAGCGATCGCGAGGTCGCAGATCGTCACGAGCACGTTGCCGCCGCCGATCGCGTAGCCGTTCACGCGTGCGATCACCGGCTTCGGAATGTCGCGGATAATGCTTTGCAGTTCCTCGATTGGCAGGCCCACGGTGCCGCGCCCGTTGTAGCCGTCGCCGGACTGGTCGCCGCCGGTGCAGAACGCCTTTTCGCCCGCACCGGTGAGCACCACGACGCCGATGTCCTTGTTCCATCCCGCGAGACCGAAGGCCTTGATGAGCTCTTCGCAGGTATTGGCGTTAAATGCGTTATAGACGTTGGGGCGATTGATGGTGATCGTCGCGACGCCGTCCGCTTCCTTGTAGATAATGTCCCTGAATTCCATGTCGTATTCCGAGGTTGTTTGTTGAGCAGGTTTGGGGCGGCGTTTAGCCGGCCATCGTCAGGCCGCCGGACACGCTGATGACCTGGCCACTGATGAAAGCGGCGTCGTCGCTCGCGAGGAAGGCAACCGTGCCAGGGATATCGCCCGGCTCGCCCATGCGGCCAAAAGGCACGGCCTTCACGAGCGCCGCCTTGATGCGCTCGCCTTTCTCGCCTTGGGCGAGGTTGTCGAGCAGCGGGGTCGCGGTGGGGCCGGGGCACACGACGTTGACGGGAATATGCTGGCGGGCCATTTCGCGCGCCATGGTTTTCGTGAACGCGATGAGACCGCCTTTGCAGAACGAATAGACGGCTTCCATCGAAGAGCCCACGCGTCCCGCGTCCGACGAGATGTTCACGACGCGGCCACGCCCACGCTCAGCCATGCGCCGCAAGACGGCGTGGTGCATGTTCAGCGGTCCGTACAGATTGATCGCGACGACCTTGTCCCAGAACGGCTTCTCCGTTTGCAGGAAAAACGAACCCATGTCCCAGCCCGCGTTGTTGACGAGCACCTCGATCGGACCGAGGTCTTCCTCGACTTTGGCCACCGCGGCATGGACGCCTTCGTGATCCGTGATGTCGACGCGGTACGCACGCGCCTTGCCACCCGCCGCCTCGATTTCTGCCGCGACACGTGCCGCGCCTTGTTCGTTCAGATCGAACAGCGCGACGGTCGAGCCTTCCTCGCCGAATCGCTTGCTGATGGCGGTTCCGATCCCGCCCGCGGCGCCGGTTACGACGACGACCTTCTCCTTGAGCCCCTTCATTGATTCCCTCCGTGATGTGCGAGGCGCTTTCGCGCCAGTTAGTCTTTGCTCAACGCTTCCGTAACGGCTTCGCCTTTTCCCGTGGCACGGGCGACGAGCGCGCTGGCTTCGCTCGCGCTATAGCCCGCTTCGATCAGGACTTCGATGCTGTGCTCGCCGAGATTCGGTGGCAGATAGCGAACGTTGCCGGGCGACTCGGAGAAGTGCACCGGGATCGAGGTCATGATCATGTCGCCTTCGGTCGGGTGATCGAAGCGCTGGAAGAAGCCGGTTTCCCTGATGTACGCATCGTGCATCAGGTCTTTCAGGTCGCGTACGGGACCGTGCGGAACGTCTGCTGAGGCAAAAATGGCGTTCCATTCGGCCGTGGTCTTATTGCGTATGGCGTCGCCGACGATGCGGTACAACTCGTTGATGTTGCGCATGCGCTCGGTCATGTGGCAGAAACGCGGGTCGTCCAGCAAATGCGCTGCATCGATTGCGCACAGCACGCGGCGCCATTGCTCGTTGTTCACCGCCAGCAGGCAGATATGGCCGTCTTTCGTCGCATAGGGCCGGCGGTACGGCGAGAACATGCGCGGATAGCCGAGCCCGGTGCCGTCATTGGAGCCCAGCGCGCCTTCCCAGAGATGCTCGAAAAGATTGAACTGCAGCATCGTCTCGAACATCGGCACATGGACGAGCTGACCGAGGCCGGTACGCTCGCGGTGATAGAGCGCCATGCCAATTGAGGAGGCCAGCACGTAACCGCAGAACTTGTCGACGATCACGGTGGGGAAGTAGCGCGGCGAGCCGTCAGCGTCACGGTTCATCGCGGCAATGCCGGTTTCGCCCTGGATCACGTCGTCGAAGGCGGGGCGGTCCTTGTAGGGGCCGTCGATGCGGTAGCCGGCGCCCGACGCGTAGACGATGCGCGGGTTGCGCGCCCGTACGGCTTCGTAGCCGATGCCGAGCCGCTCGGCGGCGCTCGGACGCATGCTGTGCACGATGACGTCGGCCGTTTCGACAAGCTTGAGCAGCGCTTCGCGGCACTCGGCCTGTTTGAGGTTCAGGATCACGCTCCGCTTGTTGCGGTTCATGATCGTATAGAACACGGCCATGTCGGGATTGCGGCCGGGGCCGTTCTTGCGGTTCTGGTCGCCTTCGGGCGGTTCGATCTTGATGACGTCCGCACCCATGTCGCCGAGCAGCTGTGTGGCGACCGGACCGAGCACGTTGATGGTCAGGTCGATCACGCGCACACCGGCTAACGGGCCCGTGGCCCGTTCGAGGGGTTGTTGTGGATTTTCCATGCTCAGGCCTTGTATTCTTTGCCCTTCACGAGTCTGAGCGGCGTGTACACCATCACTTCCGTGCCGTCCTGCTTGATCACGCGATTACGCGTGCGTACGAGACCGAGTCCTGGGCGCCCGTTGCTGGGCCGGCATTCGATGACTTCGCATTCCACATGAATCGTGTCGCCCACGTAGGTGGGACCCTTGATATCCAGCTCCATGTTGAGGAACGCGAAGCCGACGCCCTGCATGGTGGCCTGCGTGAGCAGCCCCTCCATGAGCGTAAACACGAGTGCTCCCGGCGCGACGCGTCCCTTGATCGCGGACTGCTCCCTTAGAAACTCTGTGTTGGTAAACAGCACTTCCAGCATGCCGGTCACGGATACGAAATTCACGACGTCCGTTTCGGTGACTGTGCGGCCCACGGTCTTGAACTTGCGTCCAACGGGCAGGTCCTCCCAGTGGATACCCAAACCAACCGTTTCGACTTCTTCCATTGCCTGTCCTCTGTTGTTGTCGCTCGCTTGTTAGCTCAACTGTCTTTTTCAGTTCTTCTTGATGCGGCCCAGCACGTTGTCCGCGACAATGTTGCGCTGGATTTGATTCGTGCCCTCAATGATCTGCACAACTTTTGCGTCGCGGAAATACCGGTTTATCGGGTACTCGTTGGAGATGCCGGCAGCGCCAAAAAGCTGTACGGCGTCAGTCGCGACCTTCATGGCGACGTCCGATGCGAACATCTTCGCCATCGCAGCCATTGGAGCGAGTTCGCGTCCGCTTACGCCCGCGTCGACGAGCGACGCGGTGCGGTAGACAAGTTGGCGCGCGGCTTCGGTCTGCGTGACCATGTCGGCAATCATCCAGCGCACACCCTGGAAGTTGCTGATGGTCTGGCCGAACGCTACGCGATCCTGAATGAATTTGACGGCATGGTCGATCGCCCCCTGCGCAATGCCGACCGCGCGCGCGGCAACGATGGGGCGGCTCGTGTTGAGCGCTTCCATCGCCACCTTGAATCCCTGGCCGCCTTCCGGCCCGAGACGGTCTTCCGCGCGAATGAAGGCGTCGTCGAAATAGAGGGGGCAAGACGCTACGCCTCGCGCGCCCATCTTGTCTTCTTCATTACCGATGGTGAGCCCGTGCGTGTTGCGATCGACGATAAAAAGATTGATCCCCAGCGGCTGCCCTTCCTCATCGAGCGTCTTTGCCGCGACGAGAATGAAGTCGGCAATATGGGAGTTCGTGCACCAGATTTTTGAGCCGTTGAGCACATAGCCGCCGTTCTTGCGGCGCGCTGTGGTGCGAATGCCGGATACGTCGGAGCCGCTTTGAGATTCGGTAATCGAGAGCGCGCCGCGCAATTCGCCGGATGCGAGTCCGGGCAGAAGGCGTGCCTTCTGTTCATCCGTGCCTCCTTCGAGAATGGCGCCAAAGGGCGTCCATTGCACGACCAGCAAATAGCCGGTGTTGTAGCAAACTCGCCCAAACTCCTCGACGGCGATACAGGCCGACATCACACTGCCGGCGCCGCCATACGCTTCCGGAAACGGCAACGTGAAGAGGCCCAGTTCCTTAAGCAGTGCATACATGTCGTGCGGATACTCGGCCGTACGGTCGATCTCGTCGGCGCGCGGTGCCACACGCTCCCTTGCGACGCGACGGATGAGATCGCGGATCTGAACCTGGTCGTCTGTTAGTTCGTATGTCACTTCGAGCTCTCTTACTGGCGGTTTTCCGGATCGGGCCAGGATTCGTCTTTCGGAGCGGGCCAGGTTGCCCCCGCTGACCACTCCCGAATCACCCCGGTCTCTTCAAAATGTTGAACAATGTTCGATAAAGTAAACGATGGATCAGGTGGCCGTCAAGCGCAGAAACCGGCTGGCGCGGGTTTGTCCGAGGTGCGTCCGGAATTTCGCCGGGATGTAGTGTCAGCCTTGTGGGGCGGGGCACGACAGGGCTTTCCCACCGTTGACAGCACGCTTCCGATGCGTTTAATATTTGGAACAGTGTTCGGTTATTTGTTCCATTTTGGCCCGACATAGCGGCTCGATTCGCGGGAGCCCTAAGGCAAAAACGATTTGGAGGAGCGGGGAATGGACTCTCTTTGTCCTGAAGTCGACTATCAGAAGTTTCTGGCCGAGGGCCGCTTGATGATCCAGCGCAGCCGCAGCAGCGGCCGCTATGTGTTCTATCCGCGCGTGGCCGAGCCGGTCACCGGGGCGCGCGATCTGGAATGGGTCGACGCGTGCGGGAAAGGCACGGTTTATTCCACCACGGTCGTGCGCCAGAAGTCGCCCACGCCGAGCTACAACGTCGCAGTGATCGATCTGGAAGAAGGTGTGCGCATGCTCAGCTGCGTTGAGGGCATCGAGCCGGAGGCCGTGCGCATTGGCATGCCCGTGCAGGCGAAGATCGTCTACCGGGGGGATGCGGCACTGCTCGTATTCGAACCAGCCTGACGCCCGCTAACCCGCAACCGGCCGTCAAGAGCCGGTCGCACCTGATGAAAGGTAGATCGAATGGAATTCAACTTGCGCGGGCGTACCGCACTGGTGGCAGGCGCCACCTATGGGATGGGGGAAGCACCTGGGTTGTCGTCGATGGACCTTGCTGCGCGCGCTTCCGTCGACGCGCTGGCCCAGGTAGGGCTCACGCCCGGCGATGTCGATGGCCTGTTCGTGTGCACGCCCGACGACATGCTCTCGGGTCTCACGTTTGCCGAATACCTCGGTATTAACCCGAAGTTCACCGACAACAACCGAAGCGGCGGCTCGGCGTTCGAGATTTACGCACACACCGCGGCGATGGCCTTGTGTACGGGACAGATCGACGTCGCACTGATCGCATATGGGAGCAACCAGCGCAGCGCGGCGGGCAAGCTCGTGCAGTCGTCGCGTCCCTCGCCGTGGGAGAGCCCGTACAAGCCGATGAATCCGGTCTCGTCTTATGCGCTCGCGGCAGCGCGGCATATGCACCAGTTCGGCACGAAGCGCGAACATCTGGCCGAGGTGGCCGTCGCCGCGCGCAAATGGGCGCAGCTCAATCCGGATGCGTACATGCGCACGCCCTTGTCGATCGATGACGTGATGGGCGCGCGTCTCGTATCCGACCCGCTTTCCGTGCGCGATTGCTGCCTCGTGACGGATGGCGCGGCGGCCGTCGTCATGGTGCGCGCCGACCGCGCCCGCGATCTGACCGACAAGCCCGTCTATCTGCTCGGCGCGGCCTCGGCCACGTCGCACCGCGAAATCGCGAGCATGCCCGATCTCACGGTGACCGCGGCAGCGCAATCGGGCCGGCGCGCGTATGAAATGGCGGGCGTGAAGGCAAGCGATATCGACGTCGCGATGCTGTACGACGCATTCACGATCAACACCATTCTGTTCCTGGAAGACCTCGGCTTCTGCCCCAAGGGCGAAGGCGGCCGCTTCGTCGCGGACGGGGCCATCGCGCCGGGCGGCCGGCTCGCGGTGAATACCAACGGCGGCGGGTTGTCCTGCGTTCACCCCGGCATGTATGGGCTTTTCCTGATCGAAGAGTCGATGCGGCAGCTGACGGGGCGCGCCGGCGAACGCCAGATTCCCGGCGCGAAGCTGGCCATCGCACACGGCAACGGCGGCGTGCTCTCGAGCCAGGCCACGGTGATTCTCGGAACTGAGGAAACGCTGTAAGGCACGGCGGCCGCCCAGGCCACGGTCAACAGTTTTGCATGGGAGACGGACAGATGAGCGTAGAGATCGGCAGCGACGCGACAGAGATCGTCCAGGTCCAGCAAGACGGCGCAATCGCGATCGTCACATTGAATTACCCCCAACGCCGCAACGCATTTTCATTGAAGATGCGTCAGACGTTGTATGCGCAACTTTATCGTCTGATGCATCACGAGGAAAGTTGCCGCGCAATTGTCCTGACCGGCGCCGGCAATACGTTTTGTGCGGGCGGCGACATCTCGGAGATGCAGACGCGCAAGGTGCTCGAGTACCGGCAACGCAATGAACTGCCGCTCGATATCTTCAGACTGACGGTCGAAGGCCCGAAAGCGGTTGTCGCCGCGGTCGAAGGGTTTGCGTTTGGCGCAGGCCTCTCGCTCGCAGCGGCTTGCGACTACGTCGTCACATCGTCGGCGGCGCGCTATGCGAGCGCGTTCGTGAAAGTCGGGCTTTTGCCCGATACGGGGCTCTACTGGTCGCTCTCGCAACGCGTGGGCGGTGGCCTCGCACGTGAGCTCATGCTGAGCGCACGCGAGTTCAACGGAGTAGAAGCGGGCGAGACCGGGTTTGCGAATCAGGTCGTCGAGCCCGGCGAGGCGCTGAACGCGGCCTTGAAGGTGGCACAACAGTACGCGGAATTGCCCTCGGTCGCCACCGCGCATCTGAAGGCCGCGCTCGCGACGGGCATCCGCACGCTCGACGAAGCGATCGAAGCCGAAGTCAACCTGCAGCCCATCCTGCGCCGCAGCCGCGAACACCGGGAGGCCGTAAGCGCCTTCATGGAAAAGCGCAAGCCGGTGTTCGTGGCCGACTGAAGGGAGCCAACATGAGCGAAAAACAAACGGCAGCAACCGAAACGGCGGCGCTGATCGAGGTGACCCGCGAGGGGCCGGTCGCGATCGTGACGTTGAACAATCCGCGACGCCGCAATGCGATGGGGCGCCAGATGCGCCAGTTGCTGCGTGACACGGTGCATCGTCTCATGGTCGACGACCCAGAGTCGCGCGCAATTGTACTCACTGGCGCGGGCGAGCATTTCTGCGCGGGTGCGGACATCTCCGAGATGACGAAGCGCACGATCCTGCAAAGCCGCGAAATTCTGGCGGAATCGTGCATGGTGGTGCGCGAAATGCAAGCGGGTCCGAAGCCCGTTGTGGCGGCGGTGGAAGGCGTGGCCTTCGGCGCCGGCCTGTCGCTCGCGGTGGCGGCCGATTACGTCGTCGCAGCGTCGAGCGCGCGTTTTTGCGCTGCGTTTCTGCGCGTGGGGCTGATTCCAGATACCGGCGTTCTGTGGACGCTTCCGAAGCGCATTGGCATGGCCCGCGCGCGCGAGATGCTTTCGCTCGCCACGGAGATCGACGGTAACAAGGCCGCGGCAATCGACCTCGCAAACGAAGTGGTCGAGTCGGGCGCGGCGCGCGCCAGAGCGATTGAAGTTGCACTCGGCCTCGCGGCCTTGCCGCCGCTCGGCGTGGCGCTGTTGAAGGAATCGCTCACCAACGCCGCGACGACCATGGAAGGCGCGCTGCGAGCCGAGATCGACTATCAGCCCATCCTGCGTCAGTCGAAAGACCATCAGGCTGCCTGCAAGGCATTTATGGAAAAGACCACAACGGTCTTCACCGGTGAATGAGCGCGGGGACCCATGCGATGAGTATCGAGCAGAAGGAAATGACTGCGGGCGCCGACGAGGTCGTGCAGGTGCGCCGTGAAGGCGACGTGAGCATTGTCACGATGAACTATCCCGAGCGCCGCAACGCGTTCTCCATGAAGATGCGGCTCGCGCTGACGGAGGTGTTTCAGCGACTCATGAACGACGACCCCGATACGCGCGCCATCGTGCTGACGGGAGCGGGCGGCCATTTTTGCGCGGGCGGTGACCTCTCGGAAATGCACGCGGCCACGCCGCCATTGCTCGCGCTGCGTGAACGCATTGCGGTGGGCGTGCGTCTGTTCAAGCTGATTTATACGGGCACGAAGCCCGTCGTCGCGGCAGTGGAAGGCACGTGCTACGGAGCGGGCGTCTCGCTGGCTGCTGCCTGTGATGTCGTGGTCAGCGCCGAGACGGCGAAATACTCGTGTGCCTTCGGCAAGGTAGGCCTGCTGCCCGACACCGGGATTCTCTGGACGCTCCCGCAAAAGGTGGGTGGCGGCAAGGCGCGCGAACTGATGCTGAAGGGCGATGTCATCGATGCAACCACGGCGCGCCGCATCGGCCTCGTCAGCGAGCTGACGGTGAGCGGACACGCGCTCGATGCGGCGATCGAGGCCGCGGCTCGCTTTGCGAGCTATCCGCCGGTGACGCTGGCGCTCCTGAAGGCGAGCCTCGTCAACGCGGGCAACTCGATCGAGGACGCATGCCGTCTGGAGACCGATCTCAATCCGCTGGCGCGTCAAACGAGCGATCACACGGAAGCCGTGAAGGCCTTCATGGAAAAGCGCAAGCCGGTTTTCACGGGCGCCTGAAGCCGACGTTCTTCATTGCTGTCTCTACAGGAAGTTCAATGCCAATGTTTACGCCTGACCTGCTGAAGAACAAACGAATCCTGATCACCGGCGGTGGCACGGGGCTCGGCAAGAGTATCGGCCGACGTTATCTCGAACTGGGTGCCGATCTTGTCATCTGCGGCCGCCGCAAGGAAGTGCTCGACGCGACCGCCGACGAGTTTCGCGGCGCGGTGCCCGGCGCACGCGTCACGACGGTGCAGGCGGACGTGCGCAGCGCGGAATCCGTCGAGGCAATGATGGATACGATCTGGCAGGACGGCCCGCTCGATGTGCTGCTGAACAACGCTGCGGCGAATTTCATCGCGCGCACGGAGAGCCTTTCGCCGCGCGCGGTGGACGCGGTGCTCGGCATCGTGCTGCACGGCAGCTTCTATTGCACGATCGCGGCGGGCAAGCGCTGGATCGACGCGGGCCACGCGGGCAACGTGATCAGCACAGTGTCTACGCCCACGATGACCGGCTCGGCCTTTACGGTGCCCTCCGCCGCGGCGAAGGCGGGCGTTCTCGCGATGACCCGTAGCCTTGCGGTCGAGTGGGGCCCGAAGGGCATCCGTCTGAACGCGGTGGCGCCCGGACTTTTCCCTACGCCCGGCGCCTGGGAGCAACTGTATCCGCCGGGCTCGCAGGTCGAACCGCAGGAGCGCTCCGTTCCGCTGCGCCGCTTCGGCGATCACACGGAACTCGCCGATCTTTACGCGTATCTGGCATCGGATGGGTCCGGCTACATCACCGGCGACATGATCGTGATCGACGGCGGCCGCTGGATGCAGGGCGTTGGCGGCCCGACCTTCCGTGCCATGCAGGACTGGACCGACGAACAATGGGACGCCATGCGCGCCCATGCGCGCAAGGGTTGAACGATGGGTCCGCTCGCGGGAGTCCGAATCATTGAGCTTGCCGGCATCGGGCCGGGCCCCATGGCCGCGATGTTGCTCGCCGACCTGGGCGCGACGGTGTTGCGCATCGAGCGTCGCCAGCCGGTCAAGCTCGGTATCGAGCGCCCGCTGCGCTACAACCTGTTGCTGCGCAACCGGAAGACGATCGCGCTCGACCTGAAAGACCCGGAGGCTGTCGAACTCGTGCTTTCTCTGGTGGAGCGCGCCGACGCCTTGATCGAAGGCTTCCGCCCTGGTGTGACCGAGCGCCTGGGGCTCGGTCCGCAGGTTTGCCTCCAACGCAATCCGAAGCTCGCCTATGGGCGCATCACGGGATGGGGGCAAGACGGACCGCTCGCGCAGTACGCGGGGCATGACCTGAACTACATTGCGATCACCGGCGTGCTCAACGCGATCGGGCGCTGCGATCAGCCGCCGTCGATACCGCTGAACCTGATCGGCGACTATGCGGGCGGTTCGCTGTATCTCGCGATGGGGCTGCTCTCCGCGATCCTGCATTCGCGTAGCGGCGGTGCAGGCCAGGTCGTGGATGCTGCGATCGTCGATGGCACGGCCAACCTTGCTACTACGTTCTTCGGCATGCAGGCTGCCGGAATCTGGCGTGACGGGCGCGGGACGAATATCACGGACTCCGGATCACACTTCTACGACGTGTATGAATGCGTGGACGGCAAGTGGATCACGATCGGTCCCATCGAGGACAAGTTCTATCTCGAACTGCTGCGCTTGCTCGACATCGACCCGCGAACCCTCGGCGCTCAGCTTGACGAAAGCAATTGGCCTGCCGCGCGCGCCCTGTTTGCGCTGAAGTTCAAGAGCCGCACACGCGAGCAATGGACCACGCTGCTCGAGCATTCGGACGCGTGCTTCGCACCGGTGCTGTCGTGGACGGAGGCACCCGAGCATGCGCACCTGAAGGCACGTGGCACGTTCATCGAAGTCGACGGCATTGTGCAGCCAGCTCCTGCGCCGCGCTTTTCCGCCACGGTGCCCGCGAAACCGACCGCGCCTGAAGCGCCCGACGCGGCAACGGTGGACGCCGCTCTGACTGGGTGGCTCGAACCGGGCCGCATTGGCGAGCTGAAAGAAGCGGGAACGCTGGCCTGAGTGGCACACGCCAGGCGAGCCAAAGAAAACGAAACGAGACACTTATGGATCTGCGATATACCGACGAAGAACTGGCGTTCCGCAATGAGGTGAGAGCCTTCTTCAAGGAAGCGCTGCCCGCCGACATTCGACGCAAAGCCACCCTGGGGCAGCGCTATTCGGCGGCCGACCTGCGCCGCTGGCAACGCATTCTCTACGAGCGCGGCTGGGCGACGCCCGCGTGGGACAAGGCGTGGGGCGGCACCGGCTGGAGCGCCGTGCAGCAATACATCTTCAAGGAAGAGCTGCACATGGCCCCGGCGCCCGAAACACTGTCGTTCAACGTGAACATGATCGGCCCGGTGCTGATCGCGTTCGGCAGCGAAGAGCAGAAGCGCCACTTCCTGCCCCGCATCGCGAGCCTCGAATACTGGTTCTGCCAGGGTTTTTCCGAGCCGGGCGCGGGTTCGGATCTGGCCGCACTGCGCACCCAGGCGGTTCGAGAAGGCGACCACTACGTCATCAACGGGCAGAAGCTCTGGACATCGACTGCGCATCACGCCGACTGGATGTTCTGTCTCGTGCGCACGGACTCGAGCGGGAAGAAGCAACAGGGCATTACCTACCTGCTGATCGACATGAAGACGCCGGGCTTGACGGTGCGCCCGATCATCACGATCGACGGCCACCACGAAACCAACGAGGTGTTCTTCGACAACGTGCGCGTGCCGGTTGCGAATCGCATCGGCGAGGAAAACAAGGGCTGGGACTACGCCAAGTATCTGCTCGGCAACGAGCGCAGCGGCATTGCACGCGTGGGCGTTTCGAAGATGCGCGTGCGGCATGCAAAGGACCTCGCGAAGCGCGTGCCCTGCGGGGACGGCGTGCTGTGGGACGACCCGCGCTTTCGGGAGCGGGTCGCGGCCGTGGAAGTGGAGTTGAAGGCGCTGGAAATGACGCAGATGCGCGTGATCGCCGAAAGCCGTGCGCAAGAGAGCCATGTGCCGGACCCCAAGACTTCGATCCTGAAGATCAAGGGTTCGGAACTCCAGCAACTTTCCGCCGAACTGCTGCTGGAAGTGGCGGGGCCGGATGCGTTGCCGCTCGATATCGACTTCCTGCGCGGTCTTGGCGACGCGGTTCGCGAGCCCGAATGGGCGCTGACGATCGCGCCGAACCACTACTTTGCGCGTCACGTTTCGATTGTGGGCGGCTCCAACGAGATTCAGAAGAACATACTCGCCAAGTCGGTATTGGGACTTTGAGCGACGGTCGAACAGCGGAGAAGCGTAGGCTATGGACTTTGATTTCACCGATGAGCAGCGCATGCTCAAGGACAGCGTCGAGCGTCTCGTCAAGGACGAGTACGGTTTCGAGCAGCGTGCGAAGTACCTCGTGGAGCCGGACGGCTTCAGCCGCGCGCAATGGGCGCGCTATGCGGAGATGGGGCTGCTGGGTCTTTCATTCGATGAGGAATACGGCGGCAGCAACTGCGGTCCTGTCGAGACGATGATCGTCATGGAGGCGCTCGGCCGCGGCCTCGCGGTCGAGCCGTACCTCGCAACGGTCGTGCTGGGCGGCGGCTTCGTGCGCCTTGGCGGCAACGCGGCGCAACGCACGGCGATTCTGCCGCAGATCGCGCAGGGCGAATTGCTGATGGCCTTTGCGCACAGCGAAGCGCAGTCGCGCTACGACCTGGCGGACGTGGCGACCACTGCGCGGCGCGAAGGCGACGCATGGGTGATCGACGGCGCCAAGCGCGTCGTGCTGCATGGCGGCAATGCCGATCTCCTCGTGGTGTCGGCGCGGGTGTCGGGCGGCAGGCGCGAGCGTGACGGCATCGGCCTGTTCGTGGTGAGGGGCGACGCTGCGGGCGTGACACGCCGCGTGTATCCGACACAGGACCGGTTGAGCGCGGCAGATATCGAATTTTCCGGCGTGCGAGTTCCGGATAGCGACGTGCTGGGTGTCGCGGGTGCCGCGTACCCGCTCATTGAAACAGTCGTTGCGCACGCAATCGCCGCGGTGAGCGCGGAAGCTGTAGGCGCGATGACCGCCGCGCACGAAGAAACCGTCGAGTATCTCAAGGTCCGCAAGCAGTTCGGCGTACCCATCGGGTCATTTCAGGCGCTCCAGCATCGGGCGGTCGACATGCTGGTCATGGTGGAGCAGGCGCGCAGCATGGCGCTTTTCGCGACCATGATGAGCGAGGAGCCGGATGCGGGGGAGCGCGATCGCAGCCTGTCCGCCGCGAAAGTGCAGATCGGACGCTCGGGCCGCTTCGTCGGCCAGCAAGGCGTGCAACTGCACGGCGGCATCGGGATGACCGAGGAGTGCAAGATCGGCCACTACATGCGACGCCTGAGCGTGATCGATATCCAGTTCGGCTCGACCGAACATCATCTGACCCAGCTCGCCAATGCCGGCGGGCTGATCGATGCAGCAGCGTGAGCCGCGTCCAGCCAAGTATACGGAAACATTCATGAGCCGAATTACCCCTCCCGACCAATATCAGGAACTGCGCGACGCCCTGCGCGACCTCTCGAAGGAATATCCCGATGAGTACTGGCGCCGCATCGATCACGAGCGCGTGTACCCGGAGGCGTTTGTCGACGCGTTGACGAAGGCCGGCTGGATGGCGGCGCTGATTCCTCAGGAGTACGGTGGTTCCGGCCTCGGGTTGACCGAGGCGTCCGTGATCATGGAGGAGATCAACCGCAACGGCGGCAACTCCGGGTTCTGCCACGGCCAGATGTACAACATGAACACGCTGCTGCGCAACGGCTCGGAAACGCAAAAGCGCAAATATCTGCCGAAGATCGCGAGCGGCGAATTGCGCCTGCAGTCGATGGGCGTGACCGAGCCGACCACGGGAACGGACACCACGAAGCTGAAGACCACCGCCGTGAAGAAAGACGGCCGCTATGTGGTCAACGGCCAGAAGGTTTGGATTTCGCGTGTGCAGCATTCGGACATGATGATCCTGCTCGCGCGCACCACGCCCTTGTCTGACGTGAAGAAGAAGTCGGATGGGCTGTCGTGCTTTCTCGTGGACCTGCACCAGGCGATCGGCAACGGTCTGACCGTGAGGCCGATTCCCAACATGGTCAATCACGAGACCAATGAACTGTTCTTCGACAATCTGGAGATTCCCGAAGAGAACCTGATTGGCGAGGAAGGCAAGGGCTTCAAGTACATCCTCGACGGGCTCAATGCCGAGCGTGCGCTGATCGCGGCCGAGTGTATCGGCGACGGCTACTGGTTCGTTGAACGCGCATCGAAATACGCCAGCGAGCGTATCGTCTTCGACCGGCCAATCGGCATGAACCAGGGTATCCAGTTTCCGATCGCCGAGGCGTATATCGACGTGCGCGCGGCGGATCTCATGCGCTACAGAGCCTGTGAACTATTGGACAACCATCAGGCATGCGGCGCGGAAGCGAACATGGCGAAGCATCTGGCGGCCACGGCTTCGTGGAAAGCGGCGAATGCCTGCTTGCAGACGCATGGCGGCTTCGGTTTCGCCTGCGAATACGACGTCGAACGTAAGTTCCGCGAGACGCGGCTTTATCAGGTGGCGCCGATTTCGACGAATCTGATTCTGTCCTACGTCGCCGAGCATGTGCTCGACCTGCCGCGTTCATTCTGATCATCGAGAGGGGATCTCATGCGCTTCGAGACCATTCTGTACGACGTCAAGGACCGTATCGCGACGATCACGCTCAACCGTCCTGAACACATGAACACCTGGAACGACCAGGTGGCGACGGACGTGTACGAGGCAATGCAGGCCGCGGGCGCGGACCGCGGTGTGCGTGTCATCGTATTCACCGGCGCGGGGAAGGCGTTTTGCGCGGGCGGCGATATTCACAGCTTCGGTGGTGACCCCGCCGCACTCATGACCAAGCTGCCGCGTCCGTTCGACATGCGCAAGCGCGCGGACTGGCAGACGCGTTGTTCGTATTACCCGGCCATTCCGAAGCCGGTGATCGCCATGCTCAATGGCGCGACCGTCGGTATTGGCCTGATTCACGCGCTCTTTTGCGACATCCGGTTTGCTTCGGAAGACGCCACCATCACCACGGCATTCGCGCGGCGCGGTCTGACCGCCGAATACGGCATGGCGTGGATCCTCGCGCGCCACGTGGGCCAGGCGCATGCGCTCGACCTGCTGCTCTCGGGCCGCAAGATCAAAGGGCGCGAAGCCGAGCGCATGGGACTCGTGAATCGTGCGATCCCGGCGGAGAAACTGGTCGAAGAGACTTATGCCTACGCGCGCGAAATGGCGGATTACTGCTCGCCGCGCTCCATGCGCATCATGAAGGAACAGGTCTGGGAGGTGCCTTTCCAGACGCCCCACGAGGCGATCATGTCGGCCGGTCTGGATATGCCGATCGCCAACCAGTGCGACGACTACAAGGAAGGCATGGCGAGCTTCCTCGGGAAGCGCAAGCCCAACTTCACGGACTACTGAGCACCTACAGGACACCCTCATGCTGAACTACGAAGTCGTCAAGAACTGGCCTATCGAAGATGTTACGCAGACGTACAGCGAACGCGACGTCATGCTGTATTCGCTGGGCCTTGGCCTCGGCGGAGACCCATTGGACGCAGACCAGCTGCGCTACGTCTATGAAAGGGACCTGCAGGCAATGCCGACTTGCGCGGCCGCGTTCGCGTGGCCGAAATCGTGGATGCGCGATCCGCGTACGGGCATCGACTACCTGAAGCTCGTGCACGGTGAGCAGGACGTCCGTTTCGTGCGGCCGATGCCGGTTGCCGCGACCATCGTCAGCAAGACGCGCGTGAGCCGCATCTCCGATAAAGGCGCGGGAAAGGGCGCGATCGTCGAGCTCATGCGTGACATCATCGACGTTTCGAGCGGCGAACAACTCGCCGAAGTCCGCCAGGTGTCGTTTCTGCGTGGCGACGGCGGGTTTAGCGCGGAGTCGGGGGTCAGCGACGTGCCGCCCGAAGCGCTTCCGCCGGTGCCGGAGCGCGCACCGGATGCGGAATACGTCTTCTCCACCGGCGCCCATGCCGCGTTGATCTATCGCCTTTCGGGCGATGCCAACCCGCTGCACGCGGATCCTGAAGTGGCTTCGAAGGCGGGTTTCAGCCGCCCCATTCTGCACGGCCTCGCGACCTATGGCATGGCGGGCTACGCCGCGATTCGCACCTTCGCCGGCAACGATGCCACCCGTCTGAAGCGGCTCGCCCTGCGTCTGACTTCGCCGGTTTATCCGGGCGAAGAAGTGCGTTTCCAGTTCTGGAGGGATAGCGACACCCGCCTGCATTTGCGCGCGCGTGTTGACGCGCGCGATGTGGTGGTGCTGAACAACGGCATCGTGGAAATTGCCTGAAACCGCGCCTGGCAGTGCCAACGCGACTTGCCGGGCAGCGACTGGAGCCTGACGATGGACCTGAGAGAAAGCCCCGCCGAGAAGGCGTTTCGCGCCACGGTGCGGGAATTCGTAGCGACGCATTTGCCTGACGACATTCGTGATCGCGTGCTGAACTTTCGCCATGTGCCGCGCGAAGACTACGTGCGCTGGCAACGCATTCTGGCCGGGAAGGGTTGGGGCGCACCCGCATGGCCCGCGCTATTCGGCGGCGCCGCCTGGAATGCCGCGCAGCGCAACATCTTCGACGAGGAATGTTTTACCGCTGGAGCGCCGCGCCAGATGCCGTTTGGCCTTTCGATGGTTGGACCCGTGATCCAGAAGTTCGGCACTGAGGCGCAGCGCGAGCGGTTCCTGCCGCGCATCATCTCGATGGAGGATTGGTGGTGCCAGGGCTATTCCGAGCCGGGCGCGGGCTCCGATCTGGCCTCGCTCAAGACGCGTGCAGAGCGTATCGAGCGTGACGGTCAATCGTTCTATGTCGTCAACGGCCAGAAGATCTGGACCTCGTTCGCGCAATGGGCGAACTGGATTTTCTGTCTCGTTCGCACGGACGGAAGCGGCCGGCCGCAGGAAGGCATCTCGTTCTTGCTGATCGATATGTCGACGCCCGGTATCACGGTCAGACCGATCCGCACGCTGGACGGCGGTCACGACGTCAACGAAGTGTTCTTCGACAATGTGGAAGTGCCGGTGAGTAATCTCGTCGGAGAGGAGCATCGCGGCTGGTCGATCGCGAAGTATCTGCTCGGACATGAGCGCACGAATATCGCCGGACTTGGCAACTGCAAGCGTTTCATGCGGCGTCTCAAGGAGATTGCGAGCACCGAGCGCAAGCACGGCAAACCGCTCATCGAGGACGTGCGCTTTCGCGATCGCATCGCCAAGGTCGAAATCGATTTGATCGCTCACGAATGGTCGCTCTTGCGCGTGGTCTCCGCCGAAACTGCGGGCCGCCCCATTGGACCGGAAGCTTCGGTGCTGAAGATCCGCGGGTCGGAGATTCAGCAGGAGCTCACCGAGCTGATCATGGAATGCGCAGGCCCCTATGCAGTGCCTTTCGTCAGCGAAGCGCTGGAGGCGGACTGGCAGGGCGAAACCGCGAACGGCGAATTGCTCAACGCTCTGGCCGCGCACTATCTGGACTGGCGCAAGATTTCGATCTACGGCGGTTCGACCGAAGTGCAGAAGAACATCATCGCCAAGCAGGCGCTCGGCATCTGAGGACACGCCATGGACTTCACGCTGGTTGAAGAGGAACAGATGCTGGCCGACGTGGTCGGTCGCTTCGTCGAAAAGGAATATGACTTCGAGGCGAGGCGCCGTCTCGCCGCCACGCCGCAGGGCTGGTCGGATGCGCATTGGTCCACGCTCGCCGAAATGGGCGTGCTCGCGCTGAACGTGCCGCAAGACCACGGCGGCCTTGGCACGGGCCCGGTCGAGACCATGCTCGTGATGGAGGCCTTTGGCCGGGGACTCGTGCTGGAGCCGTTCGTTTCGTCGGCCGTGATTGGCGCGAAGCTCATCGGGCGCGCGGGACACGAGGCGCGCAAGGCGGAGCTGCTGGCCGGCATCGCCGACGGCAGCCTGAAGACCGCGCTCGCGACGCTCGAACCCGGCGCGCGATTCGATTTGTGGAACGTAGCGACGAGGGCCGAAACAACGCGCGACGGGTTCATCCTTAACGGCCGCAAGGGCGTCGTGCTGCATGGCGCCTGCGCGGACATTCTGCTCGTTTCGGCACGTACGGCAGGCGAGCAGGCGGACAAGCACGGTATCACGCTCTTCGCTGTCGACGCGCATGCGCACGGTGTGAGCGTCAAGGGGTTTCCCGCACTGGATGGCCAGCGTGTCGCGGAAGTGGTGCTGAACGAGGTGCGAGTCGACCAAAAGGCGGTGATCGGCGCGATCGATCAGGGTTACCCGTTGCTCGAATGGACCGTCGATCAAGGCATATTCGCGCTGTGCGCCGAAGCCGTGGGCGCGATGTCGAGGCTGAGTGAACTGACTTTCGAGTATCTGCGCACGCGCAAGCAGTTTGGTTCGCCGATCGGCAAGTTCCAGGCGCTGCAACATCGCGCTGCCGATATCTTGACTGCGGTGGAACAGGCGAAATCGATCGTCTATTTTGCGGCCGCCAAGCTCGGCGAAGACGATGACGTTGCTGCTCATCGCGCTGTGACCGCCGCGAAAGCGCTGATCGGGCGCAGCGCGCGCTTCGTCGCGCAGCAGGCAGTACAGCTTCACGGTGGGATGGGCATGACGGACGAGCTGGCGGTGGGTTGGTATGTAAAGCGCCTCACCTGCATCGACATGACGTGGGGAAACACCGAGCACCATATCGAGCTATATGGCGCGTTCCTGTAACCGCGGCTCGCACGGCAACACGGACGATTCATTCGACCGCGTAGAGCGGTCAATTCGAAGAAAGGAGACAACCTTATGTCAGCAACTGGCCATGGCGTGACTCCGGAGCTGGCGCCGGTACCCGCGCACGTTTCTCCGGAACGGGTATTCGATATCGATATCTATCACCCGCCCGGCGCAGAAGACGACTACCATCTCGCGCTCAAGAAGCTGCACGCCGAAGGGATTCCCGACATTTTCTGGACGCCTCGCAACGGCGGGCACTGGATCGCCACGCGCGGCGACGACATCTATCACATCCTGAAAGACTACGAGAACTTCTCGTCTAAGCAGCTCACCGTGCCGCTGGTCGAGCATCAGCCGTTGCCGCCGATCTTCTTCGATCCTCCGCAGCATACGGCGTATCGTGCGTTGATCGCGCCCGCGTTCATGCCGCAGGCGATCAGCAAGCTCGAAGAAAAAGCGCGCGAAATGGCGATCGAGTTGATCGAAGACTTTTACCCGAAGGGCGAAGTGGAATTCGTCTCTGGGTTCGCGCAGCATCTGCCGATCGGCATTTTCATGAACATGGTGGCGCTGCCCGCCGAGGATCGCGAGTACCTCCTGAGTCTCGCCGACAAGATGGTGCGCCCGGTGGACGCCAGGGAGAAGCTCGGTGCGCTAGGCGCAATCTTCCAGTACCTGGGCGTGAAGATCGCCGAACGGCGCGCGAATCCGGGCGACGATCTCATCAGCAAGATCGTGAATTCGAAAATCGACGGGCGAGCCTTGACCGACGAGGAGGTTCGCGGTCTGTGCGGACTCGTGCTGATCGGCGGCCTCGATACCGTTGCGTCCGCAATGGGATTCATCGCCAGTTTTCTGGCCGGCAGTCCCGCGCACCGCAAGCAGCTCATCGACAATCCCGAACTGACCCAAAAGGCCGTTGACGAGCTATTACGGCGTTTCCCGGTGGTCAACCAGGGTCGGCGGATCACTCACGATTTCGAATATAAGGGCGTGCGGCTCAAAGAGGGAGACATGATCATCATGCCGACCACGCTGCATGGCCTCGACGAGAGAAAATTCGACGATCCGCTTACCGTCGATTTTACCCGGCCCACGCCGATTCATTCGACGTTCGGCAATGGTGCGCATCGTTGTCCCGGCTCGTTCCTTGCGCGCGTGGAACTGAAGGTTTTCCTCCAGGAATGGCTCAAGCGTATTCCTGACTTCCAGATCAAGCCGGGTGAGAAGGCGGGTGTCCACGGAGGGGTGAACGGCACGCTGTACCACTTGCCTCTTGTGTGGAAAGTCGCCGGCTGAGCGTCCACATCTGCAGAAGGCGGTGCGCGCAGACCGCTACCCGTGCTGCGCGCACCTGAACTTCAGATTCATGGAGACGCTTTGCTCAGCGCACGCCAGACGACCTTCATGGCGTGACGGAATGAATCCCGCTCGGGTGTATTCGTCCCCGACCGGCGAAGAAAGACGACCAGACCTTGCAGATGGGAAAGAAGCAGGGCGCCACGCAGAGTACATTCCGCCGACGCCAAGGTTGGGTTGATTTCCGCGATCAGTTCCGCGAGAAGAACCTGGAAATCCGCAGTGGATTTGGCCATCAGGGCATGGAGATACGGTTCGTGTTCAGCCAGGCTCCAGGTTTCCAGCACAAAGGCGCTAACGCGATTGCCGCCGGGTGCCGTCAGCACAGAGAATGCCTCTTCGACGATCATGTCCAGCCGGGCCTCCGGTGGCCGGTGTTTGTCCTGCGTGATCGCCTGATAGTGTTCGAAATAGCGATTCGTGAATGCCTCTATCGTGGCCCGCAATAGTTCTTCGCGGGTGCTGAAATAGTGCTGCAGCGTCCTCAGCCGGATGCCTGCGTCGCTGGCGATGCGGCGTTGCGTGAATCCAGCGTTGCCTTCCGATGCGAAGACTTCGATCGCCACTTCAATGATGGCTGGCACACGTGTAGATCTGTTCCCTCGCCGCCGAGGCGCGTCTGCTGCCGGCTTGTCGAGGTCTGCCGATGAGATGGTCAGGTCTTTCATCTGTTGTGCTCTCCTTGGCGTTTCCTGTCCCTCTCGCGCGCGTTGTAAGGGCGAGACGAACAAGACTGGCAACTGTTCCCGCCCCCGGTAGGTACGTCTTCCGATTCGACACGGACGGCGGCGAGTTTGATCTGATGATACTGCTAGTCAGGCGACGAATAAACGGTAGTCCGACGACTAATTGATTCCAGATCACATGCGGCTCTCGCCCCGTAGCATCACGCATGCTACTAGAAAATAGGGTGGACTTGTCCATACCGGCATTTCCCCTGGTACGGTTGAATCTTGATAATGGGTCTACTGACTACTAATATTTAGTCAGTAGACACATTTGTGTCCAATCACACGGATCCTTTCGCGACGGCAACCGGAGCACGAGGAACCGGGTGTCTGGGCTGACTGGTGAGTGCCTCCATTTGCACTCGTGAGTGTGATCGTCAGAGGCGCGCACAGAGCGGTTGAAGGAGCAGGGCATGAAACTTGGAGAAAGTTCTTTGCGTGCGCTCATCGAAAAATGGTTCGCGCCCTCTGCGACCACCCCGGTGCACGTGACCCGATATAACTTCGCGAATTCGAGCCAGACGAGGTGTGTGCTCGCACGGTCATCCGCCTCGGAGGGGGGGCTTTCGATATTCTTCTTTCGGCATGACGATGGGGCCTGGCGCGTGTTCCCTCCTGCTCCCCGAAAACCAGCAATGCACTCTCGCGCAGGAACGGGGTAGCGGATCGCGAAAGTCTCGGCCGACAGCCGGCATATATGGAAGGACTGCCAAGGAAGACGGCCTGGTCCCGTAAGCGCTTCGGTCGCTCGTGCAATTCTTCCTCCGTTCACCATTGAATCGACAGACTAAACGCCGCTTCTGCCATGACCGGTACCGCGTACCGCTTTGGGTCGGCGGTACCTGGCCGCGTCCGGCCTGCATGTCGATTGATGAACCGCCGCCGGGTTGTTGCAGCGAAAGCTCCCATAGATCGCATCGCCAACCCGCACAGGCGAGGCGAATGCCCCGCAAATGCGAGCGCTGCCAACACGCGTGGGCACAACGCGCGCGCGCCGTATGCAGTCGGCGCCACTTGGCCGAGGCATGCATGTACCGAGTTAAGCCGATGACAAAAATCGAACCCTCGTTTACCCAGGTTTGTGAACGGCGTTCGAGAAAATGTACCGCATAGGGGTGAGCGAGCGTTGACAGTCAGGTTTCGAGCGTTTATCTTTGCGAACAGCATTCGCATTCTGGTGATGCGCTTGGGGGACCCCGAGACGCGATGCTGACGAGGTAGGGAGGCCGGTTTCGCTTCATAGCTAAAAGTCTGCGGCAGTCCAACGGCCTTGGCCTTTTCTGCGGCAGTTCGACAAAGAAAAGAGGAGACGCATGAAAATGAAGAGCCTGAAGCCAAGTGCGATCAGCCTTGGCGTGCATGCAACCTGTATCGCGGCGGCTTGCGGGTTGTGGAGCGCGAACGCCAATGCATTTCACTTCGATGTGCCGAACCCGGACATCGACATGGAATGGGATAACACGGTGCGTGCGGATTACGACATTCGGCTTCAGAACCCGGATCACTTCTACACGAACAGTCCGACCTACGACGAAGGTGATCTGTCGACGCCGAGGTTCAGCACGATCCAGGCGATGCTGAACCTCTATAGCGAGTTCGATTTCAAGTACAAGGAGACGTCGGGCTTCCGCATCAGTATGGATGCGTGGTACGACCCGACGTTCAAGAATCACAACACGAGCAATCCTGCATTTCCGCCGAACTATCCCAACAACGAGTACACAAGCTACATCAAGAAGTATTACCAGGGACCGAGCGCCGAGTTGCGTGATGCCTTCGTGTTCAACACCTTTGACCTCGGCGGGCATTCTGTCAACGTCAAGCTAGGCCGTACGGCGGTAACCTGGGGGCAGTCGGCGTTTGCTACGCTGGGCGGCGCCAACTCGGTGGCGATTGGCCAGGCGCCGCTGGACCTGATGAAGCTGACGCAGAGCCCGAGCGCATCGCTGAAGGAAATCGTGTTGCCGACGGCTCAGGCTGACGTGACGACGAACATTACGGATACGATCACCCTCGGGGCGCAATACACCTTCGAGTGGAACCACGATCGCCTGCCAGAAGGCGGCACCTATTTCGGCGGTGCGGATCCGATTCTCTATGGGCCGCCGGTGGCCAGTTACACGACGATCCCCGGACTGGGCACGTTCGCGATTCCGCGTGTACCGCCGACCAAAGGTCAGATCGGTGATATCGGTCTTGACGGCAAGTGGCGTGTTGATTCGCTGGCAACCACCTACGAACTGACGTATCGCCACTTCGCCATGAAGATGCCTTGGGCGGCCGTGCTCGTGCCGGGCGCTGGGCCGCAACTCTTCCCGGGCACCAATCTGCCGGGCGTCACGGCGAAATACGGCAACGACGTCAACCTGATCGGTCTGGGCTTCAATAGTGCTATCGGCAATGCCGCCGTGGCTGGGGAAGTCTCATACCGCTGGAACATGCCGCTCAATGCAGTCAACACGACGACGGTCAACGACGCGCCGACCGGCCGTACGCTGCATGGTCTTTTGAACGTTACGCAGTCGTTCGGCAAGTCGCCGTTGTGGGACAACATGTTCCTGCAGGCGGAATTCTCGTTCAATCAGTTGTTGAGCGTGCAGTCGAATGCGGGAAATTTTGCGAATTCCAGCTATGACACCACCGGCCAGTGTTCGGCATCGGGCAATTCTGCATTCAATAACTGCTCGACGCGCTTCTGGGCCGGTCTCGGGATCGGTGCGAGCCCGCAGTGGTATCAGGTATTCCCTGGGGTCGACCTGACGATGCCGCTGTTCGTCAATCTGAACCTGAAGGGCTACTCGTCCGTTATCTCGCCGGCCGCCGAGGCACAAGGCCAGAATACGTTCGTGGTCGGGCTCGACTTCACAATCTACAACAAGCACGAGGTGGACATCACCTACACCTATTACATGAACAAGAAGGGGTACTCGACGGCGGGCGCCGCAACCGCTCTCGGCGCGCCGTACAGCGACAAGTCGTGGCTCGGCATCACGTATCAGACGACGTTTTGATAATGGAGACAGCTGTGAAAAGATTCCCAAAGCTTCTTAAGGCGCTTGCGGTTCTTGCGGCAATCTGGGCTTCGCCATACACGCTAGCCGCCGATAGCGGATTGACGCCGTTTGGCGCCGAGATCGCAGGAAACAAGGACGGGACAATTCCTGCCTATACCGGGGGCATCACGCAGGCTCCGGCCGCATTCAAACCGGACTCAGGAAAATGGGCGGATCCGTTTCCCGGTGAAAAACCCATTCTCCAGATCACGGCACAAAACTACGAGCAATACGCGGACAAATTAAGTGCGTCGGAAATCGAATTATTCAAGCGCTATCCGACTTACAGGATGGATGTCTATCCGACTCACCGCAGCGTTTCGTATCCCGACTGGTATTTGGAGAACTCCACCAAGAACGCTCAAACCGCGAAGCTTGAAAAGAACGGCCTTTACCTATCTGGAGCATTTGGCGGAAAGCCGTTTCCGGTGCCGAAGAATGGGCAGGAAGCGTTGTGGGACTGGGAGTTGCGTTACGTCGGTACGCTCCAACGCAATAACGTGAAAACGTGGTTGGTGGACTCGAGTGGTACGCCGATCCTTGCGGCGCAATTCAAGAGCTCGCTCTATTACCCGTACTTCGATATCAAGAAGGAGGATGAATTCCGGAAAAAAGCGGGCCTCGCAAACTGGTATTACGTGTACAACGACTACGCGGCACCGGCGCGCTTGATTGGCGATACGACCCTCTTCTGGTACTTCATGGATACGGCGGATCATGATCAGCAGTCCTGGGAATACAACCCGGGGCAGCGTCGTGTGCGGGTGGCGCCGGATCTGGCCTACGATACGCCGAACCCCGGGTATTCGGGGGCAATCACGATGGATGACATCCAGTTGTTCTATGGACGGATCGATCGCTGGGACGCCAAGCTCGTGGGCAAGAAGGAGATGTACATCCCGTACAACGACTACAAGCAGCAGTATGAAACGCCGGCGAGCAAGATCCTCACACCGCATTTCGTCAATCCGGATCACGTACGCTGGGAGCTTCACCGTGTGTGGGTCGTTGACCTGAAGCTCAAGTCGGGTGCGCGCCACGTCTACGGCCGCAAGATGCTCTACCTGGATGAAGATGGCGGTGGCGGGATGATGGACGCCTACGACCAGTCGGGCAAGCTCTATCGTGGTGGATTCGAGACGACGGTGCCCGCCTACGACTACAAGGTTCCGTATTCGCTCGGCAACTGGTTTTACGACTTCAATAGCGGCATTTACATCTTCGGCAGTCACCCTGCCGAGACGCCGGGGATTCTCTTTAACGTGAGCTTCCCGTCCGACTACTACACGCCGGAACGCATGCAGTCTGCGGGTGTGCGCTAATTGCCTGCCGATGCAGGAGTGAGGTAATTAGTAGCGTCCTGCGTGGCCCCGCCGGGCAGGACGCTTCGGCAACGAAGTTCTACATGGGTGTTGGGTATCGAAAGTAGCGTTGTTGCTTTTGGTTCTGAGTTAATCAGGAAAGGGATGGTGAAGGCTTTGAAGAAGCACCTGATGTTGATGAAGGCGCTCGCATTTGCGGCGGCTGTTTGCATGGCGCCGATGGCTGGCGCGCTCGAGAACGGGATGACGCCATTCGGCGCGCAAATTGCCGGCAGCAAGGACGGGACGATTCCTGCGTACACGGGCGGAATTACGCAGGCGCCGGCGGGTTTTAAGCCCGACTCGGGAAAGTGGGCGGATCCGTTTGCCGGTGAGAAGCCGACGATGCAGATAACGGCGCAAAACTACCAGCAATACGCCGACAAATTGAGTGCCAGTTCGCTCGAGCTGTTCAAGCGCTACCCGACGTACCGCATGGATGTTTACCCGACGCACCGTTCCGTCTCGTACCCGGACTGGTATCTGGCGAACTCGGAAAAGAATGCGCAGAGTGCGAAGCTCGAAAAGAACGGTCTGTTCGTGGCAGATGCATTCGGCGGAAAACCGTTTCCTGTGCCCAGCAATGGGCAGGAAGCGATGTGGGACTGGGAACTGCGCTACGTCGGTACGGCGCAGCGCAACAACGTAAAGACGTGGCTCGTCGACACCAGCGGCACGCCGATCCTCGCGGCGCAATTCAAGAGTTCGATTTATTACCCGTATTTCGACCTCAAGCAGGAAGATGCATTCAAGAAGAAGGGTGGCACTGCCGTCTGGCAGTACATCAACAATGATTTCGTAGCGCCGGCGCGAATGATTGGTGATACCACGCTTTACTGGTTCTTCACGGACACTGCGGATCACGACCAGCAATCGTGGGAGTACAACCCCGGTCAGCGTCGCGTACGAGTCGCGCCAGACCTGGCCTATGACACTCCGAACCCCGGCTACTCGGGCGCGATCACGATGGACGACATTCAGTTGTTCTACGGGAAGATCGATCGCTGGAATGCGAAGCTGATCGGCAAGAAGGAGATGTACATCCCGTACAACGACTACAAGCAACAGTACGAGACGCCTGCGAGCAAGATCCTGACGCCGCATTTCGTGAATCCCGACGATGTGCGTTGGGAACTGCACCGGGTGTGGGTTGTGGAATTGACGCTCAAGCCGGGCTCGCGCCACATCTACAGCAAGAAGACGATGTACTTCGACGAGGACGGCGGCGGCGGAATGATGGACGCGTACGACCAGTCGGGCAAGCTCTATCGTGGGGGTTTCCAGACCACGGTGCCTGCCTACGATTACAAAGTGCCGTATTCGCTGGGCAACTGGTTCTACGACTTCAATAGCGGTGTGTATATCTTCGGAAGCCATCCGGCCGAATCGCCGGGCGTCTTCTTCAATAGCAGCTTTTCGCATGACTTCTTTACGCCGGAGCACATGCAGTCAAGCGGTATCCGGTAGCAGGCGGTAAAGCAGTAAGCGCAGCAAACTTGCAGTGCCGGTTCGACCCGGCACTGCACGCCAAAATTACATAAAGCCCAGGACAGCTCGCGGAGTCGATCGGCAGTAACTGTGAAGGAGACGCAATGCGCAATACCATGTTTCGTTGGCTCGCCCTGGTGGCGGCAGCAGGCCTCGCGAGCAGTGCGGTTTATGCGGGGTTTGCCGACCCGATGCACTCGCCGGCAATCACCAACCCACGCGCTGCACACGAACCCGTGATGGCCGTTGCCCAGGCCGGCCAGCGACTGGTCGCGGTGGGGCCACGCGGCGTCATTCTCGTCTCGGACGACGACGCGGCGCACTGGCGCCAGGTGAACGTGCCAGTGAGCGCCGATCTTGTTGCGGTGACCTTCAAGTCCTCGACGCTGGGCTGGGCGGTCGGACACGATGGGGAAGTGCTCCATACGGCCGATGGCGGCAATACCTGGACGCGCCAGCTTGACGGCGAGCAGGCCGCGAAGCTGATGACCGACTATTACGCGCAGCAGCGGGGCGATTCGCCGGACTTGAAGGCCTCGCGCGAGGAGGCCCAGCGCTTCGTGGCCGACCAGGGCGGACGTCCTTTCCTCGACGTCTGGTTCGACGACGAGCGCTCGGGCTGGGTCATCGGTTCGTTCAACATCATTTTCCATACCGAAGACGGCGGCAAGAACTGGGTTCCATGGTTTGACCGCGTCGACAACCCGGACGCCCTGAACCTGCATGCGATGCGGCGTATTAACGGGACGCTCTATATCGTGGGCGAGCAGGGGCTGCTGCTCAAACTCGACCCCGACAGGCAGCGCTTCGTTGCGATGTCCTCGCCGTCGAAGGGCAGCCTCTTCGGACTCGCCGCGGCTGGCAACGCGATGGTCGCGTACGGCCTGCTCGGCAACGCTTACCGCTCCACCGATGGCGGCGCCACCTGGAGCAAAATCACGCTGCCAACCGGCGCGAGCATCCTCGCCTCAGCCGAGCTCCCGAATGGTCGTCTGCTGCTGGCCACGCAGGCCGGCGAACTGCTCGAGAGCACCGATCAGGGCGCAACGTTCCACACACTGGGCGCGAGCCAGCCGGGCGGGGTCTTCGCCATGGCGCTGCGCGACGACACCGCGGTGCTGGCCGGCGCAGCAGGCCTGACGCGCGTCACATTGGCGAAGTCGCAATAAGGGGGAGCAGACATGGCTGGCGGCAACAATGCCCAATTCGACAAAATGCCCGTCGTGGCGGATCTTGCCCAGTTCGATTCGCGTTCTGGCAATGCGCTCGAGCGGCTGATCTTCAACCGGCGTCCCTGGCTGATGATCATCTGCGCGATCATCACCGCGGTGCTCGGGTTTCAGGCGACGCGGCTCGATGTCAATGCGAGTTTCGAGAAGATGATTCCGCTCTCGCATCCGTACATCAAGAACTATCTTGCCAACAAGGCGGACCTGAAGGGACTCGGCAACTCGCTGCGTATCGTCGTCGAGAATCCTTCCGGCGACATCTACGATCCGAAGTACCTGGCGGCACTGCGTCGCATCAACGATGCCCTGTTCCTGATTCCAGGCGTTGATCGCCCGGGTGTGAAATCGCTGTGGATGCCGATCGTGCGCTGGAATGTGGTGACCGAGAAGGGCTTCGCGGGCGGTCCCGTCATGCCGGACGGCTTCGACAGTTCGACTCAGGCGATTACACAGCTGCGTACGAACGTGGCGCGCGCCAATATCGTTGGCAGCCTCGTATCCAACGACCTGCATTCGAGCATGATCCAGCTGCCGCTGCTGGACCACTACGCCGATACGGGCAAGGCGCTTGACTACGCAAAGCTCTCGCGCCAGATCGACGAGGTCATCAAGACCGAAGGCCGGGGCGAGGTGCGCGTGCACGTGGTGGGCTTCGCCAGGCTGATCGGAGACCTGATCGCGGGTCTGAAGCAGGTGGCGATGTACTTTGGTATCGCCGCGGCGATTGCGCTCACCGTGATCTTTCTGTACACCCGCTGCTATCGCAGCACGCTGCTGGTGGTGGCCTGCTCGCTCATCGCCGTGGTCTGGCAGCTGGGCATCATCAGCACGCTCGGCTACGTGCTTGATCCGTATTCGGTGCTGGTGCCGTTCCTCGTGTTCGCGATCGGCGTGTCGCATGGCGCGCAGAAGATGAACGGCATCACGCAGGACATCGGGCGCGGCACGCACCGCTACGTGGCTGCGCGCTATACGTTCCGGCGGCTCTTCCTGGCCGGACTCACGGCACTGCTCGCGGACGTCGTCGGCTTCGCCGTGCTGATGGTGATCGACATTCCGGTGATCAAGGACCTGGCCTTCACGGCGAGCGTGGGCGTGGGCGTGCTTGTCTTCACGAATCTGCTGCTCCTGCCGGTGCTGCTCTCGTATGTGGGTGTGAGTCCGTCGGCGGCACGTCGCAGCGTGCGTGGCGAGCAGAACGACGAACGCGGCACCTCGTCCGCGGGTGCGCTCTGGAACCTGCTGGACCGGTTCACCGAGCGCCGCTGGGCGGTGGGCGCGATCGTGTGCGCGGCGGCGCTCACGGCAGTCGGCTGGTCGATCAGCCAGCACCTGCAGATCGGCGACCTGGATAGCGGCGCACCGGAGCTGCGCCCGAACTCGCGCTACAACCTCGACAACGCGTACATCAACGCGCACTTCGGGCTGTCGAGCGATCTGTTCGTGGTGGTCGGCAAGTCGTCGCACGGCACCTGCGACGCGAACAACTTCCCGCTCGTGCTGGAGGCGGACCGCCTCGAGACCGCACTGCGCGGCGTTCCGGGCGTGCAGACGACGACCTCGGTGGGTGGCCTGACGCGCTGGATGACCTCGGGCTTCTACGAGGGCTATCCGAAGTGGTACACGATCGATCGTGTGCCGTCGATCATCAACAAGACGGTCTGGCAGATCCTGCTGGACCATCCGGACCTGATCAGCCAGACGTGCGGTACGGCGCCGGTCATTGCGTATCTGACGGACCACAAGGCGGCAACGCTCTCGCGGGTGATGGAGGTGGCCGAGGAGTTCGCGAAGGCGCACAGTGACGCGGACCACCAGTTCCTGATGGCGGCGGGCTCGGCGGGTATTGACGCGGTGACGAACGTGGTCGTTGCGAAGGCGAACCGCACGATGCTGTTCATGGTGTACGCGGCGGTGATCCTGCTGTGCTTCATCACGTTCCGCAGCTGGCGCGCGGTGGTGGTGGCGGTCGTTCCGCTCGGCATTACGTCGGTGCTGTGCGAGGCGCTCATGGTCAAGCTGGGTATTGGCGTGAAGGTGGCGACGCTGCCGGTGATTGCGCTGGGGGTCGGGATCGGGGTGGACTACGCGCTGTACCTGCTGAGCGTGCAGCTCGCGTACCAGCGCACAGGGCAGCCGCTGAAGGTGGCCTACCGCCACGCAGTTCAGTTCACGGGCAAGGTGGTGGCGCTGGTGGGTGTGACACTGGCCGCGGGGGTGGTGACGTGGGCATTCTCGCCGATCAAGTTTCAGGCCGATATGGGCATCCTGCTTACGTTCATGTTCCTGTGGAACATGATCGGTGCGCTGATCCTGATCCCGGCGCTGTCGCATTTCCTGTTGCAAGGGATCACCCGCAAGGCAGTGGCGAAAGCCGCGGCGAAGGGTTCGTCGCAGGTCGAAGCCCGCAGTGGCGAGGTGACCCTGCGGTCGTGACCGTGTCGCATGTGCCGCGTTACGCGGCACTGCCCGCAGAAAGAATGTGGCGGGCCGCCATCTGCGAAGATGGCGGCCGAATTGCGTGCAAGTCAGGAAACGTCGGGGCGGACGGTGCTGGGCAGGCCTACACCACGGACATCGAGAAGCTCAGGATCTCCGAGACGCCGCCGTCCACCATCAGCATCTGGCCATTCATGTAGGAGCTGGCCTCGGAGGCGAGAAACACGGCTACGCCGCCGAGTTCTTCCGGGTTCCCCCAGCGTCCAACCGAGATATGCGAGCGGACGATCTCCTTCATTTGCGGATTCGATGTAACGGGCTCGGCCATATCGGTGAGGAAATAGCCGGGACAGATACCGTTGCAACGAATGCCGTGGCGGCCCAACTCCGCGCCGAGCGATTTCGTGAGCCCGGCGACCGCGTGCTTGCTGGCCACGTATGCCTGGAGCTTCTCCCGGCCGAGCACCGAAACGTAGGAACCCACGTTGATGATGCGTCCGTGCCCGCGTTCGATCATGGGACGAGCGACTTCCTGCGCGAGCAGATACGCGGCCGTGACGTTGGTATCCATCGTCCTTTGCCACATTTCAACGTTCGACTGAAGAAAATCGCTCCATTCGCAAATGCCGGCATTGTTGAGCAGGACGTCGATGCGTCCATGACGCGCAAGGACGTTGCGTACGCCGCTTCTGATCGCGTCTTGATCCGTGAGATCGAACGGTTCCACGTCGACGCTGCCGCCCGTCTTCCTGATCGATTCCGCGGCAGTTTCCAGACTCTCGCGCGATCGCGCGCAAAGAATGACGGTCGCACCCGCCGACGCCAACGCACTTGCCATGGCGAAGCCGAGCCCGCGTGACGCTCCGGTGACGAGCGCAATCTGCCCTTCCAGTGAAAACAGTTTCATAGTCTGACTCCCATCGATCATGCAGTGGCTGCTTGCGGGTGGCGAATGACGATCTTGCCGAAATGCTGCTGGCTTTCGAGGTGCCGCAGCGCATCCGGTACATGTGCAAAGTCATAAACCGAGTCGATTACGGGCCGCAGTTTGTGCAGCCCGATCGCGCGATTCATCGCTTCGAAATCCTGACGGGAACCGACGCGGATCGGCGCGATCGACAGGCCGCGCGTGAAGAATCCCTCGCCCGGAGAGGGCGCGCCGGTTAGCAGCCCCACGACGCTGATTCGGCCGCCATCCCGTGTGGCGGCAACGGACTTGCCGAAGGTTTGCGCGCCTCCCACCTCGACGACGACGTCGACGCCCAGTCCATCGGTCAAGCGCAACACGGCGTCGTCCCATTGCGGCGTTTCGCGGTAGTTGATGGTGGCGTCGGCGCCTAATTGCGCGAGGCGTTTGAGCTTCGCATCGCTCGACGAGGTGGCAATCACGCGAGCGCCGAACAGACGCGCAAGCTGCAGCGCGAAAATCGATACGCCGCCGGTACCTTGCACGAGGACGCTCTGGCCCGGCAGAAGGGGCGCATGCCCGCACAACGCGTTCCATGCGGTGACGGCGGCGCAAGGCAGCGTTGCAGCCTCCTCGTCGGAGAGATGATCCGGAACGCCAACCAGTTCCTCCTCGTTCAGCACCGCCTTGTCGCGCAGCATGCCTTCGACTATCGCGCCGCGGCCCAGCATATCCGCGTGTTGCGGGCGGGCGCCGCCATGCCAGTTTTCCGCGAAATTCGCCATCACCCGGTCGCCGGGCTTGAAACGCCGAACGCCAGAACCGACTGCAAGCACGACGCCGGCGCCGTCCGAGGCGGGAATGAAGTTGGGCGCCATCCAGTCGCGAAATGCGCCGTTCATCAGCAACAGCTCGCGAAAATTCAGTGAACTTGCGTTGACCTGCACCAGCACCTCATGCGCGCCAGGCGGCGGTGGATCGGGTTCCTCGCGTAGCGCCAGGCCTGAGATTCCCTCAAAACGTTCGCATCGATAGAGCTTCATTCGTTGTCTCCATGGTGGTGAACGAGAGCGCCAAATTCGTTGCCGAATGACGCCTTGTTCATTCTTCTCGTTGACAGCCGCAAAAAGATGAGTTCAGAATATAGAACATTGTTCAACAAAGCGTTCGGAGCGTCAAATTGAAGATACTGGTCGCGGTGAAGCGCGTGATCGACTACAACGTGAAACCGCGGGTGAAAGCCGATGGTTCGGGCGTCGATCTGGCCAACGTGAAAATGGCCATGAACCCGTTCGACGAGATCGCGGTGGAGGAGGCGGTGCGCCTCAAGGAAGCGGGTATTGCGAGTGAAGTCGTCGTGGTATCGGCGGGAACTGCGCAATCGCAGGAGGTGTTGCGCACGGCGCTCGCCATGGGGGCGGATCGCGCAGTGCTCGTCGAAAGCGATGCCGACCTGCAGCCTCTCGCAGTCGCCAAACTGCTGAGCGCCGTTGCGTCGCGGGAAAACCCGCAGCTGGTGTTGCTCGGCAAGCAGGCCATCGACAACGACGCTGGTCAAACCGGTCAAAAGCTCGCCGCATTGCTCGGCTGGCCGCAAGCGACATTCGCGTTCAAGACGGAAGTAGACGAGCGGCAACTGCTCGTTACACGTGAGATCGACGGTGGTCTTGAACGTGTCGCGCTCGATCTGCCAGCGGTGGTCACGACCGATCTGCGCCTGAATAGCCCGCGCTATGTGACGCTCCCCAACATCATGAAGGCGAAGAAGAAACCTCTGGAGACGCTGAGTCCCGAGGCGCTGAACGTTGACGTCGCGCCTCGTTTGAAGGTTCTCGAAGTGACTGAGCCGCCGGCGCGTAAAGGCGGCGTAATGGTTCCGGATGTTGCAGCGCTGATTGAAAAGCTTCGCAACGAAGCGAAGGTGATCTGATCATGACTATTCTCGTAATCGCCGAACACGACAACGCAACCCTGCAGCGCGCCACGCTCAACGCCGTCACGGCGGCGGGCGCAGCGGGCGGCGACATTCATGTGCTGGTGGCGGGCCACGGCGCCGCGGCCGTGGTGGAGCAAGCGGCCAGCATTGCCGGCGTCGCCGAGGTGCTGGTGGCGGACGCACCCGAGTACGCGCACGCGCTGCCGGAAAATCTCGCCTTTCTCGTTGTTTCACTTGCCAGCGGCTATACGCATGTGATTGCCGCTTCGACGGCCGTGGGCAAGAACTTCATGCCCCGCGTGGCGGCGTTGCTCGACAGCGCGCAGATTTCCGATGTCGTCGCCATCAGGGCGCCCGATGTATTCGTGCGTCCGATCTACGCGGGCAATGCACTCGCAACGGTGCAATCGTCCGATGCCATCAAAGTCCTCACGATCCGCCCGACCGCTTTCGATGCGGCGGCCACCGGTTCGGGCACCGCGCCCGCGCGCGCGATTGCCACGGCACAGGCCTTCGATAGGGCTCGTTTTGTCGGTCAGGAACTCACGAAGTCGAGCCGCCCGGAGCTTTCCGCGGCGAATATCGTCGTTTCGGGCGGTCGCGGCATGCAGAACGGCGATAACTTCAAGCTGCTCGATGCGCTCGCGGACAAGCTTGGTGCGGCCGTCGGCGCTTCGCGCGCGGCCGTCGATGCCGGTTTCGTGCCGAACGACTATCAAGTCGGGCAGACCGGCAAGATCGTCGCGCCCCAGTTGTATGTCGCTGTCGGCATCTCCGGCGCTATTCAGCACCTTGCGGGCATGAAGGACTCGAAAGTCATCGTCGCAATCAACAAGGACAGCGAAGCCCCGATTTTTCAGGTGGCCGATTACGGTCTCACCGCCGATCTGTTCGAAGCGGTACCCGCACTGACCGCGGCGCTCGATTGAGTTCGATTGACGTTCGTCCGGATTGACAGCAATCCGGGCGCAGGCCTAGCATCTGAACGCCGTTCACGAAAATTGCACCGATAGTTGCATATTGGTTACCGACCGGGCTGCAAAACGAGCGGCCGCGACATAAAAAGCCGGAACCGGCGCCTACGCCGGCCACATCAAGGAGATATCCATGGGTAACAGAGGTCCCGATTCGGGTGCGCACACGGTCAGACTCGATTTCGTCCCGAAGGACAGTTACCTGTCGAAGCAGTTTCTCGAGCGGGAGAACGAGCGCCTGTGGCCGCGCGTGTGGCAGGTCGCCTGCCGCCTGGAGGAGATTCCCAACGTCGGCGACTACGTGACTTTCGATGTGGCGGGCGAGTCGATCATCGTCGTGCGCAAGTCGGCTGAAGAAATCAAGGCCTTTTTCAACGTCTGCCAGCATCGCGGGCGCCGCTTGACCAACGGTTGCGGCAAGGCCGCGAAGTTTCACTGCGCCTATCACGGCTGGCAGTGGAATCTGGACGGCAGCGTGGCGCGCGTGCTCGACCGGCAAGACTGGGAAGGCTGCCCGGAAATGGCCGATGGCGATCTGCGTCTCACCGACGTTCTGGTGGACACGTGGGGCGGTTTCGTTTTCATCAACATGGATCCGAACGCCGAACCGCTCGCAAGATTCCTCGATCCGGTGCCGGAGATCACGAACTGCTTCGAGTTCGAGAAGATGCGCTACCGCTGGTACAAGTCGATTCGCCTGCCGTGCAACTGGAAGGTCGCACTCGAAGCGTTCAACGAAGGCTATCACGTTGCCGCAACGCATCCGCAGTTGCTCGACGTTGCCGGCGACGACGTAACGCGCAGCTTCGCCTACGGCCGCCACGGCATGTTCGGGTACTCGACGGCCACGCGCATGATCGGCGCGCCGTCGCCGCGCACTGGCAAGCCCATGCCTGAAGACGTGCGCCAGGGTCTCGTGAACTTCTTCCGCGTCATGGAAGAAACGCTCAAGGCGATCAACACGGCTCGCGACTATGAAGCCGCGAAGCGTTTGATGCACGAAATGTCGCCGTCGGGCAACCAGTTCGAAGTCTTGGGGAAGGCGATGGAGTTCCAGCGCGAAGCGGCCATCGCAGAAGGTGCGGGCTGGCCCGAGATTACGTTCGAGCAGCTCGGTCGCGCGGGTGCGGACTGGCACGTGTTTCCGAATCTCGTGTTTCTCCCGTACCCCGATGGCGCGCTGTTCTATCGTGCGCGGCCGGACGGCGACAACCCCGATTCGTGCATCTACGACATCTGGTCGCTTCAGCGCTTCGCGCCGGGTGCGGAGCCGCCGTTGAAGCGTGAGTTCTATTACGGCGTGGACGACTGGAAAGAGAACGCGCAGGAAAACTTCGGCCTGATCCTGTGGCAGGACTTCCAGAACATGACCAACGTGCAGCAGGGCATGAAGTCGCGCGGGTTCAAGGGTTCGCGCACGAATCCGCTGCAGGAAACGTCGGTGTCGAACTTCCATCGCGCGCTGCGCGAATTCATCGCGCAGGAGGAGTGATGTCGGGGACCTGGGACGCTAGCTACGATTTCGTGGTGGTCGGCAGCGGTGGCGGTTCGATGTGCGCTGCGCTTGCCTGCAAGTCGGTGGGCAAGGATGCGCTCATCATCGAGAAGCTGCCGAGGGTCGGCGGCTCGACCGGTTATTCGGGAGGGGTCTGGTGGCTGCCTAACAATCACGTGATGAAGCGCCACGGCGTGAGCGATTCGTATGAACGCGCGCGTCAGTACTTCGACGCGGCGGTTACCTATCAAGGCCCGGGCACATCGGAGGCGCGACGCGAGGCGTATCTGCGCACGGGGCCGAAGATGGCCGAGTTCCTCGAACAGCAGGGTATGCAGTTCGTGTACGCGGACGGCTGGTCCGACTACTACGACACGCTGCCCGGTGGCGAGCCGCGTGGCCGTTCGCTGCTGGCAAAGCTGTTCGACGTGAAGGAGCTGGGCGAATGGGCGCCGCGTCTGTCGCGCTACAAGGGCCCTTCGATGCCGGCCAATTCGGACGAATATCCGCAACTCTTTCTGATGAAGCGCACGTGGGGCGGCAAGCGCAAGGCGATGCAGCTTGGCGGCCGCATGCTGTATCAGAAGATCACGGGCAAAGAGCTGGTTGCCAACGGCGCGGCAATTCAGGGGCGCATGCTGCAGATGGCGTTGCGTGCGAACGTGCCGATCTGGACCGACACGCCAGTGCGCGAACTCATTGTCGAGGACGGGCGCGTGACCGGCATCGTTGCGGTCCGCAGCGGCCGCGAAATGCGCATCCAGGCTCGCGAAGGCGTGCTGCTCAACACCGGCGGCTTTTCGCACAACGCGGAAATGCGCCGCAAATACCAGCCGCAGCCTTCATCGGCGGCTTGGACGAACGCGAATCCGGGCGATACCGGCGAAATCCTGCAAGCCGCCATCGCGCTCGGCGGCGCCGTGGACTGCATGGAGGAGGCGTGGTGGGTCGTGACGTCGCTCGGCCCCAACGAAGAACTGCCCGAGGGCGCGCGCGCGCCGGACGGTTCACCGCTGCCGTTTATGCATCACCTCGACCTCTCGCTGCCGTTTTCCCTCATGGTTGATCAGGATGGCGCCCGCTTCTGCGACGAAGCGGGCGCCTACATGGAAATCGGCCAGCGCATGTACCAGCGCCACAAGGAGACCGGCAAGGCCGTGCCCGCGTGGGTCGTCATGGACAGCCGGCAGCGCAAGTATTACCCGTGGGGCACCGCCATGCCGGGGCAGATTCCTGAGAAGTGGCTCGACAGCGGCTACATGATCAAGGCCGATACGCTCGAAGAACTGGCCGCGAAATGCCATATCGACCGCGCTGGTCTGCTCAAAACGATCGAGCGCTTCAACGGCTTCTGCGAAACGGGCGTCGACGAAGACTACGGGCGTGGTTCGCGCGCATTCGATCGCTGTCATGGCGACCCGACTATCAAGCCGAACCCGAACCTCGGGCCGATCGAAGAGGGCCCCTTCTACGCCGTGCGCATGTACCCCGGCGACGTAGGTACGGCGGGCGGCCTCGTGACCGACGAATACGCTCGCGTGCTCAGGGAAGACGGCTCGCAGATTCCCGGCCTGTACGCCACCGGCAACTGCACGGCATCCGTGGTCGGCCGCTGCTACCCCGGTGCCGGCAGCAGTATCGGCGCGTCGTTCGTATTTGGTTATATCGCGGCGCTCCATGCAAGCGGCGCGCCAAAAATCTGGTGAGACAGGAGAGATACGAATGAACGCCTATCAGCCGCCCAGCAGTGAAGTCCTGGTCGACATTTACCGGCGCATGGCACTCATCAAGCAGAACGATGAGCGCTTTCGTGCCGTCATCAAGTCCGGCAAGCTGGTCATGCCGTACTACTCGCCGCGCGGCCAGGAGGTGATTCCCTCCGCGATGTCGGTGTGCCTCACCGACGACGACTACATCTGCACGATCTACCGCGGTGTTCACGACATGATCGCCAAGGGTGTGCCGCTCAAGGAATTGTGGGCCGAACTGGGCGGCCGCGTGACCGGCACTTGCAAGGGCAAGGGCGGCCCGATGCACGTTACCCATCCCGCATCCGGCGTCATGGTGACGACGGGCATCGTGGGCAGTTCCATGCCCATTGCAAACGGCCTCGCGCTGGCCGCGCAGATTCGTGGCGAGCCGCGGGTGGCCGTGGCTTATTTCGGCGACGGCGCGTCGAATATCGGTGCTTTCCATGAGTCGCTGAATATGGCTTCCGTCTGGAAGTTGCCGGTGATCTTCGTGTGCCAGAACAACGGCTACGCCGAGCACACGAAATACGCTTACGGCACGTCTGTGGCGAATATCGCGCAGCGTGCCGTCGCGTATCAGATGCCCGGCGTCACGGTCAACGGCAACGATCCGATCGCGATGCACAGGGCGGCACACGAGGCGGTCGAACGCGCTCGCAACGGCGGCGGCCCGACGCTCATCGAAGCGAATACCTTCCGCTTTCAGGGGCACGTGTTCGGCGACCCGGACGCGTACATGGACAAGCACGAAAAGGCCGCCTGGGTGGCCAGGGATCCCGTGCCGCTCTTCCGGCAGTGGCTCATCGAAGCGAAGCACGCAACCGAAGAGCAACTGGCCGCGATGGAATCCGATCACGAGGCGCAGATCGATGCTGCTGTCGAATTCACGTTGTCGAGCGAATATCCCGACGTTGCGGAGCTTCGCCGTGACATCTTCAAGGACGAGGTGATCGCATGAGCCAGGCACCCACGAACATCAACACTATCCAGGCCGTCAACTACGCGCTCGACGACGCAATGGCGGCCGACGCCAATGTGATCGTGCTGGGTGAAGACGTGGCCGATGGCCAGGAGGGCGGCATTGTCGGCGTAACGAAGGGACTGTCTTCGAAATACGGCACGTCGCGCGTGCGTTCGACGCCGATCTCGGAGCAGGCCATCATCGGCGCCGCGATCGGCGCGTCGATGGTCGGCATGCGTCCCGTTGCGGAAATCATGCTGATGAACTTCACGACGGTCGCGATGGACATGATCGTCAATCACGCCGCGAAGTTGCGCTTCATGTCGGGCGGACAGACCAACGTGCCGCTCGTCATTCGCACCATGACGGGCGCGGGGTTCGGCACGGGCGGACAGCATGCCGATTACCTGGAGGCATGGTTCGCGCACGTTGCGGGCATCAAGGTCGTCGCGCCTTCCAACCCGGCCGATGCCTATGGCCTGATGCTGTCCTGCATCCGCGACGACGACCCGTGCCTGTTCATCGAGAACATGCCGTCCTACTGGAATCCGGGCAATGCGCCGGAGCGCGGCGTGGCGATTGCGCTTGGCAAGGCAAACGTGGTGCGCGCAGGCACCGACGTGACGGTGATCAGCTACAGCCGCCGCATGCAAGAGGTCATGGTTGCCGCGGAGGCGCTCGCGAAAGATGGCATCGCGTGTGAAGTGATCGATTTGCGCACTGTCTCTCCGTTGGATACGGAAACGATATTGACGTCGGTTGCCAAAACGGGACGTGCCGTCGTCGTACACGAGGCGGTCAGGCCGTTCGGCGTGGGCGCGGAAATCGCTTCGCGCATTTACGAAGCCCTTTTCCGTGAACTCAAGGCGCCGGTGCAGCGCGTGGGCGCACAATTCTGCCCTGTGCCGTTCTCCAAGCCGCTTGAGGACGCCTTCGTTCCGGGCGTGGCCGATATCGAAGCGGCGGTTCGCGCCACGTTGAAATAACAGCGGCGCACCCAAGGATTTTCATCATCAATAGAGCAACGTCATGACCACACAAGTTCTGCTTCCCAAACTGGGCTTTTCGATGAACGAAGGCACGCTGGCCGAATGGCTGGCCGAAGACGGCGCGACCGTCAACGAAGGCCAGATTCTCTACGCGCTGGAGAGCGACAAGTCGATTCAGGAAGTCGAATCGCCGGCGTCGGGCAAGCTGCGCATCGTCGCACAGGTTGGCGAGGTGTATCCCGTCGGCACGCTGCTGGCGGAAATCGTCTGATCGGCTTCACGCCGTCAAGTACCCAAAGGTCGTTTGAAGAGGCATCCGCGATGAGTGTCGAATCCGTTGCTAACCGGTCGCAGGCCAATGCGAATGCCGGACCCGGCGAACCCGTAACGCCTGCATTTGGTGCCAATTTGCCGCCCTGGCCGCAGGTCGACTTCGCCGAATTCGGCGAGGTGGAGATCAAGCCGGTCTCGCGCATCCAGAAACTCACGGGGGCCTTCCTGTCGCGCAACTGGCTCACGATTCCGCATGTGACGCACCACGACGACGCGGATATCACATCGCTCGAAACCTGGCGCAAGGCGCGCAACGAGGCGAATGCGGCAGTGAAGCTCACACCGCTCGTGTTTCTCATCAAGGCGGTGGTGCGCGCTTTGCAGGAGTTTCCGCAATTCAACGCTTCGCTCGACGGGGATGGCAAGAACATCGTCCTCAAGAAGTATTTCCACATTGGGGTCGCGGTCGACACCCGCTTTGGACTGCTCGTGCCGGTGCTGCGTGACTGCGACAAGAAGAGCGTCGAGGAACTCGCAACCGAACTCGCGGCGATTTCCCTGAAGGCGCGCGAAAAGGGCCTTTCGATGGCGGAGATGTCTGGCGGTTGCTTTTCGATCAGCTCGCTCGGCGGCTTTGGGGGCACCGGCTTCACGCCTATCGTCAATGCGCCGGAGGTGGCGATTCTCGGCGTGACCAAAACACGGCTGGCGGCCGCACCCGCAGAAGACGGCGGTGGCGGTATTAGCTGGCGCAAGATGTTACCCCTCTCGCTGAGCTACGACCATCGCGTGATCAACGGAGCCGATGCGGCGCGCTTCGCCGCATTCATCGGGACCGTGCTGGCCGATCCGCAGGCGCTCGCAGGCTAAAAGAACGAAGTGACAAACAACGACGGGACTGAAATGAGAACCCTTGGCGAGATGATTGAGCGAAACGCTCGCTTGCATGCCGACCACACGGCGCTCGTGTACGCTGAGCGCCGTTTGACGCACGCTCAGTTGGCCGAGCGCGCGCGCCGCTTCTCTGGGGCGCTCTATGAGCGCGGCCTGCGGCGTCAGGATCGGGTTGCGATCCTCGCGATGAATTGTGCGGAGTACTACGAGAGTTACCGCGCATGCGAGTGGGCAGGCTTCATTCTGGCAACCGTCAACTTCCGGCTGGCGCCAGCGGAGATTCTTTATATCCTCAAGGATGCGGCCCCCAAGGCGCTTGTCTTCGAGGCGCAGTACGCGGATGTCGTGGATGAGCTGCGTTCGCAATTGCCGGAAATCGAGCAGTACATCTGCATCGGCGACACGCCGCAGTGGGCCGTTTCATTCGAAGCGGTGATGGACGAGGGCCCGCTGGAAGGGCCGCCGATCCGATCGAACCCGGAAGACTACGCTTACCTGATGTACACCAGCGGCACCACGGGGCGTCCCAAGGGCGTCGTTCGCACGCACCACGCCATGTGCGTCACCGCGGAAAGTTGCGCGCTCGTCACGGAGTTTTCCGGCAACACGCGCGTGCTGCAAACCACGCCGGCGTTCCATGTCGGCGGCATTGGCTTCGTCAATTCTGTGGCCTGGATGGGCGGCACGACGGTCGTGCATCGCGGCTTCGAGCCGAAGCAGATGCTGGAAACGATCGCCGAGGAGCGTATCACCTTCACGTTCATGGTGGCCGCCATGCTTCAGGCGGTGCTCGACGTGCCGGAACTGTCGAGCTACGACGTATCGAGCATCGAGAACATCGTCACCGCGGCGGCACCCGTGCCTGCGCCGCTGCTTTCGCGTGGCATTCGGGTGCTCGGCCCCGTGTTTTCGGTCCAATACGGCATGACCGAGAGCAACGCATGCTGGTTGCCTTCTCACGAGGTCAAGCCGCACGGCTCGCCGGAACAGGTTCGGCGCCTCGCATCGGTCGGGCGCCCGTGTCCCGGCATCGAACTACGCATCGTCGACGACCACGGCAACGACTTGCCGCAAGGCCGGACGGGCGAGGTATGGCTGCGCTCGCAGACGCAATTGAGCGGCTACTGGAATAACAGCGTCGCGACGGTGGAAGCGCTGCGAGACGGCTGGTATCGATCCGGCGACATGGGCTATCAGGACAAGGACGGCTACATCTTCCTCGTCGACCGCAAGAAGGACATGATCATTTCGGGCGGGGAGAACATTTACAGCCGTGAAGTCGAGGACGCACTGGTGCAGCATCCCGCCGTCGTCGACGTGGCCGTGATCGGGGTTCCGCATGAGAAGTGGGGCGAATGCGTCAAGGCGATCGTCGTTCTGCGTCGGGGCGAACAAGCCAGCGAAGCCGAGCTGATCGAATTTTGTCGCGACCTGATCGCGAGCTACAAGTGCCCGAAAGCCATTGCGTTCGTCGACGAGCTACCGAGGTTGCCGACAGGCAAGATCAGCAAGGTGATTCTGCGCAAGCAGTTTGCGTAGTTGAACCGGCAATCGCTTCATTCAGAGAGAACCGATCATGGCAAAATGGCTAAAAAGTACGGAGTGCGTACAGTTCGAAGTCTCGGAGCGCGTTGCACGCATCACGCTGAATCGCCCGGACAAGCGCAATGCCATCAACAATCCGCTGCTGCAGGAACTCAAGGCGGCGTTGCTGGAAGCCGACGATTTGAAGTCGGTCAACGTGATCGTGCTTTCGGGGGCGGGCCGTGACTTCTGCGCGGGATACGACCTCGTGACGACGTATACGGACCGGGCGGCGGAAGCCATCGATCCGGGTGAGTATCGTGGCACGATCCGCAGTTTCGACGACGACTGCTGGTCGATGGAGCGGCAGGCAGAGACGGTCAATCTGATGGCCGAGATCCACAAGCCGATCATCGCGCAGGTTCACGGCAACTGTCTTGCAGGCGGAACGGATCTCGCGCTCGCATGCGACATGGTGATCGCCGCCGACAACGCGAGAATCGGTTTTCCCGCCACGCGCGCCAACGGTTCGCCCCCTGCGCACATGTGGTTCTATCACGTCGGCCCTCAGTGGGCGAAACGTCTGCTGCTTTCCGGAGATTCGCTGTCAGGAAGAGACGCGGCGAAAATCGGCCTCGTCATGGACGCGGTGCCGGCGGAGCAACTCGAGGCGGAGGTGGGCGAACTGGCGCGCCGTCTGTCTTTCGTCGACGCCGATCTGCTGGCGGCCAACAAGCGCATCGTCAACATCGGGTTGGAACTGGCCGGTTCGCGCACGCTTCAGCGGCTCGCCGTGGAGAACGACTCGCGGGCTCACCAGAGCCAGGGACCGCGCCGCGCGCAGTTCAAGGCAGATATGGACGCGGTTGGGCTGAAGGAAGCGCTCAAGCGCCGCGACGAGCCTTTCGGCGACGGGATGATCCGCCTGCACGCTCGTGGCAGTTGACGAACCGAATTCGAACGAAGATCCGAACATCATGGACGTTGAACTCACATTGAACGGCGCAGTTGCGACGCTGTGCCTGAACCGCCCCGAGAAGCTCAATGCGCTGACGCCGGAAATGCTCGAGCTGATTCTCGGCCACCTCGATCGCATCGAGCAGGACCCGGAGATTCGTGCAGTCATTCTCACCGGTGCAGGCCGCGCTTTCTGCGCGGGCGCCGATATCAAAGGCAGCGGCGCCGCGCCGCCGCAGATGAGCGTTGCCCATGCTCGTGCTTCGATGGCCGTCTATCAGAAGATCGCGCTCAGGCTGTACAACCTGAACAAGCCGATGGTCGCGGCTGTGCGGGGCGTTGCGGTGGGTATCGCGTGGAGCTTCGCGCTCTGCGCGGACCAGCTGGTCGTTTCCGACACGGCGCAGTTCATTCCCGCGTTCCTGATGCGCGCCACGCTGCCCGAAGGCGGCATGGTGCATCTGCTTGCGCGTCATTGCGGCGAGTTTCGCGCTAAGGAAATCATGTACCTGAATCGCCGGCTGACAGGCCAGGAAGCGCTCGATATGGGCCTTGCCAGCCACTTCGTCGAGGACGGCGAACTCGACGCGGCAGCCGCGAAGCTGGCCGGCGAACTGGCGGCCGGCCCGACCTTTTCGCTCGGCCTGACGAAGCAATTGTTCCGGCTGAACGCCGCAAGCATGGAAGAGTTTCTGGCCCAGGAGCTGAATGCTGTAGCGCTCGCGGTGAATTCAGAAGACGCAGCGGAGGGCCGGCTGGCCGCGAGAGAAAAACGAGCGCCTGCCTTCCGTGGCCGCTAAATGGGGCTCCTCCACGAGCAGGGCGAGCCCGGCCAGTCTGATATACGGGTGCGTAAAAGATTCAGGAGTCGGGAAACATGAATTTTGCTTATAGCAAGGAAGACGAAGCGTTTCGCCAGGAAGTGATGCAGTTCTTCAAGGAGCATGCACCCGCCGATATTTCACGCCGGTGGCGCGTTGGCGTGCATCCGCCTGCGCGCGACGACATTCGCAAGTGGCAGGGCATTCTGTACGAGCGTGGCTGGGGCGCGCCCCATTTGCCGGTCGAGCATGGCGGCACCGACTGGAGCGGGTTTCGCAAGCATATCTTCATGGAAGAGCTGTACAACGCCGATGCCATGGACTACAGCTGGCAGTCCACGCATATGGTCGCGCCCGTCATCATCGCCTTCGGCTCGGCCTGGCAAAAGGAGCGCTTCCTGAAGCCGCTCCTGTCCGGCGATGAATTCTGGTGCCAAGGCTTCTCGGAACCGAACGCGGGCTCCGACCTCGCCGGATTGAGAACCACGGCGGTACTCGACGGCGACGAGTACGTCATCAACGGCCAGAAGATCTGGACGAGCGACGCCACCATTGCCGACTGGGGATTCTTTCTCGTCAAGACCGATACGACGGTCAAGCCGCAGCGAGGCATCTCGTTCCTGCTCGTCAAGATGGACACGCCGGGCATTACCGTGCGTCCGATCGTGTCGATCGAAGGCGGCAGGGGACTGAACGAGGTGTTCCTCGAGAACGTCCGTGTGCCGAAGGCGCATCTCGTGGGTGAGGCGGGCATGGGTTGGACCTATGCGAAGTACCTTCTGGAGAAGGAGCGCACGACGAGCGCGTTCCTGTACTTCAACAAACGTGAGTTGCAACGCGCGAAGGACATCGCCGCTCAGGAGATGGTCGACGGCGTGCGGCTGATCGATACGCCCGGGTTCGCGCGCAAGGTTGCGGAGATCGAAACGGATCTCATGGCGCTCGAGTGGTCGGTGCTGCGCATCCTCGCCGAAGAGAAGAGCGAGCGCAACCTCGACGCCGTGGTGTCCGCACTGAAGATCAGCGGGTCGGAAATGCAGCAGCGCGTGACGCAGCTCCAGATGGACGCGCTGGGTCCCCGCGTGATGCGCTTCGACGACCACAGCGTCGCGCACGCCGATCCTGCGGTCGACGAAAACTGGCCCGATTACGTGGGCGGCCGCACGTCGGGCTATCTCATCGCGCGCGCATCCACCATTTACGGCGGTGCGCGCGAAGTGCAGAAGAACATCATTGCGAAACTCGCATTCGGACTGTAGCCATGGACTTCAACTTCTCCGAAGAACAATTGATGCTGAAGGATGGCGCGGAACGCTACGTCCATCAGGAGTATGGATTCGAGGCACGCACGCACATCGCGGCGCAGCAAGAGGGCTTCAGCCGCGAGCATTGGCGCGTATATGCCGAGCTTGGCTGGCTCGGACTGACCATGCCGGAGGATGTCGGCGGACTGGGGTGCTCGTTTGTCGAAATGGCGATCCTGATGGAGGCGCTCGGCCGCGGCATGGCGCTCGAGCCCGTCGTGCAAACCGCGCTGCTTTGCGCCACGATCATCGAGCGAGGGGATGCGCGGCCTCTGCGCGAGACGCTGCTGCCCGCCGTCATCGAAGGCAAGCTGCTGCTTTCGCTCGCGGATAGTGAAGCTGGCAGCCGCTACAAGGTGGCTTGCCATGCGCGAACCCATGCTCGCAAAACCTCCTCGGGGTATCTCATCAGCGGCGCGAAGACGCTGGTGGTGGCCGGTGAGTCGGCAGATCAACTGCTCGTGACCGCGCGAGTGGAAAGCGCATCGCAAGGCGTTGCTGTGTTTCTTGTCGACCGTCGTGCTGCGGGCGTCACGTGCCGGTCGTATCGCTTGCTCGACAGCTCCCGTGCGGCGGATATCGACCTGCGCGACGTCGAGGTCGGCGACGATGCGCTGATCGTCGGACCGGAGCGCGCGCTGGAGGTGCTCACGCAGGCAACGGAACTCGCCGCCCTTGCGAGCGTGGCCGAGAGCCTCGGCATGATGGAGGCGGTGATGGCCATCACTTCGGAGTACATCAAGGGACGCTCTCAGTTCGGCCAGCCCATCGGCAAGTTCCAGGCATTGCAGCACCGCATGGCGGAGATGTTCGTCGCCACGCAGGAAGCGCGCTCGATGTTGTACTGCGGGATCGCGCATATCGACCGGCCGGCGTCCGAACGCAGCCGCGCCATCTCGGCGGCCAAGGCGGTTGCCGCGCGTGCCAATCGCTTCGTTTGCGCGCAGGGTATCCAGTTGCACGGCGGCATGGGGCTGACCGAGGAATATCCGGTTGGCCACTACTTCCGCAAGATGGTGATGATGGAAAAGATGTTCGGCGATATCGACTTTCATCTCGACCGCGTTGCGGCAAGCAACCGCATACCGGCAACGGCTTGAGCGGGGAGGAGCAGATCGTGCAACGCGTGAAAGACAAGATTGCGATTGTGACCGGGGCCGCATCGGGTATCGGCGCTGCCTGCGCCGTAAGGCTCGCGCAGGAAGGCGCCTTGCTGGTCGTGGCGGATCTGAATCTCGAAGGCGCGCAGGAGCAGGTTCGCCGTATCAAGGAGTCGGGCGGCCAGGCAGTTGCGGCGCGTGTCGATATCGGCGACGAAAGCTCGATCGAGGCGTTGTTCGATCTCACGCTCGAAACCTGGGGCGGCCTCGATATCCTGCACAACAACGCCGCCGCCACGTCGCTTTCCAGTACGGTCGATGCGGCGGTCGAGGCGGTCGACGTCGCGGTGTGGGACGACACGATGCGCATCAATCTTCGCGGCACGATGCTGGCTTCGCGGCGCGCGCTGCCGCTCATGCGCTCGCGCGGCGGCGGTTCGATCATCAACACCTCTTCGGGCTCCGCTCAGGCGGGCGCGCTGGGGTACAGCGCCTATGGCGTCTGCAAGGCCGGCATCGAGAATTTGACGCGCTACATTGCCGCGCAGCACGGCAAGGAGGGCATACGGTGCAACGCGATTGCTCCAGGGCTGATCGTCACGCCGGTGACTCAGGCGTACTACGCGGGCGAACTCGGGGAAATGATGCTGAGCCACCATCTCACGCCTCGCCTTGGACAGCCCGAGGACATTGCGCACGCGGTCGTGTATCTCGCTTCGGACGAAGCGGCGTTCGTCACGGGCCAGGTATTCAACGTCGACGGTGGACTGCTTTCACACCAGCCGTACTATGCCGATGAAATCCGCGCACGCTCGGCCGCGGCGGCCAACGTCGCGAAGGGGGCAGCATGACGACGGACCCCAGCATTCTTGCGCGTGTCGAACGCATCGAGGCGCAACTCGCCATTCAGCAGTTGCCGGCGCGATACGCACTCGCGGTCGATTCGCGCGATCTGGACAGCCTTGTGCAACTGTTCGCCGAGGACGTCAATTGCGGCCGCTGGGGCGTGGGGCGCGCTGCACTGAAAACGTTCTACGGGTCCGAACATATCCTGCGCGGCTTTTATCGCAGCATCCACCAGATCTGCGGCCACGCAGTCGATTTCATCGACGCTGACCATGCGACGGGTACCGTATATTGCCGCGCGGAGCACGAGGACGACGGCTCGTGGGTGGTGATGGCGATCTGTTACTTCGATCACTATGTGCGGCGCGACGGGCAGTGGTATTTCGAGCGCCGCGAAGAGCAGCACTGGTATTCGACGGACTGGCTCGCACGTCCCGGCGCGCCGCGCTTCCAGAACTGGCCTGGCAAATACGAGGGCGACCGTTACCAGCCGCGTCTCCCGCAGGGCTTTCCGACGTGGGCGGCGTTCTGGAGCAAGAGCGAACAGCACGCCATCAACGTGTTGACGAAGGCGCCGTAAGCGCCGCCGTAATCGTGTTTGCGCCTTCGGCGCTAGCGCGGGCATGTGCATCAAAGCGCCGCTTCCCCGCGCAAGAGCACGTCGGCGCCACCGTCCGCGAAGGGTACCTGGCCCACCATGTAGGCGTTGGCCGGACCGGCGAGGAACGCAAGGAGCGGAACGATCTGCTCAGCGCTCGCATAGTCCCGCACGGCGGTGGGCACACCCGCTGCAAGTGCCTCGCGGCCCTCGGCGGTTTCCAGCAGGGGCGCGACCATCGGCGTTTTCACAATGCCCGGCGCGATCCCGTTTAGCAACACCCCTTGGTCCGCCCAGCCGGGCAGCACGGCCGTGCGCCGTATCCATTGGGTCAGCGCGCGTTTGGACGACGCATAGCATTGCGCGCCGATTTTCGCGGCCTGTTCCCGCGCGGCGGTTTCGTCGCCGTCGAGGCACAACTCGACGAGCCGCGTATCGACGGGATGAAGCGAGGCCAGTGAAGAGATCACCACAACGCGGGGCTGTTTTCCGCGCTGCAGGAGCGGCAACAGGCGCGGCAGCAGGTCCGCAACGCCGAAGTAATTGACCGACACCAGCGTGTCGCCGGCCACGGGGGGAGATACGCCGGCGCACGCGACCACCGCGTCGATTGATGGCGCAATCTCCTGCACGCGCGCGACGAGCGCTGCACGTCCCGTCGGGTCGGAGAGGTCAGAACACACATCGGCATTGTTCAGATCGACGCCAATCACCCGTTCGCCGAGTGCGGACACATGCCGGGCGAGGGCGGCGCCCATGCCGGAAGCCGCGCCGGTGATTAGCGTCGTGCGTGGGGCAGTCGTGGTCATGACGCTCAGGCCGCCGAGCCGGGCAGGCGCACCACCAGGCCGTCCAGTTCCGGCGTCATGAAGATCTGGCACGTCAGACGGCTGTTTTCGCGCACGTCCATCGCACAGGTGAGCATGTCGACTTCGTAGGACTCGGCCGCTGGCATGTGGCCGCGCCAGGCTTCGTCGACGTAGGCGTGACAGGTCGCGCAGCTGCAGCTGCCGCCACAATCTCCGAGAATGCCCGGGACCTGGTTGTTCACGGCAGTTTGCATGACCGAGTCGCCAACGTTGGCGCTTACGCTGGCTTCGCTGCCGTCCGGCTGGATGAATCGAATGAGCGGCATGGCTTCTGGACCTCTGAAAAATTAGTTGGACTGTGGGAGCAGACTTTTCAACGGGATCGACTCGTCGGCGAGATCGGCCGCACGAACCGAAATTTTCTCGGCGACGAACCGCTTTGCCAGCATGAATTCGGGCGCACGGCTCACCGTGTCGGCTGCGAGCATCGCGCCATCCTTGAGATAAAACGCCGAAAACGAGCGGCTCTCGGGACTTCCGCGCAAGACGAGTTCGTCGTAGCCTTGGGACAGCCCGACCATCTTTAGCTTCAGATCGTATTGATCGGACCAGAACCACGGCACGCTGTTATAGACGCGCTCCTTGCCGCACAGCGATGCCGCGGCGGTGCGGGCCTGCTCGAGTGCGTTCGGCACCGACTCCAGGCGCAGCCGGCGGCCGAGCGACGGATTGGGATGATTGGTGCAATCGCCGACCGCGAAAATATCCGGATCGGAGGTACGCGTATGCTCGTCCACCACAATGCCGTTGTCGACGGCGAGACCCGCGGCCTGCGCGAGTTCGGTGGCCGGCTCCAGTCCCACGCCGACGATGACGAGATCCGCCGCGACACGCGTGCCGTCCGCGCAGCCGACTGCGGCGACCGCGTCGCCGGACGCGTCGAGTTCGAATCCGCTCACGATCGCATTCGTGCGGATGTCGACCCCGGCCTCGCGGTGCACTTTCTCGTAGAACGTGGAAAGCTCGGGCGCGGTGACGCGCGCGAGCACACGCGGCAATGCCTCGAGCACGGTGACGTGCAAGCCGCGCTTCACGGCCACTGCAGCCACTTCGAGGCCGACATAGCCGCCGCCGATGATCACGAGGCGCGAGCCCGCATGAAACTGGTTACGAATGCGCGCGACGTGATCGAGCGTGCGAAGGTAGTGAAAGTTCTGCAGCTTCTCGATGGCTTCGATACCCGGCAACGCGAGTCGCCGCGCGCGGCCGCCGGTGGCCAGAACGAGCTTCGCGTAGCTGATCTCGCTGCCATTGGAGAGTGCGACCCGTTTCGCATCACGGTCGATGCGCTCCGCGCGCGTATTCGGAATGAACTCGACGCGTGCCTTGTCGTAGGTCGAAAGCGGCTTAAGGTAGAGCTGCTCGGCGGTCGATTCGCCCGAAAGGAATGCCTTCGAAAGCGGTGGCCGCTGGTACGGCAAATGCGGTTCTTCTCCCACCATCACGATGCGTCCCGTCCAACCCTGTTCGCGGATCGCGGTCGCGCATTCTCCCGCAGCGTGACCCGCCCCGACGATCAGCGCGGTGTTTTCTGCGTCTACAGCTGTCATAAGGCGAACTCCGTCTCGCACGGCCGCACTCGCTGCGACCTCAGTTATTATGAATGCTGTTCCAAATTGTGAACGACGGTCGGCGCGGCTGTCAATGCTCATCAACCCCGCTCACGCACCCCCGTTGCTCCCGCGCGGAGTTGACCATCGCCTCGATGCCGCCAACCGCGAAGCGGATCAAATAGGTGCGCATGCGCTCGATATGTGGTGCCGTAAGCGCGCGCGTTCCGGATCGGGCTTCTTTCGCGTACAGCTCGTTGAGCACCAGATGAAACACGGACTCGACGAAATGCTGCACGAGTTCGACGGTTTCCCGCGTGGCGCCAGGCAGCGCCTTCGCGAAGGCGTCGCGGTAACGGGCCGCCGCTGGCGCGTATTGGTCGTAGAACGGCGCCGTGAGATCGGGCCGCTCCAGCAGGCAGCCGATCTGGGTCAGCAGGCGCAGGTAGTTTTGCCACCCCGGGTCGCCGCTCTTCAGATGCGCGAAGGCCGGCGCGGAAAGCGCGGTCACGATGGCTTCCACATCGGGCCGCTCGCGATGCAATGGCGCGAGCGCCGCTTCCAGCGAATCGATCACCTGCTGGCTGATCGCGGCTGCGCGGCGGCCTATCGACTGCTGGAACAGGGCGTCCTTGCTGCCGAAGTGGTAGCGCGCGAGGCTCAGCTCCATGCCGCAGCTCTGCATGATGTCGCGAATCGACGTACCGAAGTAACCGTGCATCGCGAACAGCCTTTCGGCCGTATCGAGAATGCGCTCGGGCGTGGTGCTGCGAGCCGAAGCGCGCGGCTCCTTGTTATCGGCTGCCGGCCTGCTGGCGGTCTGGGTATTCCTCGACGACATAGGTTTTCCTTTCATTTCGGGCGCAACCGGCAAGCGCCGAAGGCCCCTTCAACCGAATGATAAATCGTTCTTGCACAATCGTGCAAAATCGAACATAGTTCAACTATAGGTACTTTCGGCAATGCCGGTACCGGCTATCGAACGACTAATGGAGACTGGAACCATGGCTGGCGCGCTGCGACTTGAAGACTTCGACGATCCGACGTTCAACCCCTTTTTCGAGGATTCGCTCGCTTACGGAGCCGATGCCAACCCGTATCCGCGCATTGCCGAACTGCGCGAAAAAGGCACGGTTCAGGAAGGGGACTATCGTGTGCTGATGGGCGGTGCGGCGGACCTGACGATGTCCGACGTCGCGCACTACTGCGTATTCGGATACGACGAGGTCTCGCAGGTGCTGGGCGATCCGGCTACGTTCTCGAACAAGTCGTACGAGCGCAATATCGGCATCAGCTTCGGACGCAGCATTTCGACGATGGACGCGCCCGAGCACCCGCGCTACCGCCGCATTTTTCAGAAAGCGTTCTTGCCGCACACCGTGGCGGCATGGGGCGACACACTGGTCGATCCCGTGGTAAACGAACTGATGTCGAAGTTCGTGGATCGCGGGCATGCGGATCTCGTCAACGAGTTCACGCTTCACTATCCGTTCAATATCATCTACCGTCAGCTCGCATTGCCGCCGGAAGACGTGAAGATCTTCCACAAGCTGGCGATCGCGCAAACGCTGGTGTCGATCGACGTGGCGCACGGCGTGGAAGCGTCGACGAAGCTGGGTGCTTATTTCGCGCAACTCGTCGAGGCGCGCCGCAGCAATCCGGGCGACGATCTCGTCAGTGCGCTGGCCACTGCGGAAGTCGATGGCGAATTGCTTCCGGACGAAGTCGTCATTTCGTTCCTGCGCCAGCTCGTAAATGCGGGCGGCGACACCACCTATCGCGCAACCAGCGTGCTGCTGCTCGCGCTGCTGCGCGATCCCGCGCAGCTCGAAGCGGTGCGCCAGGATCGTACTCTGGGCGCGCAGGCTATCGAAGAGGCGCTGCGCTGGGACGGCCCCGTGTTGATGCAGTCGCGCTTGGCGACGCGTGACGTCACGCTCGGTGGCATCGAGATTCCCGCAGGCGCATTTCTCGACGTGCTGGCAGGCAGCGCCAATCGTGATCCCAGCCGCTTCCCCGATCCGGACAAGTTCGACATCTATCGCAAACCAGCTCACCGGCATTTCGCGTTTGCATATGGACCTCACGTGTGCATTGGTCAACACCTCGCGCGCGTGGAGATGACGCGCGCGCTCAACGCGATCCTCGACCGCCTGCCCAATCTTCGTCTCGATCCGGACGCCCAGGCTCCGCAGATCAACGGCATCATGATGCGCGTTCCGCATTCGATTCCCGTCGTCTTCGGCTAATCAGCCGGCCTCACGGGCTTTGCACGAGGCCGACCAACAAGGCAAGTGCCGCCGGACAACTCGCGCATAGAGTTGCCCGGCGCGCACCGACGGCGGAGAACGCATTGATGACGGAGTTTGACTATGTCGTGGTTGGCGCGGGCGCGGCGGGTTGCGTGCTCGCCAACCGTCTTTCGCAAAGCGGGCGCCACACGGTGCTGCTCGTTGAAGCAGGACCCGAGGATCGCAGTCCCCTGATCCGGATGCCCAAGGGTTTCGGGAAGCTGCTGGGCGATCCGGCGCACGCCTGGTTCATCCCGGTGCAGCCCGACGACGGCAACGGGCACCGCAATGAAATCTGGCTTCGCGGCAAGATGCTCGGAGGTTCGAGCAGCATCAACGGCATGGTGTACATGCGTGGACATCCTGACGACTACGACGGATGGGGCGAACTGGGCGTGGAGGGCTGGAGTTGGCAGAACCTGGCACCGTGCTTCAGGCAGATCGAAGATCACGCGCTGGGCGCCGACGAACTGCGGGGTTCGGGCGGCCCACTGAAAGTCTCGCCATATGCACAGCGCAACCGTATTGGCGACGCTGTTCTCGAGGCGTGCCGGTCGCTTGGCATTCGGCGCGTGGAGGACATCAACCGGCTCGACCACGAGGGCGTGGCCTATCTGATCTATACGATACGCAAGGGACAGCGGCAGAGCTCGGCCGAAGCCTTTCTGAAACCTGCTCGCTCGCGCAAGAACCTCACGGTCGTTACCGCGACGCAGGCCGCCCGAATCGTGTTTGACGGTACGCGCGCAACTGGCGTGCAATGCGAAAGCGCGGGGCAGCAGATCGTTTACCTTGCACGCCGCGAAGTCGTGCTGTCGGCTGGAGCGATCGAGTCACCGCGGCTTTTGCAGTTGTCGGGCATTGGCGATCCCGGCCATCTGCAGTCGCTTGGCATTCCGGTCGTGGCAGCAAGCCCGGGCGTCGGGCTCAACATGCGCGAGCACTATCTGTATATGGTGCAGGCGCGTTTGCAGGAGTGGTGCGATTCGCAGAACCGGCAGTTCAGCGGCCTGCGCCTTTGGCGCAACGCGATGCAGTATTTCCTGTTCCGCCGTGGCGTGATGTCGCTCGGCTCCTATCAGGTGGGCGGTTTCGTCAAGACTGCTCCCGACGCGAAGCGCCCCGACGTTCAGTTGATGATGGCGCCGTACTCGATGGATTTCGGCGCGGCCAGCTATGCGTTCGAGACGTTTCCTGGCATGCAGCTTTTCAGCTATCCACTGCGTCCGCGCAGTGAGGGACACGTGAGGATCCAGTCGGCGGACCCGCGCGTGCCGCCCGAAGTCGTTGCGAACTACCTCGCCGATTCGTACGACCAGCGGATGGCCGTCAACGCATTCCGCCTCATGCGAAACGTGCTGGCCGCCGATCCGCTCGCTAGCCTGCTGGAAGGAGAGACGCGTCCAGGTTCCGCCGTTCAGACCGACGCCGAAATTCTCGACCTCTACCGGCGCGAGGGACAGTCCGGCTACCACGCTTGCGGCACCTGCAAGATGGGCTCCGATCCGCTTGCCGTGCTCGATTCGCGCTTGCGCGTGCGGGGCGTTGAAGGCCTGCGCGTGATGGATCTCTCCGTGACGCCCACGATGATTTCCGGTAACACCAACGGCCCCATGATGGCGATGGCATGGCGCGCCGCCGGCCTGATCCTCGAGGACGCACGATGAGCTGTCTCGAGGACTATGGCAAGCGCTTTGCGAACATCGAATTCGAGCGGCGCGATGGCGTTCTACAGGTGCGCCTGCACACGGATGGCGGCCCCCTCAAGTGGGGCGCGCTCGACGGCAGCATTCACAGTCAGCTGGGCGAGGCGTTCTATCAGATCGCACGCGACCTCGAAAATCGCGTAGTGATCCTGACGGGCACCGGCAATGCTTTCTGCGACGCCATGAACTACGCCGAGCTGCCGGCGGAACCGCTTGCGCAAATCTGGCCGCGCCTGCAGCGCGAGGGGCAGGACTTGCTCATGCAACTGCTGGACATTCCGGTTCCCGTGATCGGCGCAATCAACGGCCCGGCGCACATTCACGCCGAGTTACTCGTGCTCTCCGATATCGTGCTCGCGTCCAGTCACGCCGAAATCTCGGATCAGGCGCACTTCGTTCACGGCGTCGTGCCGGCGGATGGCGTGCAGATCGTCTGGCCGATGTTGGTCGGCCATAACCGCGCACGCCACTTTCTGCTCACCGGCGAGCGCATGACGGCGCAACGCGCGTGGGAGCTTGGCGTGGTCGGCGAAGTCCTCGCCCAGGAAGCGCTGCTCGAGCGCGCCTGGGAGATCGCCCGCGGCCTCGCGGCGAAGCCGATCGAAACCCTGCGCTATACCCGCGCGGTCTTTGCTCAGCCATTCAAGCGTCGCATGGTCGACGAACTGGGCTACGGACTCGCGCTTGAAGGGCTTGCCGGTATTGCTGCGCAGTCTGGCAAGACCTAGCCCGTCAAAGCGACATGTTCACGAATGGGAGACACGATATGGACCTGACAGTGCAAACATTATCCGAGCGAAACGCGCTTGTTCAACAAGCGCTCGACCGTGCGACGCGGGAAGGCGGCGAGATCGGCGTGCAGGTGGCGGCCTATCTGAATGGCAAGCTCGTGATCGACGCATGGAGCGGCGTGGCCGATCCGTCCACCGGCCGGTTGGTTGACGGCGATACGCTCTTCAACGTCTATTCGGTGACGAAGGCCGTCGCGGCAACCGCGCTGCACATTCTGGCGGACCGCGGACTCATCGAATACGACGCGCCGGTCACGCGCTATTGGCCGGAGTACGGTGCGCACGGGAAAGACAAGACGACGGTACGCGATGTGCTGACTCACCGCGCCTGCGTGCCGCAGATGCCGGACGGCGTGACGCCGGAACTGATGTGCGACTGGCAATGGATGACGCGCGCCATCGCGAACCTGGAGCCGCTCGCCGAGCCGGGCACGAAGACGCTTTATCTTTCGATGACCTTCGGCTGGATCGTTGGCGAACTGGTCCGACGCGCCGATCCGAAGAAGCGCTCGCTGGGCCGTTTCGTTCAGGAGGAGATTGCGAAGCCGCTCGGTATACACGATCTCTGGATTGGCATTCCTGATGAGGTCGAGCCACGCGTCGCTCGTCTTACCGACGCAATGGTGCCGGTTCCCGCGGAATACCTGCCGCCTCTGTTCCTGCGCTCGATGCCGCAGCAGGTCGCATTGACGCCGCAGGTGTTCGAGCGCCCGGACGTACGGCGCGCCGAGGTGGCGGGCGTGGGCGGGATCTTCAATGCGCGTAGTGAAGCGCGTTTTTGGGCGATGCTTGCGTGCGGTGGTGAGCTGGACGGCGTGAGGATCCTTTCGAAGGAACTCGTGGCCACGCTGAATACGCCGCGCGCCAACAGCGAAGAGCCGGACCCCGTAATGTTCGGCTTTCCGATTCCGATCACGATCGGCGGCTTCTGGTTCGGCGGCAATCATCCGCCGGTGACGGCGGCGCGTTCGCCGCGCGCATTGTGTCATCCGGGGCAGGGCAATTCGATCGGCTGGGCGGACCCGGACACGGAACTCGCGGTGGCAATCTGCCACAACAAGCTGTTCAATCCGACCACGCCGGAAGAAGATCCGCTGCTCCCGATCGCCGTTGCGATTCGTGAAGCGCTGGATCTGGAGTGATCACCGCAATGGTCATGGATATCACGTATTTGCAGCAATGGACCGGACGCACCGAGGAAGTGCAGGACCAGGTCACGCTCACGCCGATGGCGGCGCTCGGCGCCATGCTCGACCGTGACGAACCGTCTGCTGCGGCGGGCGATGACTTGCCGCCGTTGTGGCACTGGCTTTATTTTCTGCCGGTTCATCGTCAGTCGATGGTCGGATCGGACGGTCATCCAAAGCGTGGAGGTTTCCTCCCGCCTGTCGACTTACCGCGGCGTATGTGGGCGGGCAGTCAACTCGAGTTTCTGCGGCCGCTGAAGGCGGGCAGCGCGATTACGCGGCTTTCTCGCATCGAGAGCGTTGCACACAAGCAGGGACGTACCGGCGATCTCGTGTTCGTCAAGGTCAAGCACGAGGTCAGCGACGTTGCCGGACTCGCGATCGTCGAACGCCAGGATATCGTTTATCGAGACCATCCGGCTGCGAGCGAAAAGCCGGCTGCGCCACAGGCCGCGCCCGCGAGCGCTCAGTGGGCGCGCGAGGTCGTTCCCGATCCCGTGCTGCTGTTTCGCTATTCGGCGCTTACCTTGAATGGTCATCGTATCCACTACGATCGGCCATACGCGACCGGCGAAGAGGGATATGAGGGGCTCGTCGTGCACGGCCCTCTGCTCGCCACGCTACTTATGGACTCGCTGAGATCCGAGCTGCCGGGCGTGCGCGTGCGATCGTTTTCGTTCCGCGCGATCAAGCCGGTGGTGGACACGTTACCTTTCTATGTCTGCGGGAAGCGGGACGAATCGGACCCCGGCAAGGTGATCTTGTGGATTTCGGGTAGCGATGGGTCGTTGCGCATGGAAGCATCGGCCGTGCTCGCCTGATGTGTTGAATCCGGTCCGCCAACGTGTTTTAACTTCCGCGGACCGGTCTCTGAACTGGAGTTTTATGCGTTCGTTTCTTTTTGTGCCTGGGAGCAAACCCGAGCGATTCGCCAAGGCGCTCGCGGCAGGCGCCGATGCAGTGATCGTGGACCTCGAAGACGCCGTCGCGGACGTGGATAAAGCGTCCGCGCGCGCACATGTTGCCGATGCCGCGCGAACATTTGTGGCTGCGCCTGTTCGCGTGCTGTTGCGCATCAATGGCGCTGGCACTCAGTGGTTCGAGGATGACCTCTCGCTTGCAGTGCTCGACGGTATCGATGGCATCGTGCTGCCCAAGGCGGAGAACGCGGCAGCGCTGACCGCTGTCGCCGTGGCAACGCAGAAGCCGATATGGCCGATCATCGAATCCGCCGAGGGCGTCTGGAACGCGTTGGAAGTGGCGCGCATGCCCGGTGTCGAGCGGCTCATTTTCGGCTCGGTGGACTTCGAACTCGATCTCGATTGCGATGGTTCATGGGACGCGTTGCTGCACGCGCGTTCGCGCATCGTGCTGGCCTCGCGTGTAGCCGGAATTCAGTCTCCGGTGGATGGCGTAACCGTGGCGATCGATGACGAACGGCAACTCGCGCATGACGCGTCGAAGGCAAGATCGCTGGGTTTCGGCGGCAAGCTGTGTATTCACCCGCGCCAGGTTGCAGCGGTCAACGCTGCGTTCAGCCCAAGCGCAGATGAAATCACCAAGGCGCGGAAAATTGTCGAGGCATATGAGCGCGCTGAAGGCGGGGCAGTGTCCGTGGATGGACGGATGGTGGACTTGCCGGTCTTGCTCAAGGCAAGACGCATCGTCAGCTTGTCCGAAAAGACCGAAAGCGTGCGTGGTTCGGTAGAAGGGTAAGGGGAATTGCGGGGCGCCCGCGCCGCCACCGAAAGATGTGGCGCGGGCGTGGTCCAACTGTGCTTACACCGGATCCCACGGCGTGAGCGCCATGGAAGGCACGTTCGGGAAGAAGCTCGACTCGAACGCCGGCATGACCTGTTCGGCAATCGCTTCGGGCGTCCAGCCGCCGTCGCGATGCAGTGAGCGGATCATGCGGATCTGGTTGAAGAAGTAGATTTCGTTGGCGCGCACACCGAAGATCTGGCCCGAAACCTTGGCGGCCTGGTCGGAAGCGAGGTACACGGCGAGTGGCGCGATCTTGCGCGATTCCATGCGCTTGAGAATCTCGACGCGTGCCTTTTGCTCCGGCGTTTCCGAGGGAATCGAGGCCGTCATCGCGGTCCACGCCCACGGTGCGATGCAATTCGAACGCACGTTGAATTTGGCCATGTCGAGGGCGATCGACTTGGACAGACCGACGACACCCATCTTGGCGGCCGAGTAGTTGGCTTGCCCGATATTGCCGATCAGACCCGACGTGGAGGTCATATGAACGAAGCTGCCGCCGTTTTGCGCCTTGAAATGCGGAGCCGCCGCACGCGCCACGAAAAACGACCCGTTCAGGTGGACGTCGACCACGGCCTTCCACTCGTCGAGGCTCATGTTGAAGAACATGCGGTCACGCACGATGCCGGCGTTGTTCACCACACAGTCGATGCGGCCGAACGTGTCCAGCGCGGCCTGCACGATCTTCTGCGCCGAATCCCATTCGGCGACACTGTCCATCGAGGCAACCGCTTGTCCGCCGGCCTCCTTGATTTCCGCGACAACGCGCTGTGCGGCGAATTCGCCGGTTTCGGCGTTGCGACCGAGGTCGTTGACGACGACCTTGGCGCCGTTCGCCGCGAATTGCAGCGCGAAGTCGCGCCCGATGCCGGCACCCGCACCCGTTACCACTACCACCTTGTCCTTGACGAAATCGCTCACTCTTGTCTCCGTTCGATACAGGCGTTGATGTAGAAATGCTCGCCTCGGTATAATAGCAAAACTGAACGACGTTGCATAATATGAACGCAGACGCATTGACGCAGAGTGTGGCGATTCATCCATTCGAAGACGACGAAATGAAAGGAGACGCAAGATGAATCATACGAAAGGCTGGACCGTGCCGGACCATGTTCCGCGAGACCTTGTGGTCGATTTCGACTATATGAACCCGCCTGACGCACAAGACGATGTTCATCTGGCATGGAAGTCGCTGCACGCGGGGCCCGACATCGTATGGTCCCCTTACTATGGAGGCCACTGGATCGCCACGCGAGGTGAAGATATCGAGGCGATGCAGAAGGACCATACGCGCTTCTCGCATCAAAGCGTCAACATTCCGCCGCTCAACGAGTCGCGGCTCGTGCCGCTCGAACTCGACCCGCCTGAGCACACTGCGTACCGCAACCTGATCACGCCCGCTTTTCTTCCGCAGGCAATCGCGTCGCTCGAGAGCGACGTGCGCAGCCTCGCAATCGAGTTGATCGAAAAGATCGCTCCGCGAGGCGAATGCGAGTTCGTCTCGGAGTTCTCGAAGATCCTGCCGATCGTGATTTTTCTGCGTCTCGCAGACCTTCCGTTGAGCGATCGCGAGCAACTGCTCGAATGGGCGGAGTGGGCCGTACGCGGCAATCTCGACGAACGCATCGAATCCCAGCATCGCCTTGGCGGCTATATCGCCACCTGGGTGGAAAAGCGCAAGGCCCAGGCGGGCGGCGATCTGGTCAGCCTGATTGTCAACGCACAGGTCGATGGCAAGCCGATCAGCCCCGAGCGCATGTTCGGGATGTTTATCGTCGTGCTGTTCGGTGGCCTGGATACCGTCGCCTCGATGATGGGTTTCATCGCACGTTTCCTCGCCGAGAATCCGGCGCACCGGCAGCAACTCATCGAGAATCCGGAACTGATGGTGTCGTCGGTCGACGAATTGATCCGGCGCTTTGGCGTGGCGAATACCGCGCGGCTCATTACCGAGGACATGGAATACAAAGGCATCCAGTTCAGGAAGGGTGACCAGATCCAGTTGCCGAACTCTCTGTTCGGCCTCGACGACCGCAAGTTCAGCAACCCGCTTGCCGTCGACCTCACGCGCAAGCCGGTGATGCACGCGGCTTTCGGCAACGGACCGCATCGCTGTCCGGGATCGTTTCTCGCGCGCACGGAGATCAAGGTGTTCCTGCAGGAATGGCTCAAACGCATTCCCGATTTCCGCATTCGCGAGGGCGACAAGCCACGATGCGGCTCGGGCTCGGTCAACGGCATGCTTTATCTGCCGCTCGCCTGGGACGTAGCGCCCTGAAATAACCCCACCTCAACGACTCATAGACGATCATGAAAAAGTGGCAATGCATTTTTTGCGGGTTTTACTACGACGAAGCGGCGGGACTTCCGGCGGAGGGCATCGCGCCCGGCACCCGCTGGGAAGACATCCCGGATGACTGGGCATGCCCCGAGTGCGGCGCGACCAAGGCCGACTTCGTGATGGTCGAGGTGGAGGCCTGAGGGTTAGGGCACGCGCACGGCGCCAGGCCGTGCGCTGCGTCGCCCAGTGTCAAACGCGCTCGAAGACGGCGGCGATACCCTGGCCGCCGCCGATGCACATGGTCTCGAGCGCATATCGTCCCTTTCGACGCGTCAGTTCGTGCAGGAGCGTCGTCATGATCCGCACGCCCGTTGCGCCAATCGGATGGCCGAGCGATATGCCGGAGCCGTTCACGTTGAGCCGGTCGGTATCGTGCCAGTTCCAGCCTTTGAGGACTGCCAGCACCTGGCATGCGAACGCTTCGTTCACTTCGACGAGATCCATCTGATCGAGCGAGAGACCCGTGCGCGCCATGAGCTTCTGGACCGCAGGCACGGGGCCGATGCCCATGCGTGACGGCTCGCAGCCGGCGGCGGCCCAGCCGGTCAGCCAGGCGATGGGTTCGAGCCCGAGCGCTTCGATACGGTCTTCCGCAACCACGAGGCAAGCGGCGGCGGCGTCATTCTGCTGGCTGGAGTTGCCGGCGGTCACCGTGCCGCCCGGCATCAAAGCGCGAAGCTTGCCGAGACTTTCCATGCTGGCGTCCGCCCGGAATCCTTCGTCCCTGGAGAAACGGAGCGGCTCGCCCTTCTTTTGGGGCACGCTGACCGCAACGACTTCCTCGGCCATGCGGCCCGACTCCCACGCCGCCGCCGCGCGCTGGTGGCTGCGTAACGCGAATTCGTCGGCGGCCTCGCGGCTGATGCCATAGTCGGTGGCGAGATTTTCCGCTGTCTCGATCATGCCGGAGATATAGCCGAAGCGAGATTCGGGCTGCGAGCGCTCGCGGCCGCGTGCGAGACGGTCGTGAAACTGAACGGAGCCCGAACGGGCGCCCCAGCGCATGTCCGTGCTGTAGTACTCGATGTTGCTCATGCTTTCCACGCCGCCGGCCAGCACCACGTCGGCGGCGCCGGTTTGCACCATCATCGCCGCGGTGGCGAGGGCCTGCAGGCCGCCGCCGCAGCGACGGTCCAGTTGCATGCCCGGCACTGCCACGGGCAGGCCCGCCTGCAGCGCGATCCAGCGGCCCACGCAGGGCGTTTCGCTGCTCGCGTACGATTGTGCGAACACGACATCGTCGATGCGAGCGGGATCGAGTCTCGCTCGCCGGATCGTTTCGTTCGCAACGAGTGCGCCGAGTTCTTCGACGGAGACACCGCGCAGGCTACCGCCAAAGGTGCCGACGGGCGTGCGTACGGGGGACACAATTGCTGCGCGTTTCATGGGACAGTTCCTTGCAGGGTTTCGAGTTTCTGATTCGGGCCCGATGGCAATCAGGCGACGAGCGTCGCACTTCCGGAACGATTGGAAGGCGGGGCGCCGGCCATCTGGTCGATCGCGCCACGATGGTCCGGATGGGCGATCGCAAGCATGCGCTCGCGCCGTTGCCGCAGCGTCAGTCCGCGCAGATCGGCTACGCCGTATTCCGTCACCACGATCCCGGCGTCGCTGCGCGGCGTGCTAACCGGTCCGGTCAACGACGCGACAATGCGGGTGGCGCCCTTGCCAGCCGTGGAGGGCAGTGCGATGACGGGAACGCCGCCATGAGAGCGTCGCGCGCCGCGCAGGAAGTCGAGCGCGCCGCCCACCGCGCCCACGTACACGCCCCCCGCAATTTCGGCGTTGATCTGTCCGCTCAGATCAACTTCGACCGCCGAGTTGATGGCGACGAAGCGATCGATGCTCGCGAGCACATGCGGGTCGTGCGTGTAGCGGGTCGAACGAAACTCGATGGCGTCGTTGCGGTGCGCGAACTCGTGAATGCGGCGGCCACCCATCATCACGCCGGCGATGGTCTTGCCTATGTCGATGGATTTGCGCGCATTGTTGATGACGCCGCTTAGCATTAGATCGGCGACTTTGTCCCCAATCGTGCCGGAATGAATGCCGAGGTTTCGACGATCGGAGAGGCAGGCAAGGATCGCCTCTGGAATCGCGCCGAGACCAAGTTGAATCGTGGCGCCGTCATCGATCAAACTTGCCGTGTACCGCGCAATCGCCAGTTCCGTTGCGCTTGCTGCGCTGGGCGAACTTTCGGGTAGAGCGCGCGACGTCGGCAGGATGAAGTCGATCTCATCGTCGCGAAGGTAGCGCTCGCCGTACGTCCAGGGCGCCTGCTCATTCACCTCTGCGACGACGACGCGCGCGTGCTTCAGTGCCGGAATCAGATACTCGTGCGCAATGGAGAGGCTGTAGCGACCCAGTGAATCGGGCGGCGACAGCTGCAGCAGCAAGACGTCGATGGGAAACTGGCCCGACTCCATCATCTGGGGAAACTGCGAGTAGTGGCACGGAAGAATATCGAGTGCGCCAGCCTTGGCCAAAGCGCGGTTGGCGCCTGTGCCGCAGTACGAAACGAAATCGATGCAGTCAGCGTGCTCCGGCCGGCACGTGTCGAAACGACTAGCGCCCAGAAAAATCCGAAACGCGCCGATGCCGTGCCGTTGCTCTAGCAACTTTCTCGTGAGCGGGAGGGGCTCCGCATTCGATTGACCCCACGCGACGGTATCTCCGGGACGAACGATGGATGCGAAGTCGACGGAGTCCGCCTCTAGCAGTAAAGGCATGATGTTGTTCGCGTCAGTGCGTAGTTTGAGTCGTTTGCGCAACGGCATAGATGTCGTCGTACTGCCCACGCACGGCGCCCGATGCGATGACTTCCGCGATCCGCTCTTCGCTGTATCCGATGCTGCGCAGTACGGCTTCCGTATGCTGACCAAGGCGCGGAACGGCGAGCGGCGGCGCCGCAGGCTCCATACGGAAGTGCATCGGGCTTGCAACGTGTTTGCGTCCGGACGGATCGCTTTGAATCATCGCGCGCTCATGCGCATGTGGATGGTCGAGCGCTTCGGCGAGCGAGAGCACCGGCGCGACGCTGATGTTTCGGCCCTCGAACCAGTCGAGCCATTCATCGAGCGTGCGGCTCAGAAAGGTACGCGTCAGGAATGCGCGCACCCGCGTTTGACCTTCACCAGCCGGACCGATGGCGTCACCGACCAGATCCGGGCGGCCGAGTGGCGTAAGCAGGTTGGTGGCAAAGCTGCGCTCCCGGCCGCCGAGGCAGAGCCACTTCGAATCGGCAGTCTCATAGCTGCTGAGCAGTGCGAGCCCAATGTCGTCTGGCGTTTCCTGAGATGAAACGTCCGGCGTGTTGAGCAAGTGGCCACTGAGATAAGGCTGTGCAGTGAGCGCCGCATCGAAGAGCGAGATGTCGATATAGTCGCCGCGGCCCGTCTCCCGCGCGCGCAGGAGGGCCATCAACACAGCGGACAACGCCGTCAACGAACCGGCCAGCGCGGCGAGTGATGGCCCTGTGGTAACCGGCACCCCGCGGCAGTCGCGCGGCAGCGTTCCCGCAAGCGATTGAATCACCGGATCATGAGCGGGCAGTTGAGAGAGCGGGCCGTTCTGACCAAATGCGGTCATTGCGCAATAAACGAGTCGCGGGTTCGTCCGGCTCACCGTGTCGTAGTCGATGCCAAGGCGGGCGGCCACCCCCGGCCGCGACGACTCGATCACCACGTCAGCCTCGTTCATCAGCTTGAGCGCCGCCTCGCGTCCATCGGGATGCTTCAAGTCGAGGGCGATGCTGCGCTTGCCGCGGTTGATTGCGGCGAAGAACGCGCCATCCGTGCCCGGTGCACCGCGTGTGGGGTCGCCGGTGACCGGCTCGATCTTGATGACCTGCGCCCCGTGTTCCGCGAGATTGGCGGCGAGGAACGGACCCGGCATGAACTGGGACAGGTCCACGACGCGAAGACCGGTGAGTTTCATGCGAGAGCGGCTCCGAAGCCGAGCTGGCGTTGCGCGATCGCGGCAGCCTCCTTCACGATGCGTTCGATCAGTTCCGCACAAGTCGGCAGGTCGTGGATGAGACCGGTCACGATCCCGGCGGGGAACGCGCCGCCTTCGACTTCTCCCGTGCCGAATGCGTCCATCCAACGCTTGGCTCCGGTCAGCGCGTAGAGGTCGGCATGCGTCACGTGCCCGCTGCGCTCGAGTTCGAGCGCGGCGAGGCTCACGCTATTCTTGATCACACGGCTTGCATCGCCGAGCGAGCGGCCGACCACCACCGTATCGCGCTCCGTCGCTTCCAGCAGACGTTGCTTGATCGCCGGGTGGACCTGCGATTCTTGCGTGAGCATGAAGCGCGTGCCCATATTGATGCCGTCCGCACCGAGCGCCAGAGCCGCCATCAGACCGCGCCCATCGGCGAAACCACCGGAGGCGAGAATCGGCACCTTCAGCTTGTCGGCGGCGGCGGGAATCAGGATCAGTCCCGGGATATCGTCTTCACCGGGGTGCCCCGCGCATTCGAACCCGTCGATGCTGATGGCGTCTGCGCCGAGCGATTCGGCCTTTACCGCGTGGCGGACCGTGACGCACTTGTGGACGACCTTGACGCCCTGCGCCTTGAATTCGGCGATGTATTTCGCGGGATTGCTACCTGCCGTTTCCACGACCTTGACACCCTGCGAAACGATGGTGCGCACATACGCGTCATAGTCGAGACCGGCATTCGCGCCGAGTACGGTCAGATTCACACCGAACGGCTTGTCCGTGAGCGAACGCACTTTGTCGATTTCACGCGCGAGCGCGTCGGCGCTTGCATGCGTATGCGCGGAGATGAACCCAAGACCGCCCGCGTTACCTACGGCCGCTGCCAGTTCAGCCCGCGCCACCCAGCGCATGCCGCCTTGAATGATGGGGTATTGAATGCCGAGTAGTTCAGTAATACGGTTGACGTAGGGTTTCATCACGTGCCTGTAGTCTGGGGAGGGAGTGTGGGTGCCAGAGGAGGGCGCTGGATGCGCGCGGCCTGGCGTGCTCGGTTAGCCACGGCAGAAGTGGCTTTTTCAGCGATTCAACAATCGCGGAACTGCGGCTTGCGTTTTTCGGCGAAGGCTGCCATGCCTTCCTTGCGGTCTTCGGTGGCGAAGGTCGAATAAGCCATGCGCCGCTCGAACAGGATGCCTTCGGCGAGGCTCGATTCGTAAGCACGGTTGACGCACTCTTTCGCCATCGCCACGACCGGTTGCGAGAATCGCGCGATTTCGTCGGCTGTTTTCAGCGCTTCGCCGACGAGCGTATCGACGGGAACGATGCGGCTCACGAGCCCGCATCGTTCGGCTTCGACAGCGTCCATCTTGCGGCCGGTGAGGATCATCTCCATCGCCTTCGATTTGCCGAGCACGCGCGTGAGGCGCTGCGTGCCGCCGGCGCCGGGAATGGTTGCGAGCGTGATTTCGGGAAGGGCGAAACGCGCGTTGTCGGCGGCCAGAATGAAATCGCACATCATGGCCAGCTCGCAGCCTCCGCCCAACGCGAGACCGGCGACGGCGGCGATGACCGGTTTACGGCAACGCGAGGTGCGCTCCCAGTTCGAAGTGATGAACTGGTTCTTGTAGACGTCCATGTACGTCCATTCGCCCATCATCTTGATGTCGGCTCCGGCGGCGAATGCTTTTTCGCTGCCGGTGAGCACGATCGCGCCGATGGCAGGATCGGCCTCGAGGCCGTCGAGTGCGGCCGTCAGCTCGTCCATCAACTGGTTGTTCAGCGCGTTATAGGCATGCGGACGGTTCAGCTTGATCAAGCCGGTCTTGCCGTGAATTTCGACGATGATCGTCTCGTAGGCCATGGTCTTTCCTTGCGGGAATCAGGGTGAACACTTAAGCCAGCATCGGTATCTGCCCGGCCTCGGTTGTGTTGGCTGTGGCACCCCGTTCAGACTGCGCCGGGTCGTGCCGCGCGTTGCCAAATTTGTGAACGACGTTTATGATTCTGAATGTGTGACCCGGCTTTGTCAATTGAGCCCATGGTCAGATTTGCTAACGGAAAACACCGCGAGGAGACAGTGCATGACGACTCGTCACGAGGACGGACAGATTCGCGTTGAACAACGCGGGAACCTGCTTTTGATAGGGATCGACCGGCCGGAAAAGCGCAACGGCTTTACCCCGAAGATGTTCAAGGAACTAGCCGCCGCTTACACGCAGCTCGAGAACAGTAGCGATTTGTTCTGCGGTCTGGTCTATGCCGAAGGCGACCACTTTACGGCGGGGCTCGACATGCCGAAGATCGCGCCGCTGCGCCGTGAGGGCAAACCCTTGCTTCCGGAGGGCGAGGTCGATCCGTTCAACTTGCGCGCGCCGCTGCGCACCAAGCCGGTCGTCATCGCTCTCAAGGGGATCTGCTTTACGGTCGCGGTCGAATTGATGCTCGCGTCGGAAGTGGCCGTGGCCGCCGATAACTGCCGTTTCTCCCAACTTGAAGTGAAGCGGGGGATCATGGCAGGTTGTGGTGCGACGTTCCGCATGGTCCAGCGTGCCGGCTGGGGCAACGCGATGAAGGTGCTGCTCACCGGCGACGAGTTTACTGCCGAGGAGGCGCGCCACATGAACTTCGTTCAGGACGTCGTGCCGGCGGGCCAGGAGTTCGACCGCGCGCTTGCTATCGCAGAGCGAATCGCCTCGCAGGCGCCGCTCGCCGTGCAGGCCACGATTCAGAACGCGCGTGTTTCACTGGGGCAAGGCTGGCAGGATGCCTACGCGACGATTCAGTCGACGCAGCAGTTTCTCTACAACACGGAAGATGCAAAGGAAGGCGTTCAGTCCTTCATCGAAAAACGTACGGCGAAGTTCGTCGGACGCTGATGCATGGCTTGCGGCGCGGCCGGTGTGAATTCAAGGGGACAGTTTGATATGACAAAAGGCGCGTTGACGGGGGTTCGCGTACTCGACCTGAGCCGTATTCTCGCGGGGCCCTGGGGGGCGCAGATGCTGGCGGATCTCGGCGCGGAGGTCATCAAGGTCGAGCGTCCGGGCAAAGGGGACGATTCGCGGCAGTTCGGCCCTCCGTTTCTCATGGATCGGGAGGGCAAGGTCACGCGCGAATCGACGTTCTTTATTAGCGCGAACCGCGGCAAGAAGTCGATCACGTGCGATATTTCGACGCCCGACGGGCAGACGCTGATCCGCTCGCTGGCTGCGCATTGCGACGTGCTGCTCGAGAACTATAAGGTTGGCGACCTGAAACGCTACGGGCTCGACTATGAGAGCCTCAAGCTCGTCAATCCCCGCTTGATCTACTGCTCGATAACGGGGTTCGGACAAACCGGGCCGTACAGTCCCCGCCCCGGATATGACTCGATTTTCCAGGCGATGGGCGGTCTGATGAGCGTCACGGGCAACGGCGACGACGTGCCAGGCGGCGGACCGATGAAAACCGGGCCCAGTCTCGCGGACATCCTTTGTGGACAGTACGCGGCGTCCGCGATCATCGCCGCGCTCTATCATCGCGACGCGGCGCAAGGCGGCAGTGGGGAGGGGCAGTACATCGACCTGGCGCTGCTGGACGCGATGATCGCCGCCACATCGCACTATGCGAGCCAGTACCTCGTTTCGGGGCAGGTTCCGATCCGGCGCGGTACGGAGGGAAACGGCGGCATGCCGTCGCGCATGTTCCGCTGTGCCGATCGCGACATCATGATCGTTGCTGGCAACAACGAACAATACGCGCGGATGTGCCAGGTCCTCGGGCATCCCGAACTCGCCAGCGACCCACGATTCAGCGAGATTGCACTGCGAGTGAAGAATCGCCGCGCGCTTGGCGAAGTGTTCGAACCGCTTATCGCCAAATGGCAAAGCGATGAACTGCTGGCGGCTCTCGACGCGGCTGGGGTGCCGGCGGGGCCGATCAACAATCTGGAACAAGTGTTCGCCGATCCCCATGTGCAGGCGCGTGCGATGTGTGTTGAAGTCGCGCATCCGCTCACCGACGAGGCGGTCCGTATGGTTGCCAATCCGGTGAAGATGTCGGGCACGCCTATCGATTCGTACGGAGCGCCGCCGATGCTCGGGCAGCACACGGACGCCGTGCTGCGTGATGTGCTGGGTATGTCGCAATCCGATATCGATACCTTGCGCGAAAAGAAGGTACTTTAGAAAGCAGGATTTTGCGAAGAGCAGCCCTTCGGGGCTGCGCTCTTTTGCGGACTATCCATATCAATCAGGACAACGAATGTCTCTGTCGTAGCGAGACATTCGAGGATGGTTGCGGGGTTGCTCGAACACCCTCGGCAGCCAACTGGTTTGTTTCGTATCACGCTTTTGCAATCAGGGGTTCTTTGATGCACATTGGAATACCCGCAGAAACCCGGGCGAACGAAACCCGCGTGGCCGCGACGCCGGAGACAGTCAGGAAATACGTCGCCCAGGGCCACACGGTCACGATCCAGGCGGGCGCCGGCGTCGGCGCGAGCTATCCCGACGAGGCCTACACGACCGTGGGCGCGCAGGTCGCCGATGCGGCCACGGCCTTCGGCGCGGACCTCGTGCTCAAGGTCCAGTCGCCCACCGTCAGCGAATTGCCGTTCATGAAGCGCGGCGCAGTGCTGGTCGGCATGCTCGATCCCTTTAATGCGGAGAACGCCGCGAAACTCGCCGAGGCTGGCGTGACGGCGTTCGCGCTCGAAGCCGCGCCGC